>NZ_CP152049.1:4807500-5040000 GCF_038630985.1 Paenibacillus sp. FSL H8-0548
CGTATATTGTATGATTCTAATTTTCAAAGCCTTTACAGGCCCTTATCAGCCTAAGCAGCTGGAGCGTAAGCCGCATGAAGCACCACTTGGTATGCTTATCTCCCCCATGATCTTAGCTGCACTTGTCATCACCTTGTTCTTCTTTCCGAACCTCATTGCGACATCGCTACTAGAGCCGATCGTAAAAGAAATTTTGCCTCAGGCCTTCGCAAACGGTGAGGAATGGCATGTTCATATTTCCGTATGGCACGGCTTCAACACAGAGCTTCTTATGACGATAGGAATTGTCGTTATCGGATCGCTGCTATATATCTATTTAACCAAATTCCGCAATATATACGACAGTATTCCATTAAAATTCAGCTTGAATAAAGTCTATGACCGCGGGCTTATAGAGATGGAACGTATTGCCGGCCTGATCACAAAATTTTACATGACTGGATCGACAACACATTACTTGTCCTACCTCTTCGTATTTGTAATCGTTATGGTAGGAGGCTCGCTAATTTTTCAAGACGCGATCTACCTCGACTTTTCGGACAATTCTCCTATCGAGCTTTATGAGTATATGCTCGGATTCACGATGGTCGCAGCAGCCATCTATATGTTATTTACGAAATCGAGACTGATCTCGATTATAGCCGTAAGTGTTATCGGCTATATTGTTTCATTGTTTTTCGTTATCTTCCGTGCACCCGACCTGGCGCTCACGCAGCTTGTCGTTGAAACGATTTCAACTGCTTTGTTCCTTCTTTGCTTCTACTTCTTGCCGAAGGTGAACAAGTATGTGACCAACGTGAGATTCCGCATTTCTAATGCCATTATTGCCATTGGTGTCGGGCTTACGCTAACTGTAATCGGTCTATCCGCGCAAGGACATCATTTGTTCGAACCGATTTCAGATTATTACAAGGATTCGTACAAACTTGCCGGGGCAAAAAATATGGTTAATGCTATTTTGGTTGACTTCCGTGCCTTCGATACGATGCTGGAAATCGTCGTTCTTTTCGTTGCAGGCTTAGGAATTTATACCTTAATTAAGCTGCGCCACGCAAGGAGGAAGGAACATTGAAATTCACCGATGTATATTTGCAAACCGCAACCAAAATATTAGTGTTCATTATCATGACCTTCTCGATTTATATCTTATTTGCAGGACATCATAATCCTGGGGGCGGCTTTATCGGCGGACTCATTACAGCTTCTGCCCTTGTTCTGCTTTATATTGCTTTCGATCTACAATCTGTGCGCGATATTATTCCTGTCGACTTCAAGCAGCTGGCCGCAGCAGGCGTTATAGTCGCTGTACTAACGGGAACGGCATCATTCATCTTCGATGTCCCCTTTCTAACACAAACGTTTACTTATGTGGAGCTTCCCATATTAGGAAAAACGGAGCTTGCTACAGCTGTCATTTTCGATTTAGGCGTATATATGACCGTTGTTGGAACGACAATGACGATAATTACGAGTATAAGCGAGGATGAAAAATAATGGAGACATTCATTACTATAATAGCCGGGGTACTCTTTACAGTCGGAACCTATCTCATCCTAAACAAAAACCTGCTCCGGATCATTCTTGGCATAACGATTTTTTCTCATGCTACGCATCTCATGCTGCTGTCCATAAACGGCTTAAAAAAAGGAGCAGCGCCCCTTCTCGGGGAAAATGCAGCCAGCTATACTGATCCTGTGCCGCAGGCATTGATTTTAACTTCGATCGTCATCAGCTTTGCGCTGACTGCCTTTCTTCTTGTGCTTGGCTACCGCACTTATGTAGAGCTAGGTACCGATAATATGAAGCAACTGAGAGGTAATCCACATGAGTAATATATTGGTTTTGCCGATCATCATTCCATTACTAACCGCAATGACGATGATCTTCTTCCGTCGGCGTGTACGTTTACAGCAAATATTAGCGGTCGTAAGCTTGCTGCTTATGACTGGAATTAACATCTTCATCGTACACCGCGTTTCACAGCAGGGCATCATCGTGCTTGATGTCGGCGGTTGGCAAGCACCCTATGGCATTTCTTTAGTCGGAGATATGCTGTCGGCCCTGCTCGTACTCGTTGCAACATTCATTTGCCTAATGTGTACGCTGTTCGCATTCGGTTCCGTTGACAACGATCATAAGGTTTACTTCGTCTATCCATTCATTCTCTTGCTAACCTGCGGTGTGAATGGCTCCTTTCTGACAGGCGACCTTTTCAACCTGTTCGTCTTCTTCGAAGTCATGCTGATCTCTTCCTATGTTTTGCTCAGTCTTGGCGGGAAAAAGCTTCAGCTTCGTGAATCTATTAAATATGTCATTATTAATGTCATCTCATCAACATTGTTCGTAATCGCGATTGCCTACTTATATTCCATAACCGGAACGCTTAGTATGGCTCATCTCTCTGAGAGAATCGCAATCATCGGTCAGGACGGTCTGCTTACGACTGTAAGCTTCTTGTTTCTAGCAGTGTTTGGTCTTAAATCAGGTTTATTGCTATTCTTCTGGTTGCCAGGCTCCTACAGTGCTCCACCTCCTGCAATTGCAGCATTATTCGCAGCGCTGCTTACCAAAGTCGGTATTTATGCCATCATGCGCACATTTACGTTAATATTCTATCATCAGCCGGAGATTACTCACACCGTCATCATTATCATGGCCGCCCTGACAATGATATTAGGCGCGTTAGGGGCTATCTCTCATTGGGAAATCAAAAAAATTCTAGCCTACAACGTCATCGTTGCCGTTGGCTTCATTCTCTTTGGTGTTGGCGTGGGAAGCTTCGACTCTTTGACTGGCGCTCTGTTTTATTTAATTCATGATATGTTCGCAAAAGCGCTTATTTTCATTCTTGGCGGAGCGATTATTTCAATCTTTGGAACGGATAAGCTGCGCAGCATCAGCGGACTGATTTTGTTCCGGCCGTCACTTGGCTGGCTGTTCTTTATCGCAGCACTCGCACTTGCCGGTGTACCGCCGCTGAGTGGTTTCGTGGGCAAAGTCATCATACTTAAGGAAGGCATTACCGAAGGCCATTTAATTATGTCGGTCATCGGAATTGCTACGAGTCTTTTAGTGCTCTACTCTGTCATGAAAATCTTTATTCACAGCTTTTGGGGTGAAACTCTCCTCAGTGAAGGAGATCAGAAGGCGACCGGCACCAGTTCCTTATTGCCTGGCTCCATACTAACTGCATTAATTATCGGAATGGGACTCGGCGCGGAGTGGGTGTTGTTTTATGTTCAGCAGGCGGCTGAGGTTATGGCGAACCCTTCATTGTACGTGGATGCTGTCTTCAGAAGAATCAATTAATGATTCAACTTAAGAAGTAAAGGATGTGACGGAAATGACAACTCAAATTTTATTAAATTTATTGATCGCCTTCGTGTGGATGCTGCTCAATGAATCGTTTAACATCGTCATCTTGGGAGTAGGCTACGTTATTGGATTTTTTATTGTTTTCGCGACAAGACGATTTTTCCCTGAACCATTCTATGGCAGGAAAATAGTAGCGATTTTCAAATTATTTTCTCTCTTCATCATGGAGCTTTTTAAGTCCAGCATCGTGGTCATTATGCAAGTTACACGTCCTAAGCTTAGCATTGAACCTGGTATTTTCCGTTCAGAAACCGTGCTGAAAACCGATTTGGAAATTACACTTTTATCAACGCTGTTAACTTTAACACCTGGCTCTGTCGTAATGGAAATTGATCCTAAAGCAGGGGTCATGTTCATTCATGCTATGGATGTGACGGAATTCCGCAATAGTATTTCCAAAACAAAACGCAAGTTTGAACAGGCGATTATTGAGGTGATGCGATAATGTTTGAGAAAATTATGCTTCTTGCCATGTTCCTGCTCTCGATCTCAGTTGTAATCGCCTTGTATCGTGTCATCAAAGGACCATCCATTCATGACCGCATACTAGCTCTGGATTCCATCGGATACATTGTTATTGGAATTGTTGCCGTACTCTCCATCATGCTGGATTCCCATGCTTATCTAGAAACGATACTGCTGATCGGTATACTGGCTTTTCTAAGTACGATTGCCTTAAGCAAATACATGGAAAGAGGTGCTGTAATTGAACGCAAAAGTGACGATTGAAATTGTAGTCGGTATCTTAATCATGAGCGGCACTGTCATGAGTCTGTTAAGCTCACTCGGTATTATTCGTCTTCCAGATGTGTATAATCGGGCCCATGCCTCAACGAAAAGCGCAACGCTTGGCATTCTATGTATTTTATTAGGAGCGTTCCTCTATTTTTTCTATACGCATGGCGTCTCCAGCATACGCCTGTTGCTCGGAATTGTATTCGTCTTTTTGACGGCTCCTGTCGCCGGACATCTCATTATTCGTTCCGCACATCGCTCAAAGGTCGCACTTGCTGATATTAGCGTTCAGGATGATCTTCAGGATTATTTAGATAGTGAAAAGGATGTTGAATCAAGCAGCACTACTTCTTGAGCTATCGAGTCCATTTTCTTGTATTAGTATACTGACCCCAATAAAGAAACAGCGGCTGCCATGGACGAGTAAAGGTCCTAGACTGCCGCTGTTTTATTAAGCAACATTGCGAACTGCTTGTAGTTTTAGTCTTCGATAAATTGCATTGTACGTATGCCATGATGTTCGGCAAGACCTTTGGCAAATTGTTGATCTGGAAATCCTCTATGAAGCAGCTTCAAACCGCCTGAGGTTAAGGATATGTGGTGATGGAATCGATAGAATAACATCCTGTTACGGTCAAGATTATCATTCTTCAAATACCGATAAAAATCCCCAAAACGCAATTCTAAAAAACTATGTTCGTGCTCAATATCAAAGAACTCAGCTCCCTCGATATCGATTAAATAAGGTTCGAAATTGTCATTAACCAATATATGATCCGGACCTAGCTCCCCGTGTATAAATCCATACCGACTTCTAGGTTCAATTTTTGATTCAAGCTCATACAATGTTTCGAGCAGCTTGCTTTGGTTTGCTCTGATGCTTTCAATATGTTGGGATACATAGGATAACTGCATTATTGCATTTTCCAATTGCAAAAGATGACAGCCCTCCATATGACTTCCGAGCTGATTTGGTTTCCCGTAGATAGGTCTTTCTTTGGCGTGCATGCCTGTAAGCATATCTCCAACCTTTTCAAATATTTGGTCTTTAACTCTTGGATCGGGATTGTGAAAATAAACTTCAGCCTTATGTCCGTTTATATATTCAACAAAGGCAAAATCAAAAGTATACCGGCTTCTATCTTTATTCAAATTATAAAGAATCGGGGTTTTAATTTCATTTTCCAATAAATATTTGTTGTTTATTTCGAATAAATCGCTGCCATAGGATCGTTCATTTATAGCTTCGTTTGCTATTTCCTCTTGAAAATAATTCATAGTAATATCCCATACATACAGTATGCAGGAAAATTTATTGGTGCAGTCTATCTTGTAGACCACCTTTTGAGCACCACCATGCATTTTCGTTACATTCGAAACTGAATAACCAGTACCAAAAACCTTTCGCATATATTCCTGCAAATCATATGAATGAAGGTGACAATTATATTCCATGATACAGCACTCCATTTTTCTTTTTTTGCCGGCAACTCAACTGTATAAGAAATTCCACCGAAAGTATAGACTGTTTCTTTATGCTCTGTTATGATGTTGAATAAGGTCTTGAAAAAAATAGTCATACAAAATAGCCTATAGAATCTAAACTTCACCCTACATAAAGAACATTATTATAAAGCTAGTCAACTTGAAGAAGATGCTGTCTGTACTTTACAGGCGGCATCTTTTTTTGGTTCCAATTTCAATCGAGTAGGAGGGGGTGACTAGCCCCCGTCCTCTCACACCACCGTACGTACCGTTCGGTATACGGCGGTTCATGTCATATTCCGCAATTGGTTGTATCTGTCCGTTAGACTCTTTAGACCAAGAGATGACCAGTATTGGTTATTTAATGATCGGTCGAGAATTGGACTACTTGCGATTCGCCAGTATTTCTTCCTTGAATTCCCCCACTCGTACGCCTTCTGTTTCGGAACTCCCAGAGACTGTAGTTTTCTAACCTTTGTCTTAGGTTGTTTCCATTGTTTCCAGACACACATTCGAAGTCTTCTTCTCGTCCATGCATCCAACTCTCGAAATACACTCTTCGTGTCGGTTAGTGCGTAATAACCGCACCAACCTGTTAGATACGGATTGAGTTCTTTAATCCGCATTTCGATTGGGATCGGTTTGCTGCGGGAGGTGATCGCCTTGATCTTGGCTTTCACTCGTTGCAGGGATGTCTTTGCCATCTTGATTCGCGGGTTCTGCTTATCCCAGCTGAACGTGAACCCCAGAAATTTGCGTTTCCACGGACGGTCTACCGCACTTTTCCTTCGGTTAACTTTCAGTTTCAGTTTATCCTCAATGAATGTGGTTATGGATCTCATCACCCGATCTCCTGCCTTCCACGTTTTCACGTAAATGTTACAGTCATCGGCGTATCTCACGAAGCGAAGGTTCCTCTTCTCCAGTTCTTTATCTAGTTCGTCTAATACGATATTCGATAATAACGGACTGAGTGGACCCCCTTGCGGTGCTCCTTCTGTTGTTGCTTGGACGAGACCACCTTCCATGACTCCCGCCTTTAGGTAAGAGCGGATCAGCCTCAGTACCGCCTTATCTGGTACTCGCTGCGCCACTTTTGCCATTAAGCGGTCATGATGGATGCGGTCGAAAAATTTCTCCATGTCAATGTCCACCACAAGGCGATGTCCTTCTTGCATGTACGTACGTGCTTTCCTTACCGCATCATGTCCTCGCCTTTTCGGGCGAAATCCATAGCTGTGTTCGGAGAACGTCGGGTCGAATACAGGGGTCAATACTTGCGTGATCGCCTGTTGTATGAGGCGGTCTGTCACGGTCGGTATGCCTAAGAGCCGAGTTCCACCGTTCGGTTTCGGGATTTCGACCCGCCTCGCTGGACTCGGTTCATAGGTTCCGTTCTCGATGCTTTCGCGAATGGTTTGCCAGTTTTGTACGATGTGTCTGCGTAAGTCTTTTACCGACATACCATCTACACCATGGCTTCCTTTATTCGCCTCAACCCTTGCTAGCGCCGACAGCATATTTTCTCGTGACAGCACTTTCTCAATCATCCTTCGATACACTCCCTTGCGTGAACGATTCTTTCTCTTTGTGCCGCTGATGGACTCCGCCCTTCTGGGTACCCTCACGTATTCACCGCTATTTTCCCCAGATAAGTCCTTTCGGATTGTCTGCTTTCATCATCCATCCTCGAACGCCAAGTTTCCTCATTCCTATTCCATGTTCAGCCCTTCCGCAGACGGTTGCAACCATCTGCGTACTATGGCGTCTGCTGACTTCTGTACGTTCAGCTTGCCCTCATGAGCAAGGTTACGGAGTTTGCTCCGCCTTCCGTACAGATCTCCCCAGGTAAGAACGCTATCTTCCTCTCCATCTATCTGCTTCATTTACTCTCGTACGCCTTCGGCAGTAAGGACTTTGACTTGTTATGCAGTCTCATCCAACGTACGCTAGCCTTGTATGAAGTTCGTGTTCCTCAGACCGGAGATTTGCCGTCGGCTTCCTTCAGATTCCACCTCGCGATGGACACCCTTGCCTTAAGCTATGGCTACTACTGCCTTCACCATTCGGGACTTGAACCCTAGAGATAGCGCCCATGCTGGGCGCACATAAAAAAGAGGAACTGCATCGCTGCAAGCTCCTCCGCTATCGTTTCCCGTTACTTGAATAGTTGAAAAAAGTTCAAACGACCTATCGATGAAACATCCGGTTGTTTCTCTAATACAATCTTCTTTGCGGTAAGCGATTTAGGATTATTACTTTCGACGTTTCGTCTAATATTGAACGGTTTAGAAAGAATAACCTTTACTTCCGCTCCTGGTAAAAAGTCGTTAATAGTTAACGACTTTCCGTTTACGTCTTGAAGAGCTTTGCTGCTTATATCTTCAATAGAACAACCGTACCCAATGGAGTCGATTGGACCTTGCTTGCCTTTGTTCACTTCAGCCGAACAGTCCACTATCATACTGCTTCCTTTAACTTCCAATATTACACCCTGGAAAGACTCCGTTGACTTTGTACATCCAACTAAAAACATTGCTGACATGACCAAAATTGCGAAAATTCGATTCATTACCTCTCCCCCTTTTCATAATAAACATGACCAGAACGAACAAGATAATGTACGCAATTCATCTCAATCAGCATTAGCTTGCGGGCTTTATTTCATATGATCCGAAAGCTCTTTGAAAATAACAGCCAAGCCGTACGCTCCTGCATCCGGATAACCAAGGCTTCGCTCGCCTACGTTACCCGCTCGTCCCATCCTTGCCACGATATCCTTTGTCTTGTCTGCTCCTTCAATTGCTGCTTTGGCCCCATCCGCAAAGACAGTTTTAAAATTCGCTCCTGCAAGAGCATTCTCCGACCAGGAATCCGCACATGGCACAAGTGCATCAATCAACGTTTTATCGCCGACCACAGCTCCTCGCCCAAAAGAACGCTCGCCTGTAGCTTGTATGCCGTCTACCGCTGCTTGCATCATTTCAGCAAAGTCAGCTATCGTTAATTCTTTTTTCGCAGCAACAGCCTTACTCGCCGAGCGGAACGCTGATCCCCAGATGGGACCGGAAGCACCGCCGCAATATTCCATTATGATTAAAGAACAAGCATCCAGAAAGGTTCCAATATCCGTACTGCTGTGTTCCAAAATATGTTTCCATTCTCGCTTCAACTGTCGGAATCCTTTGGCGATGCTCATGCCGAAATCTCCGTCACCAACATAGGAATCCAGCTCACAAAATGCTACTTCATTTTTAATAATAATTTCGCTCATTTTATCTACTAAGTAAACGATATTATTTAATGTCATCGTATTGCCGTTGATTTGGGCATAGTCGTTGGATGTTTCTGTTTCATAGGAAACCAAAGCCTCTTCTGTCATTTCCTCGGAAATATCAATATAGGCGGGGCTTTCCATAAATCCTGAAACTTTAAAGGCAGGTGTATCGCTTTCCTTGAATAAAAGTGTTTTCAGCTCCTCGTCCAATTTCATAATCGTAACGGAGGCTCCAACCATATCTATGCTGGTCATATAATTTCCAACAAAGGTTTTACAAATTTGTATATGCCCTCTCCTAGCAAGCTCCCGAGTTACAGCATTATTTAAGAGATAGAGCTCTTGCAGTGGAGTTCCTCCAAATCCATTGATCAGCAATGAAATCTCAGCAGGATGATGTAAATCAACGCTCAAATCCGCTAAAAGTGCTTCCACCATTCGGCTTGCCAGCATATCCGCTGTGATCATTTTTTCACGTCGAATACCCGGCTCTCCATGAATGCCAACGCCATATTCCATCTCATCTTCGGCGATCTCGAAGGTTGGAGTTCCTTTTGCAGGAACTGTACATGAGGTTAAGGCGAATCCGATGCTTCGAACATTGGCAGCTGCTTTCTCCGCAGCAGCCTTCACCTCTGCCAAGCTCCGCCCTTCCTCTGCTGCCGCCCCGGCAATTTTATGTACAAATATCGTTCCCGCTACGCCTCGGCGTCCTACCGTGTATAAGCTGTCTTGTACTGAAATATCATCATCCACTCGAACATAATCCACTTCAATGCCATCTTCGCGTGCCATATTAGCAGCATTCTTGAAGTTCATCACATCACCACTGTAATTTTTAATAATCATCAACGTTCCTTTTTTGCTAACAGTCGCTTTAATCGCTTGGTAAATCTGAATTTGAGAAGGAGAGGCGAAAATATCACCGCATACCGCTGCATCAAGCATACCTTTACCGACATATCCCGCATGCGCAGGCTCATGACCGCTGCCGCCGCCACTAATTAAACTAACCTTGTTTTCATTGATTTCTTTTTTCTTAACAATTTTATACTTCTTCACAAACTCGAGCTCGGGATGAGCCATCACAATCCCGCTGCACATTTCGATGACCATGTTTTCTGGCTTATTGATGATCTTCTTCATATCCTTTGCCTCCCAGCACGATTAATTGTCTTTGCAATTCGGATGTAGCCCTTTGATAAGTTAATCCCTAAAACTTTGTAAGGCCTTACATCTATAGTTATTAAAACTAAGACCACTTATATGCTATCTTGCACTGCTGCAGGATAGAAGCTGTTTTCCTGCTCACAACCATGTCTATCTTGTACCCCGTACAAGATAGACGACGTAAGAGGAGCACATTCAGCTGATAACCGACCATTCTAATGCATATGTGCAGGATAGGCAGCTCTGAGTGAGCTAAAAACACAAAGTTACTGCCACAGTGCAGGATAGGAAATATGCGTTGGAGCTCGAAGCACATGCACCAAGACAATTTCTAAAGATCCCCACCTTAGCAGCGCATCCTAACCTAAGCGTTAGCGGAATAATCATTCAACTCCCAAAAACTATTTTAATTTGTTATATTTTAACACGTGATTAAGTTTAAAAACATATACTTTTCTCCCATGTTTGGCCGTCCAATGAATATAAAGTAAACAAAACAGGCCAATTATGGCTGATTCCAACCATAATTGACCTCTGCAATACATAAGGAACTGCCCTTAGGCAGTCCCTTATGTATGTGAACTATCATTAAGATACGATCATTTAAATAATTTTGTGCTGGTACCACTTTTCCCCTCTAAAACGCCAGCCGAATATAGCGCCTCTTATCCCCCATTCGGCTACCATCGCAATCCATACACCCATAAGTCCAAAGCCCAGTGTTATCCCTAAAATATACCCAAATATAATACGGAACAGCCACATCGATATGAGTGAGGTAACGGATGTAAATCGAGAATCACCCGCTGCCCTTAGCGCTGCTGGCAAAACAAAGCTTAGCGACCACAAAAACGGCTGCGCGAAAACAATTAATAAGGTTAATGCATAGATAGATGAAATGATCTCCTTCGGCGGCGAGAAGATCGCCACAATATACGAAAAGAATGGCATAAGGACAATTCCTACCAGAATAAACACGACCGTCGATAAGCCGAGGAGTGATTTGATGAATTTTCGTGCGTCTTTAATATTTTTCCTGCCAATGCACTGACCAACTACGGTAACGATTGCAATGCTTAGTGCACTTCCTACAATTTGGAAAACCATCGAAATGGAGCCGCTTATCGCATTAATGGTCATTGCCGCTGTCCCCAGTTTCACAATAAAGGTTTGGGTCAGCAGCTTGCCCCCGTTAAAAAACATTTGCTCCAGCGCAAAAGGAAAACCAATAAACATGATTTTCGCCAATATGGATCGATCCAAATGCAGCAATTGCTTAAGCTTAAATTGTAGTGAATGATTGATTCTCGTTAAATAGTACAGCGATGTCGCCATCCCTAAAGCGCGTGAAATCAACATTGAAATAATAAGGCCCATAACCCCCATATCCAGCCAAACGACAAGCAATACGTTCAATAATAAATAAGTAATATTCATAATAAGCGATAAAGCAAGACAGGTTTTCGTTTCTGCCATGCCGCGTAAAACACCATTGATCGCTTGAAACATCGCAATAAGCGGATAAGACAAACAGCTTCCGATGAGATAGAGCTTCGCATTTTGAAATACAGCTTCCTCAGCTTGTCCAAATAATCCATTTAAGATTGGGGTGTGAAACGCTAGAATACATGCCGTAATAATAAGCGATAAACCAGTTACCGCCGATATCGTCTGTGACGCCGAACGAGCAACCCTCTCCTGATTCCCGCTCCCTTTATACTGAGCTACAATGACCGTGCCACCCGTTGCTATCGCAACAAATACGTTTATCAAAAAAATATTAAGTGAATCGACCATACTGACCGCACTGACAGCAGCTACACCTGACGAGCTAATCATAGCGGTGTTTAATAAGCTCATAATGACCAAAAAGCCTTGATCCACTACAATTGGTATGATAATCGCAATGATTTGCTTATAATTCATCGTTTCGCCGCTAAAAAATTTATGCAGCAGTTGATCAAGCTTTTGTTTCCAAAGGGTGTTTTTTATCGTTCCCATCCATGTATCACTTCTTATTATGTATTTTGTTAAAATAAAATTCAGCAGCATGACAATAAGCTGATATGAACGAAGCATTTCATTTATCATACACCTAATTGTCAGCTATACTCCAATTATTAATCAAAATACATTAAAACAATGCTCTCCTTTCATTGTAAAACAAAAAAAAGCTGTAAGCATTATTCGTGTGCTTACAGCCTTTTTCATAGCGCTTTTTAGAATGAACGGGTACTAAGCCGACTTATTATGAGAATCTTCCGCCCTTAACGAACATGCTCCGCATAAGCTGCTCACTTGCTTGCTCCAGCAGCTCAGGTGCGCGTTCCATTGCCTCCTCTAAAGACATAGGCCCGTTAACAATACTATGAACGCTTTCGATCCCTACCTCGTATAGCTGCTCAATGCCTTTGCCAATTGATCCTGCAAAAGCTATAGTAGGCACGTTGAATTTTCGGGCTTCCTCCGCAATGCCCATAGGTGTTTTGCCAGAAGCCGTCTGATAATCAATCTGTCCTTCACCCGTAATGACGAGGTTAGCATCCGTTAGATGCTGGCGCAAAGAGGAATGCTCAATGACCACATCAATTCCTCGTTTGAGCTTGGCTTCAAAGAAGGCGAGGAATGCGCCGCCGAGGCCTCCTGCTGCACCAGCCCCTGGCTGATCATGCAGATGAATGCCGGTTTTAGCTTCAATTAAATTGGCCCAGCTTGTCATATTCTGATCCAATTGCTCGGCCATCTCCGGTGTCGCACCCTTCTGCGGTCCAAACACATGTGAAGCACCCTGAGGTCCAATCATCGGATTTTGCACATCTAAGGCAAGCAGAAACTCAGATTCGGCAATTCGCGAGTCCCAGCCGCTATCGTCAATTGCTGCAATACGACCCAAGAAACCGCCGCCCCATGGTACCGTTTCACCCGCCTCATCTAATAGCCGCATCCCAAGCGCTTGCAGCATTCCTGCACCGCCATCATTGGTAGCGCTCCCGCCAATGGCCAAAATAAACTTTCGATAGCCTGCATCAAGAGCATCGGATATTAATTGCCCAGTTCCATAGGTCGTTGTGTGAAGCGGGTTCCTCTCATCAGCACTCAGCAAGCAAATGCCTGAAGTCCGGGCCATCTCTATAACGACAGTAGAATCCGGCTCAAGCACGCCATATCCGGCTTCCAGCTTAGTGCCAAGCGGTCCCGTTGCAGCAGCGGAGATTATTTTACCGCCACTGCCAGCAATCAGGCAATCGATCGTCCCTTCCCCGCCATCGGCTACCGGAATAAGAATCGTTTCGGCATCGGGTAAAAACCGTTTTATGCCTCGATTAATGGCTTGCGCTGCATCTATTGCCTGAATACTGCCTTTGAACGAGTCAGGGGAAATTATAATTTTCATGGCATTCCCTGCTTTCTCCGTGATTAGGCTACTCCGCGAGTACGATATCCCACTCATGAATTTCATAATGGCGTGCGCCCTCAATAATATAAGGGTCTTCCTTCACCCAGCCTTCTACTTCCTCCAGCGACTGTCCCTTGTAGATAACTAGTCCCCCGGCTCCGTCCGTAAAACGTCCATTTGCCAGCAGCTTGCCTTCCTCTCGGCGGCTCGCTAGAAACTGCAAATGCTGCTCGCGGAAGGTCACGCTTTTGTCAGCATCCTTCATTGGCAGAAATACCGCAAAATGCTTGATAGGCTCGGGCTCGGCAAACTTCTGCTCATCACGCTGCAGCTGGTATTCCAGCATACCAGACATATCCTGCCCTGCAAACCCGTTTCGAATGGCGCTTCTTAGCAGGCTTCTTACACGAGTTCCCACGGCAAGCCCAACACCGCTTTGCTCTGCCATTTCCACTGCTAGATCAAGATCCTTGCCGAGCAGCTTAATCGCAAAACCTGGCTTGTAATCATTTTTCACGATATGATTTCCGTAGTGACGCTCCAGCATTCGGCTTCCTGCGAAGCTTGATGTCAAAATACGTACAAGCTGCTCTTCATCCACATCCGATTTTCTGCCAAGCGCAAGCCCCTCGCTCACCGCTTGAGTATGGATACCGACCATGAGCTGATTAATCAGCTTCACGACTGAGCCGCTTCCGCTTCCGCCTACATGATCAATTTGCTTGCCCAGCGCTTCAAATACAGGCAGCGCTTGCTTGAAAGTCTCACTTTTGCCGCCGACCATGATGCTAAGCGTTCCAGCAGCTGCTCCTGTTGTACCACCGCTAACCGGAGCATCAAGAAAGGCAAGTCCACGCTTTGCTGCAGCTTCGTATAATTTACGATTGAGCTCTGGATTCACCGTGCTGCAATCTACCAAAACTAGTCCCGAACGCCCATTTTCAATTAAGCCTTCTTCGCCTAAGTATACCTTCTCTACATCTGCCGGCATTGGCAGACAAGTAAGGATGATGTCCATCTTTGCCGCCAGCTCTGCAATTGCAGGTCCTCTACGCCCGCCTGCTTCTTCCAATTTCTCTTCCGCAGCTTGACTGCGGTTCACACCGTACACCTCGAAGCCCGCTTTTATTAAGTTCTTTGCCATAGGCAGACCCATATTGCCGAGCCCAATAAATCCAACCTTCATCCTAATCCTTCCCTTCCTCGCAGCTAAACAACACTATACATAATCCATGAATACTCTTATTGTAAAGCACGCTTGAGAGACCGTATACGGACAATTAATTACCGCGAGCACATCTCAAAGAAAAGTCTGTTTTAAGGGGGAAAGCCGTGACCAAACGTCACTTCCATCTCTGCTTTGAACAAAAAATGTCCGTTCATTCTATTTGATCGAAATCGGAATTACCTCTCTCCGCTTGGCACTTTCTATCGCTGCGAACACCATGGCCATACTCATCAAATTATCCGAGCAATCGGTTTCCGCTTTGCGTCCCTCTTTGAGTGCCGCCATCATCTCATCGAAGCAGGCGTCATGCCCTTCCTTCCCTGTCCAGATCGAAGTTGGAGCAATGCGTTCAAACTGCTGCATACGCGAGCCTGCACCAATTTCTCCTTGTACTGTGCTGCAGTAGGGATCATTTTCCCCATCCCATATTAATGTGCCTTTTGAACCGACGACTCTCCAGCTGCCATGCCATGAGGTCGGTTCACCCTCCGCACACCATGAGCCATTGTACGAAAACACCGATCCGTCTGCCAGCTCGAAAATACAAATCGCCGACGCGTTTCCTTTATACCAGGAATAGGGTGGATTAAATTCATGACAATAAACAGAGACCGGATCAGCTTGAAGCAGATATCTTGCTTGATCGAAAGTATGAATCGCCATATCCAGCAGCAGCGGATTGTCCATCATATCGCGGAATCCGCCAAAATGCGGCCCTAGAAAAAAGTCAGCAGTTGTCTGCCCTGGCTCTCCGATCCTCCCCTCGTCAATCATACCGCGAGCTTCCCTAATTTGCTTCGTAAACCGACGGTTCTGCATGACCGAGTAGCTTCTGCCCTGCTGCTTCACAAACTGCTCCATCTCGATCGCATCAGCCAAATTTGCAGCCATCGGCTTCTCGCCAAGTACATCGCAGCCCCATTCTACTGCTTTCATTACGATTTTTTTGTGAACCTCGGGAATCGTAACGTCAAACACCAAATCTGCTCCGGTTTCGCGGATCGCCTGTTCCAAATCGACGCTGCATAAACAGTCAATTCCAAACTCCTTCGCCATCGCCTCTGCGGCCGTTTGATTAATATCAACAAGCGCGACAATTTCAATATCGGGTCGAGACAATGCATACTTGACCCATCGCTTGGCCATATTGCCGCAGCCGACCTGCACAAGCTTAAAGGTTTTCTCATTCAAAGACATGATGACTTATACCTCCTGCTTCGGCTTCAATGTCTCTAACGGCTTACGATTGCCGAATTGCGGGGTCTCCCTAGTCGTCGGTGCCGCCCAGTGTACGGCATTGCGAATAACAGTGCGAATTTGTTCATTATAATAGGTCGGGTAAGTTTCATGCCCAGGTCTGAAATAAAAGATTTTCCCTTGTCCGCGCGTAAAGGTGCAGCCGCTTCGAAAGACCTCTCCGCCCTCGAACCAACTAACGAATATGAGCTCATCCGGGGTCGGAATTTCAAAGCTTTCGCCATACATTTCTTCTTCCGCTAGCTCGATGTATTCCCCAATACCTTCTACGATAGGATGTCCCGGAGAAACTACCCAAAGCCGTTCCTTCTCGTCAGCCTCGCGCCATTTCAGATTGCAGGTCGTGCCCATCAGCTTCTTGAATATTTTGGAGAAATGTCCGGAGTGAAGAACGATGAGCCCCATTCCTTCTAATACTCGTTTATGAACACGCTCTACGATCTCATCCGCAACCTCACGATGCGCCTTGTGACCCCACCATATGAGTACATCGGTTTCATTCAGACGCTGCTCGGTCAGTCCGTGCTCCTCTTCCTCTAAAGTGGCATAGCTAATTTCCAGCTCACTGCCAAGGCCTTCACCTATGGCACGGTGAATACCGTCTGGATAAATCGCACGCACCTTCTCATTGATTTGCTCATGACGAAATTCATTCCATATCAACACATGTTTTTTATTATTCATTCTTGTCACCCTCCTATAATGGCAGTCCGTGTAATACTTCCGATTATAGGTACCTCTGCTTGTAAAAGATACGATCAAACCTGCCCTCTTCTTCTCCAAAACTGACATTCATGCTATACTTGCCCTCTTAAGGCTTACCCTATCCTATAAGTGAGGTGCTCCTCCATTGACTATTCAAACTGAAGCATATGCTCAGCCTATCAAGGAAGAAGTCGTCGTCTATCCTCATCCCTTCCTTTATTTGAAGGTTTGGGAAATCGATGCGCCTCCAGCTGCGTCCGGCACAGAAATATTTGGGCCTTGGCATTATCACAAGGAGGTTGAGTTTCTAGCGGTTACGGAAGGCTCTATCAGTATTCAAACCAAGGACAACTATTTTTCACTTGATCGCGGTGAGCTTGTTTTGCTTGGTTCCTCCGAGCTGCATCGCACACATAGAACGAACACAACACCACTCAAATTTGTCGTTTTTCAGGTTGATTTGTATCGGCATTTTGACCAAAGCGATCTGCCCTATTTGCATGGCTTCTCTGAGAGGACCAGGCCGCTCAGCGATTTGAACTATTTATTCCAGCAGCAGCCGCAGGTGAGGCAGGAGGCTTATTCGCTCATTCTAGACATTTATAACGAAACCTTACGGCAAGAGCGCGGCTATGAGCTGCTGATCGGTGCTGCCATTAAGCGGTTGCTTTGGCTGCTTATCCGCTATGATACGCGGCAGATTTTGCAGCACAACGATAGCTTTGAGATGATTCGGTTAAAGCCTGTATTCGATTATGTCGAGCAGCATCTGCAGGACAAAATAGTCGTAGAGGATGTATGCAAGCTCCTAAATTTCAGTTACCATTATTTTATTCGTTATTTTCAGCAAACCATGGGCTGCTCGTTTATTACGTTCGTCAATCACAAGCGCATTAAGAAAGCAGAGCGGCTTCTGCTCACACAGAGCCTGAGCATTACGGATGTTGCCCTCGAGGCTGGCATACCCAGCACCGCTCAATTTTATAAGCTGTTTAAACGTTATAACCAATGCTCACCCAAAGAATTCATCGTACGGATGCGTGAAATGACCGACTTAGCCTAGCAGACTTTTCTTACACCATGCAGCGGCCAGAGGCTAGTTTCCCTAGTGTTTGCTGCATTTTCGAACGGACATTTATTCTTTGGCGGGCTCTGCAAGTAATGTCTCTATCCTGCCCCTTGCATGGGCTTTATGATGTGAATCAAGCAGCAGCATATTTGCAGCGCTGCGTATCACACCATCACAGGGAGGTTCAAGAAAGATGAATGTAGCGAAACGATTACCATTTGTCATTACCATTTTGACAGCGATTACACTAATCGCAGCATGTGCATCAAACGGGGGCAGAACAACGAATACCGGCAGCAACGTGAAGAACAACGCAGCGGGTACCGACAATCCGGCAAGCGTAGAAGAGCCGCTTTCCATTCAAATGTTCGCGGGTCTGTATAATGAAGTTCCCGATATGAGTGATGCATTCTGGACCGAATGGCAAAAGCTAACGAATGCTAAGCTGAATGTTGAGTGGGTTCCTTCAGGCGATCTCGATACGAAGCTGGATCTCTTGCTTGCTTCAGGACAGCTGCCAGAGGTGATCTCAGCTCCCAATTTCAAACGGGCGACATTAATCAGTGCCATGAAGAACGGCGCATTCTGGGACCTAGCGCCTTTCCTCGGCGATTTCAGCAAATATCCGAACTTGAAAAACAATGTCGTAAAGGATGCCTACAAATATAGAACGGTGGATGGCAAAATTTATTCCCTTCCCGGCTCCCGAGCTGAGATCGATCCAGGTATTAAAATTCGTCAGGATTGGCTGGAAAAGCTGAACATACCAATTCCGACTACACTTGATGAATATGCAGATGCACTAGTCAAGCTCGCCAAAGGCGATCCGGACGGAAACAACCGTGAAGATACACTTGGCTTAATTGGCGGCGGCGTTATCATCAGCGATGGCGACGCTTCGTTTGCCTCAGGCTTTGGCGCCATGGAGCCTACTTACAATGACGAGGGCGGGCTCATCTACACGAATCTTAACCCGCAATACACCGAAACGATTGCTTATTTCAAAAAGCTGTACGAGTCAGGCGCATTGTCTAAAGAGTTTTCTGTAACGAAGCGTACGCAAGCTCAGGATTTGTTCACCACAGGCCGCGCTGCCTCTTACACACGCAGCATCTGGTGGGACAAAGAGTGGGAAGACCTCATGAAGAAGAACGGTCAGCCCGATGCCAAAATCTTGAATTTAACGTTGAAGGGTCCAAAGGATTATGCGGTCAACCTAACGATCGGAGGCTTCGGAAGCTTCCTTATTTCCAAAGAGGTGCCTGAAGAAAAAGTATGGAAGCTGCTTGATTATTTTGAGAAAAGCGCCTCCACTGAATTAACCGATCTCGCTTACTATGGCATCGAAAACGTGCATCATACCGTAGTAGACGGTCAAAAGGTACTTAATGAGCAAGGCGTTAAAGAAGTGAATACGACTAGTAAAAATGTCGGTGTGCTTGCTGCTATGAAGTGGGGTAAAGTAATAAGCGCATCAGGCGACAAAGCCTATAATGATGCCAAAATTGCCGAGGTGGCTACCTATGATGAAGTCGGCAGTGTAGATCCGTTTAACTATCTCATCTCCGATACATGGAATGATTTGTGGGCGAAATATGAAAACGAATGGAAATCGATGGTAACACAAGCCATTGTAGGACAAATTACGATGGAGGATTACGGAAAGTTTATCGATAAAGTGAATAATCTGCCTGATGCGAAAAAAGCTTATCAAGAATTCGCTGCGCAGTACAAAGCATTGAATCCGTAAACTACATTCTGTATGAAGACCGTGAAGGTAATCGGAGCTTATTCCGATTGCCTTCCTTGTTTATCTCGAATCATTCTAACGATTTGCAGGGGGTTACCATGAAACCGTGGCTAAAGAAAATTCAACATATATTCCGTTTTGCTTTGCCTCGGACGAATTATTTTAGACGTCTGGTATGGCTTGGCTGTATTTCTGTATCTTTGCCGCTGATCGTACTTGGATATGCTTACTATCACATCTCTGTGGATAAGCTGAAGCAGCAGTTCCACGAGGACAGTCGGAGCTCTCTCGTTCAGCTTAAGGATCGGATGGAAAATGTGATGACGCGTATCGAGTACCAATCGATGCAGCTCGTAAACAATCCTAGCCTGCGCTATGCGCTCGGAAGAACTGGCTACTCTGAGCAATATGTGAAGCAGCTGGAATTGCTTGATTACATGACGCTGCAGAAAAATGCCAGCGATCTTGTGCAAGACATTGTATTTTATAGCAGCTTATCGGATACTGTCCTATCCAACTTTTATGGAAAGTCAACGTTTGAAAACTCACCTCAAACCGCCAATATTGCTGCGGCTATGAAGATGAAGAAAAGCGCAGGCTGGGTTTATCTGCCTACCTTTAAGCAGGATGGATATATCTCTTATGTCCGCCAGCTTCCTGTCATGAGCGCTGATGCTTTGCAGGGCATCGTCTTGTTCCAAGTAAAGGCCAGTGATATCGCGAGCAGCGTGTTCCAAGCACGTGCGGATAAGCCTGTAGAATCATTCATTGTATTAGATTCGGATCACACGATTCTCATGCATTCATCAGACCCATCTTTACTCGGACAGTCAGCGGATACGCTGCCCTTATATGAAAATATTGTGCAGCGTGCCGACAACGAGCGGCAGTTCATAACGAAAGACGAGTCAGGCAATCGGATTTTAACAGCTATTAATCAAACAGCGCTAGGCAGAACCTATATATCGCTCCTGCCAGAAGAAGCGATGACCGCGCAATTAAACTGGCTTCGCATGCTCGTTGCAGGCTCTGTTCTCATTATTCTTCTGTTTGGCATCGTGCTTACGGTCGCATCCTCTAAATTTGCTTATAGTCCAATCGATCAATTAATTCGATATGGCGGACAGCTGCGGCATAATAAATCGGGACGTATCCCGGGTTCAGCGAACGAGCTTGATTTTATACGCTCAAGCTTAACCTATTTGAACGAGCAGGCGGTATCGCTCCAAACCTACGTTGAGAAAATAAAGCCCGGTCTGCGCGATCAATTTATAATGAAACTGCTTCATTCTTCTACCGTAATCAAGAACGAAGCTATTGCTAGTGATTGCCTTGCCTATCAGCTTCCGATGAATGGATCTTTTGCTGTACTCCTTGTCAGGCCGGAAAATTTATTCAAGGAAACACGTTTTTTCCCGAACGAAGGACCGATTATTGCATTTGCAGTAAAAAACGTCATGCAGGAGCTGCTGCGGCATGAGCTTATTTCGGAAGGATTTGTGCTCGGAGAAGACGGGAAGGAAGCCATCGCGGTTATTCATTTTAAAGATGAAGTGAATGATTCAGAAGCTTCTGATGCTCTGCTTGCTTATGCGGTTAATGTAAGCGAAGCGCTCAGCACGCATTTATCCTTTACCGTTTCGATCGGTATTGGAGGCAGACGCTCTGGCATTGCAGGACTTGCTGCATCCTTTAAAGAAGCCTCACTTGCTTTGCAGCAACGGCTATTTAATGATAATCGCCGTATTTTTCACTATGACGAGACATCGAAGACGACAGAGAAGCTTAGCGTATTTAATTACCCGAAGGATGTTGAATTATCGATTACGGAATACCTGCTCCAAGGCGAGCATGAGCTGGCTACACAGTCGCTTCACCAGTTTTACGAACGCATACGAGTTACCGAATCTTACAATACCGCCATGCATTGTTATCATATTCTCTTGTCCTCCATCATTCAATCGCTTGAGGAAATGGGTTATGGCGTGCTCGATAATCTTGGCGATAATTTATTTGAGCAGCTCAAGGCAAGACAAACCTATCATGAGGTGCAGGAATGGTTCGTTGAGACTCTCTTCCCTATGCATAAGCAAATGACCGTTCAAAACCGTACAAACTCAACTCGTAAAGCGGTACAATTGGTCTGCCAGCACATTGAAGCTAATCAGGGTATGCCTTCGTTGATCGAATGCGCTGTGCTCGTCCAAATGAGTCCCTCCTATTTAAGCCGCATGTTCAAGCAAGAGGCCGGTATGACGTTTATCGAATATTTGATGAAATACAAGGTTGATCGCGCGAAGAAATTATTAGCAGAGACCGATTGCAGCATTACCGAAATAGCTGAAATCATTGGCTATTCAGAGCGGAATTTGAATCGAGCGTTTCAAAGGCATGTCATGATGTCGCCTAACCAGTACCGGCTGTCGCTGCGCTAAATAGAGAGGAACCCGCGTAAGCATCCGCGCGGGTTCCTCCCATGCAATTCTATTCCGCGCTATTGAAAGGTAACACGCAGGCATTCCCAAATGTCCAGCTTCGGCAGCGTCAGCGCAGCATACTGCTCATCTGCTTCATACGACAGCGGTTCACCGGAAATCAATGGCTGCACATCAGCGATCCTGCGGCCATTAAGCGCAACCTTCACTTCGATATCGGAAAGCGGGATGTTCATTGCGAGCGGCCTTCTTCCCGCCCCGTTAACTAGATGGATGAGCAGCGCGCCGTCTTTCTCGAACAGCGACAGCTGCAGCCCCTGATAGTGGCTTACCTGTACTATTTTCTTCTCTCCAAGCGTCAAATCTATCATATTGGATAACAGCTGATAATGCTCCCCCAGCTTGAATTCATTAATTAGCCCGCTTAATGAAAAGGATAAATAGATGGCGCCTCCAGTTCCGAATTGATGATGAACACAAAGAGGAATATCGGTATGACTGACAGGCAAGGACGCACGCTCTGGCGGCGCACCTACACTCTCCAGCGGTGAGAAGGGCGGTACTAGCGTTGCGAGTATACTCGCTTCCGAGCCTGTCGCCTTCGTATACTGAACCTTCCCTCTAAAGGCGATAAGCTCGGTCATTTCCAGTTCAGCCTGAAGCGGATTATTCAGCCCCTCAAAGCGAAGATAAGCAGCGGTGAGCGGCTCACTAACCGTTGATTCAGCCGCTATTCCAAGCAAGCTGCGCAGCTTCTGCTGCTGGGAAACCTCTCCCTCGACAATGACATACCCGCCTTCTTCTGCATATTTGCTTATCACGCCAATGAATTCATCCGTAAGCTTCATATTTTCGGGAATAATTAACGCTTTGTATCTTGCCAGACGCTCCTTCGTTGCTTGTTCACGCAGCAGCACATCAAACGGGATTTGACGGTTGATCAATCCATCAGCCCAGCCTTCTGCTGCAGCATCTGCCGTCCACATTAACGCTACTTGCGCCAGCGTATGAGCTTCATCCATATAGCTCTCAACTTTGCTGACATTTTTGTTAAAGGTCGTTACGGTCTCTAAGATTCGTTTATCTGTTATCGTATCCGGAATTCCCGTTAGAGAATGCCATATGCTGCCGCCATGAGCTGGAATTTGGGACAGCCAGAAGCGGTACTCGGCAGGCGGAAGCCCCGTATGCCTCCACTCCATGCCCGGACTTGAATGGACAATGCCAAATGGAGCAGGATTTCCAGGAATCGAGCGGCCGAGCTTAATGCTCAGTGCAGGCTTCCAAAACTCAGGAATACGTTGATGGCCATCCGACAATACGTCCTGCGGCTCCGTACATAACATATCAGTCGTCTCTAGACGAGCGTATAGATTGTCTTTGTATAGATTGTAATAGAGAATCATCGGCACATCTGCCCGTTTGTTCTTAATAAAACGGTACATCTTCTCCATATTGTCCCGAATACAAGTGGAGGACCAATCCTCCGCAAAGTCGTTGCGATCAAGCGGAATATCTGTCCCGTAAAGGGTATTGTACTTTTTCTTGCATATCTCGCAATAGCACGGAACATAATGTGGTGCATTAAAGAAAATGCCGTCGATATCGTAGTTGTTAAGCAGCTCCTCAAGAACGGGAATCGCAACCTCCTCATTGCGGTACGCTCCATTAATACAAGTGCTCATGAGCAGCGACCAGCTTCCAGGCCGATGAGCGCCAATAATTTCCGGCTGGCCGGAGGGCTGCCTGACAAACCATTGCGGCTTGCGAAGAAATACGATATCCTCCGTCTTGCTGAAATCCAATCGCGCGATGAAACGGATACCCTGTTCATGGCAGGCTGCGATCACTTCCTTCAGCAAATCAAAATCTTGCGGAAGATATTCATTAACTTTATGTCCATCGACTTTGGACGGGTACCACGCATAGATGCCGCCAACATTGAAGACAAGAGTAGTAGCCCCCATTTCCTTCATCTGCCCTGCTAATTTTCGTGGATCGATGAGATGCGTGTCCTTCACCTGCAGATTCGTTTGAATAATTCGCTGCGGCTTCTGCCACCAAGCTTTTTTGTTTTCAGACATTGTCGTATTGCCTCCTTCAAATTAGTAATTTGTTATCCTTTGACCGATCCGAGCATGACCCCTTTGGCAAAATGCTTCTGAAGAAATGGGTAAATCACCAGAATTGGTACCATCGCAAGCACAATCGATGCCATACGAATCGTTTCCTGCGGCACCGACCGCTCGTCCCCGCCTGATCCTGCCATTCCGGCATTGTCGGAGTCGATAACTAACGTTTTGACTAACACTTGAAGCGTCCATTTACTGGAATCAGAAAGATAAATAAAGGCATTAAAATAAGTGTTCCAGTGAGCGACTGCGAAGAACAGCGTAAATGTCGCAATCGCCGGCATGGAAAGCGGAATGACAATGCGCAGAAAAACACCGATATCTGAGCAGCCGTCAATTTTCGCTGCATCCTCAAGCTCTGAAGGCAGCGATTCCAAAAAGCTTTTAATAATAATGAGACTCCAAGCATTCGTTAAAGCTGGCCAAATGAGTGCCCAATATGAGTTTAGCAAACCTAGCTCCTTAACGAGCAAGTAATTGGGTACAAGCCCCGCATTAAACACGAGTGTGAAAATGATAAAGCCCATCATCATGCTGCGGCCAGGCATCGCTTTCTTGGTCAACGCATAAGCCATTGAGAAGGATACGATCAGGTTCAGCGCAGTACCGACCACAGTGATGAAGGTCGTACTCTTAAGTGCATTAATGAAGCTGTCTGTCGAGAGTATATAGGAATAAGCGGCCAGCGACCACTTCTCTGGAAATAAATAAAAGCGAAGCGGCACATACACCGACGGGTCTGTAAAGGATACGCTGAATACATATAGAAAAGGGATCAAACAGACCAAGGAAATGATCGCGAGCAGGCTGTAGTTAATCCAATCAAATACCGTTAATTTTTTGCGGGATACAAAGCTCATCTTTACTCTCCTCCTTCTTAATAAATGCCTTCATGACCAGATTTTTTCACAATATAGTTGGAGCCCATGACAAGTATGAAGCCGACCACACCTTTAAACATGCCTACCGTAATTCCAGAGCTGATTTGTCCCCGCAGTATCCCCTGTGTATAAGAATACGTATCGAATACTTCAGCAACCTGCATGACGAGCGGATTCATCATGAGAAGCATTTGCTCAAAGCCAACATCCGCCATTTGGCCAAGCCTTAGGATAAGCAAAATGATAATCGTTGGTCGAATCGCAGGCAGCGTAATATGCCAGATTTGTCGGAAGCGGTTGGCACCATCTACAACAGCTGCCTCATAGCGCTGCGGATCAACACCCGCCATGGCAGCTAGAAAGATGATTGTCCCCCAGCCTACCTCTTTCCACATGCTTTGTGCCGTAATTAGCCCCCAGAAGTATTTGGGCTGTGACAAGAAGGAAATCGTCTCATAGCCGGCTTCTGCAATGAGCTTGTTCACGATTCCTACATCAGTGGATAGAACAAAAAACGTCATACTCGCAACGACTACCCATGATAAGAAGTGGGGTAAATAGACAATCGATTGATTGATCCGCTTAAATGCTTCATGTCGAACCTCATTAAGCATAAGGGCTAGCAGGATAGGCAGCGGAAACATAAATACGATGCCGAACACATTAATTGCGAACGTATTTCGCAGCATCATATAGAAGTTCCGATCTCCAAATAAGGCATTAAAATGCTTGAAGCCCACCCACTCGCTGCCAAAGAATCCTAGGTAGGGATTGTAATCCTTAAACGCGAACATCAGCCCCCATAATGGCGTCAATTTGAACAATAAGAAAAATAAAATTCCGGGTAACGCGAGTAAATACATAGCTCTGTACTGATACATTTGGGCGCCCAATCGGGACCAGTATCCCTTTGCGGCATAAACGTTAGTTGCCATGTCGGGCTTTTGCATCGGTCTTGCACCTCTCCTTCTTAGATGTGAATCGCAGGTTATAGATTTTATTGTAGGCTCGCAGCCGAAGGCATACTACGGACAAAACTTGAAGAGGACCGGTGCTAGACACCGGCCCTTCTAAATTGAAAGTTATGTCTGCCTCTAAAACCATGCAGCGCGTATGCTCATAGCGTTATAGCCGTTCTTGTAGCGCTATACTAGATGACTCGGAAAGAAATGTCCTGCCATGACTGTGAAATAATAAAATGGCAAACGCGCACAATTAAAATAACCTCCTTCCGTTTTGTAAAACAGAAGGAGGTTATTATTTTTATATTACCGATCTTCCAATATCTCTTGTACCGCGGACAATTGCTGCTTGGATAGCTCTAGCTGCTCTTTATTTTGCTCGACAATGTCCATATGCTCATGCTGTTGAATTGCATTATTAAGCGCATTTTCTGCATGAGAGATGGAATCATAAGCTTGCTCTACCGTTTGCTCTGCCGGGTGTGACATCGCTTGCTTCACCGCGTGATTAGCCTTCTCGACAGAGTTGCTTAACAACGTGCTTGGATGATCCTGTTTCCAGCTTGTTTCTGTATGCTTAGCCAAGTGTGCTTCTTACCTCCCTGTCGATCTGATAATATTGTCTACACCATAGTTTTGTAAAAAAGCCAAAAAAATATGCATGGTTTGCAGATAACGAACAGATAGATCAGAACTCCAGTCACTCCAGCTGTCTTTATTTCACCCGAAACGTTCTCGGCCCATACTTCTTCACAAGAACAAGGGCAACAGCCAGGTAAATGAGCGTCGCAGAAAAAATAATAACAGTGAAAGAATCTGCTGGCACTCTCAAAATAATGCTAATTCCGCACGCGGATGACACGACCATGTTCACGATAAAATACAGCGGATTTTTAATATTCAACTCCGTAGAATAAGGTTGAAAAATATAATACGTAAACAAATGATACACAGTGAAAAAAATGGCCAATGAAATAATACAGATCCAAAGCATAAGCAGTTCTCTATTCAGCCACTCTCCTCCCGCTGCAGCTGTGACTGCTGTCAATGACACACCAAGAGCGGCGGCAATCCGCAGATTCAAGCTCATCACTTTTCCAAGTCGGATCAAAAAATGACCATACGCCGCGTTTCGATAGAAGCTGTACCGCAGCAAGCTAAGATCGCAGTTATAGAACATCGCTTTGCATATCTTCTCACCTATGGACATGAAGTACATAATCAGAACCAAGAAGGGGAAAATCATTTCCAAGCTCCATTTCAGTTCCTGTATCTGCGCCCGAAATAGAAGCATGAGGATTACACCTATCACTCCAAAAGCGCCGATAATCGTTAATCGTTTGTTAACAGGGCCGTTCAATAGGCTGCGATGCCTGAGGAAGAAGATTGCGTTCAGATAAGCATAACCATCCTTTGATTTAAGCTTGTCCTGCTGGCTCAGATTTATATTATCGTCACTATCCTTCGACTTGACGCTCTTCTTCTGCGCATCCGTCATCATTCGACCTACATCAAGCAGAGGATCATCTCTTTTGCTTGCGGCATCAACCACTCCTCTGTAATCGGAATAATGGGCCAACCGAATGGCTGCGAACAAACCTCCCGCCGTAATCACAATAAAGACAGGCAGACTCAGAAGAAACGATTCTGTTAACAGAACCTTCCCCAGCAGTAGCGGCAAATACGCAGCGGCATAGCCCAGAAAAATCACGCTCCACACGAGGGCGGTTTGT
Source organism: Paenibacillus sp. FSL H8-0548 (assembly GCF_038630985.1). Lineage (NCBI taxonomy): Bacteria > Bacillati > Bacillota > Bacilli > Caryophanales > Paenibacillaceae > Paenibacillus > Paenibacillus sp. FSL H8-0548. The sequence goes on from NZ_CP152049.1 coordinate 4,835,092, forward strand.
TTAATTAGTACAATGCCGGTTTTCTCAAAAAGCTTAAGATGCGCATACTCCACTAGAATTCGCCACAGCAAGATCAATAACGTCAGCAGAACAGCTTCTATTATGGAGGCTCCCATGAGTGTGCCAAACACAAGCATAGCAGGCAGCAGATACACGAAAAAAGTCGCGTAACGATAGCCAAGCGAAGCCTGCATATAGGTAGCTGGAGACAATCTCATCAACTTGACCGCTACGTATTTCTCCCGCTTTGGTTCAAGCACAGTCGCGCTGCTAACACCTGCCACCACAAAGCTAATAATGGCAAAGATATGTATAAACTGCCGCAGCTGATTCTCCTCTGACAATCCCTCTCCTAATCCGATTACAGGAAGATATACAAGTATCCCCAGATACATAAATCGGAGCAAGAATCCCCATAGCAGGGTGAACAGCAGCGCAATGACAGAAACAACCTTTTTGAGTTCCAAATTGGCATAGAAGCTGTCCCTGACTAGCTTGCCGATCAGCGGCAGCTTCTGAATGTAATAAATGAACAGATTGGCCGTAATAGATGTGCGAATAGCTAGCAGTGTACTAAGCGTTCTCATCATGGGCTTCATCCTTCAGCAGATTAATGACGGATTGCTCGAATTCCGCGCTATGCAGCAGCTCTGACGGCACGGCAGACAATTTCCCTTTGTTCAATACAACCAGCTCATCACACAGATCGGAGGCCAATTGCAGAATATGCGTGGAAAAAATTAAAATATGATCGCTCTTCATCTCCCTCAACATATTCTTCATCTCCAGTGCAACAATGACATCGAAGGAGGTGAGCGGCTCATCCAGCAAAATAATCGGTGGCTTCGTTATGAGAAATAGCAGCATCTGCAGCTTATTCTTCATTCCGTGCGAGTAGCCTTTAATCAGCCTGTGACGATCCTCCTCTGTCATGCTCATCATGTCAAAATAATCGTCAATCGTCTGCTCCATTTGAAGCTTGTCCCGATTAATATCCATAAAAAACTTCACGAACTCAAAGCCCGTCAGAAACTCAGGCAAAATCGGCAGGGAATACACATATCCGACATCCTGCTCGTTTAGCTTCCGAGTTTGGCCATTCTCCTCCAGCAGCACCTGTCCTCCATCCATGCCCTTCTCTCCGCTCAGGCAGTCGAACAACGTCGTCTTGCCTGCACCGTTGCGGCCTAGCAGCCCATATATCTTCCCTTTCTCAAAGGTGAATCCCGCTCCTTGCAGCACCTGTTTATCCGCAAATCGCTTGACGATATTCTCTAAGATCATACGCAATTTCTGCTCCTCCATTCGTTTCAAAATCCTTCTCTCCTCATTCTATACGAAAAAGAAAACGAGCGGTCTCGAATGAGTGCACAAATACAAAAAAAGTGTTGGACTAGGAAAGCTCCTGATCCAACACTTTTCAACATGATTTGCAATTATTTAGCAGCCTGCTCTTTGTTGTAAATTTCCGTAGCTTGTTTAATCCAATCGCTTCCGCCCTCAGCCAAGTACTTTTTCTTGAAATCTGCATATAGCGCATCTATATCCCCAGCAGAAACAATCGCCAGCGTTCTAAACTCTTTCTCCATATCGTCCAGAATGGTTCCCCTTTCACGCTGAATCTCCGGCAAGTCGAAGATGTACGCATCCTCAATAGTATTATCCAGAACTAGCTGTCTGCCTGCACGAGTCGTATCATTGAACAGCTTTTCACGCAGACCATCAAGCGTAATTCGCATCTTTCCAAACCGGGAAGCCGCGGTACGCATGATTGGGGCTGTGCTCATGGAAATTGAAGAACACTGGGAAACCAGCCGCAAATTCATGGACATGACTGCCCACCATGAATGGCGAAAAAACCGTTGATATCCTTTCCGCTAAGCTAGATGAGATTTTACACACAAATATGGACTTGACCATTTAAACCCGTGTAATTCTACTCAACATTCAACTAAGAAATCATTTTATTATGATCATAGGAATGGTTTTGGTCGCTTCGCGAGTAGATCATTCTGAAGGGTCGCGGTTGCAGCCAGATTTATTGATTTCCTAAGACATTTAAAGGTAAGAATCCGGCTGCAAAGGCGAACACTTCGTTTCTAGAGAAATGATCTTCTCGCTTCGCTTTAACTTCATTTTTTAGGTTCAACTTATATAGATGGAAATTCTCCCGTTATTCCGATTGGTTTTTACTTATTCTGGCATTTAACTGGAATTTCTCCCTCTAATTCCAAGGAATCAGCCTGAATTCATGAGAATCGATAAAATTAACAGGACAAACTCCTTCTATTTCCTACACCAAGCGAATTACGTTATTTTAGCAGGAGAAATTCCATCTAAAAATGTATTGGACCATTCCTTCACTCAGTTCCGACGGCTAAAAAACAAAGAGGGGCTGCAACAGGTCACTTGTGCACGACCTGTCACAGCCCCCAAACCTGCGTCAGGCGCAGCCTTTGGACACTTACTCTTTCACTCGGATTCCCACTATCCGAGCTCCAATCACTCTACCTTAAGGTTTTCTCGATTTAAAAGACAGGTGTCTGGTTTAGCCTCAGCTCTTCTTCCGTTGTCAGCCCTTCCTTCAACGCCAGTTGACGTAATGTCAGGTAAAGCTCCGCCTTCGTGGCATTGATATAGGGCATTACAAATAAAACGCCGACGAAGAATACCAGCAGACCGAGAAGGATCCAGCCGAGAAAGCTGAGATCAAGCACGAATATGCGAGCTTTGTGTCCTCGTGTCATTTGCTTGCTTAAATCTACCGCGCGCCTATACCCAATGTTGGGGTTGTCCGCCAAAATGAACGGCACCATGCTGTATGCGTAGGATTTCACGATTCCGGGGATGATGAGCAGCAGAAACCATAAGAAATTCAGAAAGGCTCTCCACAGCATTGATTTCACAATATCCAAATACCTGTGCTTGTTAAAAGCATAGCCTAAATGGTTCAAATTCACCTCTTGTTCCGCTGCTTGCTTGAAGTAACGCATCGAGCCGACCTCAAGGGGAAAACAAAGCAAAACACGAAACGCGAGGGCTAACAGAAAGACAACAAGAAAAATGATGATCCCGATAGCAAGGAAAGGTCCGAGAGCCCCCCAATTCACATCCATGCCGGAGGAGCCTGAATTTCCCGAGGAACCAGATGAGCCAAAGTTAAAGCTCGGAGGACTGCCGCCTCCACTGACAAATGCGAGTATAATACTCACCAAAAATGCCTTCCAATATGATGTCCGCAGCACCTCCTTGGCTTTTCGTTTCAGTTCTTTACGCTCCCACATCGCCATCCCTCTCTCCTTTAGTACTTTGTTTTTCAGCTATCAACTCATACCTAAATAATATAGTACGACAAGCAGTGAAACATTCTTGTAATGTTAATCATGTAGGATACTGCTCGAACCGTATATCGCATCCATAACCCGATTTGTTCGCATCGCAGACTCTCCTGTGCTAGGTGATAATCCTTTGCCAATTAGCTCATCGACCACGCTTTGAATAAGAGGCTGCTGAATGTGCTTGGGCATTTCAAACTGGACCTCGATCTTTTCGGATTCGGTTTGAAGAACAACAGGCTCGTTTCCAAACGTTGAAAAAAGAATGCGTCCCTGGCTGCCAACAATTTCGTTCATTTCGTAATAATCAAACGACGCGAAACACCAAACCCCCGTCCCGTGTACGCCGGATTCAAACGTAAATTGAGCCGATACGATATCGTCGGCCGCGTATAGCCCGCCTTGATTGGCCGCGACTCCTTGCGCCTTGCTAATCGGGCCGAGAATGAAATCGAAAATGTCCAGCGTATGCGAAGCCACATCGACAAATTTGCCTCCACCGGACAAGGCAGGGTCCACTCTCCATGATACTGCCTTTCCCGCTTTCTCTTCCTCTGATGGCGGAGCATAATGCGTTGCCTTCACGAAGCATACCTCGCCAATTCGACCTTCTTGGACCCATTCCTTAATCTGAATGAACTTCGGCAGCGCTCTTCGATAATAAGCAACGAATAAAGCTGTGCCGGCATCCTTGCAGGCGCGCAGCATCTCTGTACACTCATCTGAATTCATCCCCATCGGCTTTTCTACGTATACCGGTTTCCCCGCTTGGGCGCACATCAATGCATAGGTCATATGTGAGGAGGGCGGAGTAGCAATATAAACCGCATCTATTTCAGGATGATGTATAATCGCTTCAGCCTTATCAAACCATTCGGGAACTTGGTGACGTTCCGCATAATCCTTCGCAAGCTCTCCGCTGCGCCGCATGACGGCTTGGAGCACGGAATGCTCCGCTATTTGGAAAGCAGGCCCGCTTTTTACTTCCGTCACTTCTCCGCATCCGATAATTCCCCAACGTACCATTTTCATAACATTCACCTCTGCTGCTAAAATTTCCTAAGCTTATTGAATTCGACACGATTCATGGTTATCCTCCGCACAAACTGCACATTTCATATACAGTCCAATCTGAGGGAGATTTCTTTTCATAGAATATAGAAATGGAGTCGGAGAAATCCGCTTCTATTCTATTTTTATTACGAAGCTTCGAAACAATGAAAAGCTTTATAGTGGAGGGAGGTAGAATTAGTATGAATGAAATGCATCATTTTATAATGAACCATATGAATTGCAGGGTCCGTGTGCATACTTGCGATGGGCGATACTACGAGGGCGTTATCGTTAAAATGGAAAATAATCACCTTTATTTACGGCCAACAGGCGGAAACCGAGATTCACGAAAAGCCTACACCTCGCTATGGTTCGGTGGCGGTCTTCTAGCTTTATCTCTATTTGCTCTTTTGGCCATAGCCTTATTCTAAAACTATCAACGTCAATTTTGCCATTATGCTCTATGTTATTTCTCTACCAAAATCAAAAAAAGAGGCTCTCCCAAAAGGTTATAGACCTTAGGGACAGCCTCTTTGAATGATCAGCGGAAACCGTCTTGCCAATAATAACTCCGTTCAGAACGAGATTACCATGTTTAGCTTGCCAATTTATTCTTCCTCCACAACGCCGAGCGCTTTATTTTTTTCCTTAAACCGCTCGTTATGAGAGGAAACATAAGCTACCTTCGGTGCTTCGGGATCAAGATACAGCTTCACACTGTTTAAGGCAAGCACGCCGTCAGTGAATGCGCCCGCGATCAATTTCACTTTGCTCTCGTAGGTGACAAAATCTCCAGCCGCATAGATGCCAGGGATGCTTGTCTCCATTCTTGTACCCACCTTCATCTCCCACTCTCCCGCTTTCAATCCCCATAGCGTAAGCGCGTTATAATCAGCTTCCATACCGTGATTCACGATAACGGCGTCTACCTCAATCAGTTTACTTTCACTCGTTTCCGTATGTGCAATCTCGACCTTATTAATCTCAGCTCCATTGCTGCTGTAAAGCGATTTAATGACATATGGCGCAGCAATCGTTACAGACGACTGTTTCATAGTCGCAACACTTTTCTCATGTCCGCTAAACTTCTCTCGCCGATGTACAATCGTCACGCTTGCAGCTAAAGGCTCAAGCTCGTTAGCCCAGTCTACAGCAGAATCACCGCCGCCTGAAATAAGGACATGCTTGCCTCGGAATATATTCAGTTCTTGAACGGTGTAATGTAGATTACCCACTTCATACCGTTCAACACCTTCGATATCGAGCTTGACCGGCTTATTGATGCCATAACCTACGGTCAAAATAATCGTACGGCTATAATGCTGTTCTCCAGTCGCCGAAGTTAACAGAAAAGTTCCATCCGGCTGCTTCTCCGTACTAATAATTTCCTGCCCGAGCACGATCGTCGGATCAAATGTTTTTGCTTGCTGCTCCAATTGACGAATCAGCACTTCGCAGCGAATCGGTGTAATTCCTCCCACATCCCAAATTAATTTCTCAGGATAAAGGAGCATTCTTCCGCCCAATTGATCACTTGCTTCGATTAGCTTCGTTTTCAAATCACGCATCCCGCTGTAAAAGGCTGTGTACATGCCCGCAGGGCCACCTCCAATGATGGTGACGTCATAGATATCTATAGACTCGTTCATCTCTGTACCTCCAGTTAGCATTCCTTGTTTTCATATTAAAGACCATACTGCGCTTGGTGAATTCGACTATAAGAACCGCTGTTCCAACATGCCATTTCACACCTTTGTCCTGCTGAGCAAATAAAGAAAGTAAGGCGCACCGATTACTGCTATAACGATTCCCGTAGGAATCTCAAGAGGCTGAACAATCCAACGCCCAATCGTATCTGCGATAATAACAAGCAGCGAGCCTATTAATGCCGATGTCGGGAGCAAGAATTGATGCGTCGAACCAACAAGCCTTCGTCCGAGATGCGGCGCTATCAAGCCAACAAAACCGATCCCTCCGCTCACCGCTACACAAGAAGCGGAAAGACCAACAGCTGCAGCCAATAATATTGTCTGTTCTCTAGTTACTGAGGTTCCTAATCCTGTCGCCAGCTGATCTCCTAAATTAAGCACATTCATCGTACGCGCTTTGAAGAATACAAATGGAAGCAGCACAACAATCCAAGGCAGCAGGGACAGTACGAATGTCCAATCCGCCCCCCAAATGCTTCCGGCAAGCCAAGTCGCGACGAATCGAAACTTTTGCGGACTTAATCTAATCGTGAGTACAATCATCGCGGAGCTAACGGCCGCGGAAACGGCAATGCCTGACATCAGCAGCCGAATCGGAATCAAGCCTTCCGACCGTTTATAAGCTAATCCATAAATTAAAGCAGCAATCAATGAGCCGCCAACAAATGCCAATAGGGGAAGCAAAGCTACAGGCGCAGCGTTCGTTGTCGGATAGAAGGAAATAAAGAGCATAACCATAAGCCCTGCCCCCGCATTAATGCCAAGAATACCTGGATCAGCTAACGCATTGCGTGAGATTCCCTGCATAACGCAGCCAGCCACGGCTAAGCCAGCGCCAATAAGGACTGAAATCACAATTCTTGGAAGACGGAATTCGAACAAAATCAAATTTTGCTCATCACCGCCAAAGCCAAATATGACTTTTAATAAATCCAGCGGCGGCAATCGTGTATATCCTGTGTTCATACTTATGAAAAAAGAAATGAGGATAAGCAGGCCTAAAATGACCATTGCCTGAATAGCTCTTTTTCGCTTACGAGCCTCTGAATTAGATAATAAATGATGATTCATACGTCACAGCTCTCTCCTTTCCTTGCGAGCCAGGTAGAGGAAGAACGGTACTCCGATTAATGCAATAACGGCATTTACAGGAGCTTCATGAGGAGGATTGATCATTCTAGCCGCAAGATCGGATAATACGACCAGCAAACTGCCAAGCACCGCCGAGCAAGGAATAATCCAGCGGTAATCGACACCAACCACATATCTTGCTAGATGTGGAATGATAAGACCAATAAACCCGATAGCTCCAATCACCGATACCGACGCTCCTGCCAAAATGAGTACAACAAGAGCGCTAAGCAGCTTGACTAAGGATGTGTGCTGTCCAAGACCTTTAGCAATATCGCTGCCAAGGCTTAGCAGCGTTATAGAATGGGATAGGGCAAGAGCTCCGATCATTGCGGCTGCAATCCAAGGAAATATAATTTTGATATGCATCCATTTCGTACCCGCCGTACCGCCGGCATTCCAAAAGGCAATGTCTTGATCTACATTGTAATAGAAAGCTAATGCTTCGCTTAAAGCGACCAAGAGCGAGCTAAGCGCAGCCCCTGCGAGAACAAGCCGTATCGGCGTCAAGCCGCCTCTCGTCAATGAACCAATGTCATAAACGAGTGTGGCGCCGAGACCGGCGCCCACAAACGAATAAAACATCAGATAAATAAATGAAAGTCCTGGATAAAACGCAAAGCTGAGTGCTATGACAAAACCTGCCCCCGCATTAATTCCCAGCAAGCCTGAGTCAGCTAGCGGGTTGCGTGTTATTCCTTGCATAATCGCACCTGCTACAGCAAAGCAAGCCCCAACCAGAGCGCCTGCTATTACACGGGGCAAACGGATCGTCTGGATAATTTGATGGTCCAAATTATCAGGATTGAAGTGCACAATGGCATTCCAAACCGTTATCAACCGGATGTCGGCCGCTCCGACAGCTGCAGACCATGCAATGCTTAGCAGCAAGGCCGCGATACTGGAGACCAGAAGCACGACTGCTGCCCGAGGTCTGGAATAAACCTTCTTTTCCTTGACCTCATTATAGGAATGAATAACATGATGCCGACTCATTTTTACCACCTTATATCTATTAATTTTTTATTTAATTGACAAGAGCTTCTCAACCACTTCATCCAATTGCTCATTAACCGCATTGATGATAGTGATAATCATAATCAATTAAATGGCTTTGTTAAATATACTCTTTATTGGTTTTCGTGTATATTCACGGAAGGACATCCCTTACTGTATGGACAATTGTCAGGCAGCAATTAGCTGAGCGGCTATTCCTATATTTTCTTTGACAATACTGAATCGCATAGAATAAAATATTAGTTAGTCGACTACATATAATTAAAGAAGGGGGTCATTTGCTATGAGGCCACCGATTAACAACGGACATATTACACGGTTAATGTCCCATCTCGTAAGACGGCATCATCATAATATACATACGCTCCTGAACGAGCATCATGTATATCCCGGACAACCGCCTCTCATGTTTGCACTGGCGCGAGAAGGCGGACAGAGCCAGAACGAGCTGGCTCGCCAGCTCGATATTAAAGCAGCAACGCTTACGGTTATGTTGAATCGGATGGAGAAAAACGGCCTCGTCCGGCGTGAGACTGATGCTCGCGATCTGCGCGTATCTCGCATTTATTTATCTGATAAAGGGCACTCAACGCTGAAGATAGTCCGAGAAACACTCGATATGTTAGAACAGCGGGCGCTGGACAATTTTTCCGAAGAAGAAACGGAGCTGCTGAGAGGTCTTCTGGCACGAATGAATGACAACGTCACTACCATGTCCGAGACTCTCCCTCTTCCTAATTCTGCTAACGATACTAATTAACAGAGGTGAACCTATGCTCAAGCTAGTCTCCTATTTACGTCCACATTGGGCTGCCACCCTGCTCGCTCCGCTCCTTATGCTGCTTGAGGTTAGTATGGATCTGCTGCAGCCTATGCTGATGGCGAGCATCATTGATCAAGGCGTCATGAAGGGCGATATCATTCACATTCGCAATAGCGGAATGCTAATGCTGGGCGCGGCTCTAGTTGGACTCCTCGGCGGGGTCGGCTGTACGGTTTACTCCTCTATCGCTTCTCAGCGGTTTGGGGAGGATCTGCGTCATGATCTCTTTACGAAGGTACAGAGCTTTTCTTTCAGAAATCTAGATAAGCTGAATACAGGCTCACTCATTACTAGACTTACAAACGATATCGTGCAGCTGCAAACGATGGTGCAAATGCTGCTTCGAATTTTCGTTCGGTCCCCCTTGCTTGCCATCGGCAGCATGATCATGGCCGTTGTGATCAGCCCTAAGCTTGCTGTCATTTTAGCTATTGCTGTGCCGCTGCTGTTCATCGTTATGTTCCTGCTCATCCGTGCTACCCTTCCGCTGTTCTCCAGTGTGCAGAAGAAAATGGATAAGGTTAATACGGTACTGCAAGAAAATTTTGCTGGCATTCGCCTATCCAAAGCATTTGTTCGTGCAGACTATGAGAACAAGCGATTCGGTCGTGCCAATGAGGACTATACGAAGGTAGCTATTAAAGCACAGCGTCTAGTCGCGATTAATATGCCGATTTTGACTACTATTTTGAATGTTTGTATCGTAGCTGTTCTTTTGCTTGGAGGAAAGGATGCTATCAACGGCTCATTCGAGGTTGGCAGCCTAGTTGCTTTCATTAACTATGTAACGCAGGTGCTGTTCTCCGTCTCCTCTGTTGCAATGATGCTCGTGCGCATCTCTAGCGCCAAAGTATCGGCAGACCGTATTCAAGAGGTAATGGCTACTGATTCAGAAATTCAAAGTGCGGCACAAACAGTACAACATGTTCAACAGCGCGGCGAAGTTACATTCGATAATGTCAGCTTTGGCTATCGTTCAGCAGAAAACGAAGCTGTGCTTAGCGAATTGTCCTTCACCGTTCATTCTGGACAGAATGTAGCAATTATCGGTGCTACAGGATCAGGAAAATCCTCTCTTGTAGGACTCATCCCACGTTTGTACGATGCAACGACTGGCCGGGTTTTGGTTGACGGCGTGGATGTACGTGACTACGAGCTGCAATCTCTTAGAGAGAGAATTGGCATCGTCCTGCAGGAATCGATCCTTTTTTCCGGCTCTATACGCGAAAATATTCGTTATGGCAAGCCAGATGCATCGGACGAGGAGGTTATTGCCGCCGCAGAAGCTGCGCAAGCGCATGACTTCATCGAGGCAATGCCAAGCGGTTACGATACGCTGCTCGGACAACGGGGAATTAATCTCTCTGGCGGGCAAAAGCAGCGAATCTCCATTGCGCGGGCGCTTATCCTTCAGCCAACCATCCTCATCCTCGACGACAGTACCAGTGCGATCGACATGGGAACGGAATCGCGGATTCAATTCGCACTGGCACAATTAATGAAGGGACGCACAAGCTTTCTCATCGCGCAGCGTATTTCCTCTGTCATGAATGCAGATAAGATTCTATTGTTGGACGATGGAAGATTGGTTGCCGAAGGCACACACAGCGAGCTGCTCGCTTCCTGTGAGCTGTATCAGGAAATCTATCGTTCACAGCTCGGGAAGGAAGAACCAATCTATGGCTAAACAAGAGGATAATCAGAAGGAAGTTAGCAGCGGCGCACCAGACTTAAGTATGCGGGGCGGCGGTCCGCGCGGCGGCATGCCAATGAAGAAGGTTAAGCCCAAAAATACGATGCAGACGATCAACCGCATATGGGGTTACATTCGCACTTATAGGCGCGGGCTCATCGCAGTTTTCTTATTCACTATAATGACGACACTGCTATCATTAATTGCTCCTTATCTGCTCGGCAGCGCTGTTGATAATTACATCATTCCTCAAAATTACGAGGGGCTGCTTGCTCTATGCTCCGTTCTGCTCGCTGTTTATGCAGGTACAGCTTTGACGGCATGGCTGCAGCAGCAGGTCATGGTAAAAGTATCGCAGCATACGGTACAAGCGATGCGCCGTGATATTTTTGCAAGGCTGCAGCTGCTTCCTCTCCGCTTCTTCGACAGCAAGACGCGCGGGGAGCTTATGAGCCGAACGACCAACGATATTGAAAATGTATCTGGTACACTTAATCAGAGTGTCACACAGCTGATTTCCAGCGTATTATCGCTAATCGGCTCACTCGCCATTATGCTCTACCTCAACATTTGGCTGACCTTGCTCAGTATGGTTACCATACCCCTTGTCATGCTATTTACAAAAATGATCACGGCTCGCACGCGTAAATATTTTACGAAGCAGCAGGAAAATCTCGGAGAGCTGAACAGCTACATCGAGGAGACGATCTCTGGTCAGAAGGTTGTGCAGGTTTATCGAAGAGAGAAAATTACTGGCGAGCAGTTCTCTGAAATCAATCACAAGCTGACGAACGCCAGCATTCAAGCCCAAATCTATTCAGGCACCGTAGGACCTGTAATGAACGTACTTAATAACTTAAGCTTTGCGCTTATCGCAGCTGTAGGCGGTTGGATGGCTTTCAAGGATTGGACAACCGTTGGTGTAATCGTCGCATTCCTCAACTATTCCAAGCAGTTTCAACGACCGCTCAGCGATCTCGCTAACCAGTTCAATCTCGTACAATCTGCAGTGGCCGGCGCCGAGAGGGTATTTGAAACCATTGATACAGAAACAGAGTATGATGATCCTTCTCAAAGCAAGTTACTCGGTGAGGTACGGGGCGAGGTCCGCTTCGACCATGTCTCCTTCAGCTATAAGGAAGGCGTGCCCATTCTTAACGAAGTGTCGCTTACCGCAAGCCCAGGGCAGACGATTGCTCTCGTCGGTCCGACGGGTGCTGGCAAAACGACGATCATCAACCTTCTTACTCGCTTCTATGAAATAGACTCTGGTTCCGTCACGATTGACGGTATCGATATTCGGCTGCTGGACAAAGACAGCTTGCGCAGCAAGCTTGGCATCGTACTACAGGACGCCTACGTGTTCTCCGATACGATTCGGGAAAATATCCGGTACGGCAGACTCGTTGCGACCGATTCAGAGATTGAAGCTGCAGCCCGGCTTGCGAACGCGCACAGCTTCATCAAGAAGCTGCCGCAGGGCTACGACACCGTGCTGACTTCCGGAGGCAGTAATTTAAGTCAAGGTCAGCGTCAGCTGCTGACAATCGCCCGCGCGGTGCTCGCTGACCCAGCTATTCTCATCCTGGATGAGGCGACCAGCAGCATTGATACTCGTACAGAGATGCATATTCAGACAGCTATGCACACGCTGATGGAGGGCCGCACTAGCTTTGTCATCGCCCATCGACTCAGTACGATTCGCGAGGCTGACCAAATACTAGTCATCAATCAGGGCGGCATAACCGAGCGCGGCACACATGATGAGCTGTTGTCGAAGCGCGGCTTCTATTACGAGCTGTATAACAGCCAGTTCAAGCGTTCTGGGTGATATGGCGAGTCCGATCTCCGTTACGTCCATATGATTTGCAACACAAAATAAAGGATTGCTCTTACAGGTCATAGACCTTAAAGAGTAATCCCTTATTTCTTCTCTATATAAGTTGAACATAAAAATGAAGTATAAGCGAAGCGAGAAGATCGTTCTGGAGAAACGAAGTGTTCGCCTTTGCAGTCCATATTCTTACCTTTAAATGTTTTACAAAATCAAAGAATCTGGCTGCAACCGCGATCGTAAGAATGATCTACTTGCGCAGCGCATACTACGTAAATTTTATTTCGACCTATATATACTATTGATTAGCAGCCAAGAAAGCCTGTGTTTGGCTTTCCATTTCCGCTTTCACTTTGTCAATTCCTGCAGCGTTTAGCTTCTCAATCAACTGAACGTACGCTGCGTCTACATCCTTCACGGCTCCGATAAAAATCGGGCTTCCGTATTGCGTGGATACATTCGCAATATTCGCAATTTGACTCTTCACATTCTCTGTATTAAAGGTGAAAGCAGCATACTTAAGCGGCATGAGCTTATCTCCAACAGAGTTGATATGGTCAACATAAGATTGCGGCCAATTTGCCATTGGCTTAATGAGATCCTTATTTACAAACCAGAAGCCGCTTGAATCCGCAGGGAATGTATTGTTTTCCGAAGTTATACCTTCTGGCAATGAAATTTTATCATCCTCGGTTATAATATAGTTTTTGCCTTCGATACCGAAGGAAAGCAGATACACATACTCAGGGTCGTGCATAATCAAATCCATCGCCTGCAGCGCACGCTCTGGATACTTCGAATTAGCTGCAACAGCCAAGCCGTTATTGAGCCAAGTGTTTTGTGGTGCGTGTCCGCCTGGAGATGTTGCTGTAATAATTTCTACCTCAATGCCTTTACTTGCACAAAGCTCGGTTACAGCAGCAACATCAAGAGAGTTGCCTAGCGCAACGCCAGATTTGCCTTCACAGAAATTGTCCTTCGAACGTGTTTTGTTCGCATACGGATTTTTGTTGACATAACCTTTGTCATACCATTCCTTCATAATGTTCGCTGCATACTTGGCAGCGCTTAGGAACGGCTCTTCAACGGTTGTGAAAATTTCACCTGATGAATCCTCATAGTCATAGGCAAGCCCTTGTGCCATTGGATTACCCGAATCAAGCGGCTGTGTATATGCAATTTTCTCATTTGTCAGATATAGGAATGGTGTTGGCAAGTCGAATTGGCTGTCCAGGTTCAGACCGACCATTTCCGGCTCATTTTTCTTAATCGCTTCTAAATAAGGCCCAAGCTCAGAAAATTTCGTTATTTCGCCAATTCCATACTTCTCGCGCAAATCTTTACGGATAACGGCAACACTTGCTTTACGGTCGGGTGTTGATGTCGGGACCATATAAGGCACACCTTTGATTTCAGCCGCTTTGAGAGCAGCTGGATCAAGCTTTGCCATTTGCTTAGGCATATATTTGTTAAGCAAATCAGTGTTCAGCTCGTAATAAGCACCTTTCATCGCCTCTTGAACATAGAAGTTCCAGTCCGCCGCGAAAATAATATCTACATTTTCTCCAGATGCCAGAATAAGCGGATATTTCGACTGAACCTCACCCCAACCAATATAGTTAAGGTCAAGCGTTGCGTTAATGTCTTCTTTTAGTTTTTTGTTGACCTCGTCCATAACCTCAGGCATGCCTTTTGGCGCGTCGCCAAGCAAATACATCGTTAGCTTAACTTCCTTGGAATTATCAATCCCATTTGCAGACTGGCTGCCTGATGATTCATTGGAACCGCTGCTTTCTACCCCCTTGTTTCCATTGCTAGAGCAAGCTGATAATACAAGCGAAAGCAATAGCAGGCTGATGATGCCAAAATTCATTTTTTTCTTCACGATCTCTTTTCCCCCTTAGAAAAGTAATTGTAATTCTATATAAATCCAGCATACAGATCCATATCGCTAAACCCGTTTAACCTTTTACTGCGCCGATCGTTACACCCTTAACAAAATACTTCTGAACAAATGGGAACAGCAGCAAGATCGGCCCTGTCGCAATAACGGTCATCGCAAGCTTGAAGGTTTCCTTCGGCTGGTCGATTGCACCGGCATATTGTGCCATTGCTGAAGACATATTCACAGAAGACAACATCTTGTAGAGCATATATTGGAGAGGAATCAGATGATCCTTATCCACGAACATCATCGCCGTCCACCAGTCATTCCAATAAGCCAAAGCGGTGAACAGTCCTATGGAAGCTAAAGCAGGCTTAGATAGCGGGAGCACCATTTGGAAGAAAATACGATACTCGCCGGCGCCGTCGATTTTAGCTGATTCAATTAACGGCTCTGGAATAGAGCCGCGAATGAAGCTGCGCAAAATGAGTATAAACATCACGTTGAACATTGGAAGCAGAATCAATACGCCGAGCGTATTTTTCAGCTCCAAATATTTCGTAATCATAATGTAGAACGGAGCAAGTCCACCGTTAAACAAGGTCGTGAAGAACAGGAAGAAGGCTAGCGCATTCCGATATTTCACTTCCTTGCGGTACAGCACATAGGCAGCCATTGTAGAAACCAGCAATCCGACAACCGTTCCGACAACCGTAATAATAATAGATACGCGGTAAGCCGACAGCACTTCAGCTGGGTAGCGGAAGATGAAGGCATAAGCATCAAATGAGAAATCTCTGGGCCAAAACCAATACCCTTCTCGCAATACCGCACTCTCGGAAGAAAATGAACCCGCGATAAGTACGATGAATGGCGCAAATGTGATGAGTGAAAGAATACCGACAATCGTATAAGCCAAAACCGAGAATAATGGCGATGTATTTAATTTTTTAGCATTCATTGCTTAATCACCTGCTTGTCTGTGGAATGCAATCTAGAATAGTGCATGATCTTTGTCGTAACGTCTGACCAGGTGGTTCGCCGTCAAAATAATGATCAAAGTAAGAATGGATTGATAGAAGCCTACCGATGCCGCCATGCCGAAATCCTGTGTATTCACAAGCGAACGGAACACGAGCGTATCGATAATATCAGTTGCATCCATCAGGGAGCCATTGTTGCCTATCAACTGATAGAACATATCGAACTCGCCCCTCATCACACGTCCGAGCCCAAGCAAAATTAGAATAATCATCGTTGGCTTCAGCAAAGGGATCGTAATTCTCGTAATTTTCTGCCAGCGGTTTGCTCCATCAATCGTAGCAGCCTCATATATTTCCTGATCGATGCCCACAATGGCTGCCAGATAGAGAATACTGCCGTAGCCTACCCATTTCCAAACATATAAGAAAGGCAGAAGCAAAAACCAGTACCATGATGTCGAGTAAATATCGACGGCGTCCAGACCAAACTGTCTTAGAAGCACATTGACGATACCGTATTCATAATTGAGAAAGTTATAGACGAATGCCGAAACCGTTACCCACGATATAAAATAAGGCAGGAACAAAAATGTTTGGGTAATTCTCTTGAAAAATTTCTTCTGAATTTCCGACAGCAATATCGCGGTCACGATAGAAAATACTGTATACAGGCTAAGAAACACAACATTGTACAAGATGGTGTTGCGCGTAACGATCCACGCCTTGCCTGAAACGAAAAAATACTCAAAGTTTTGAAATCCGTTCCACGGGCTGCCGAAAATGCCATCTCTGTAGTTAAAATCCTTAAACGCCATGACAACGCCAGCCATTGGTGCATAAGCGAAAATTAAGAAATATACGGCAATTGGAATAAACATGGAGTACAAAGGCCAATGTCTGCGTATTTCACCAATAAAACGGTTGCCTGTTTCTCGCCTTGCTTTGCCTGCCGGCTCTAATGCTGAAACTTTATTCATGCTATCACCATCCGTTAGATTCTCTCTGCTATAGCTTTAGTTTATAGAAAACCTAATGCAGTACATACAGGTCAAAGTTACGATATCCTTCGAAAACCTTGGCTGCTTGTTAAGCACGCTTGTCTATCGGCAGCTTCACCGTCACCATCGTTCCAACCCCAAGCTTGCTCTCATAAGCTAAACCGTAGCCATGCCCGAATAGCAGTGATATTCTTTCCTGAATATTGCGGACGCCAAATCCGCCGGTTCGTTTGCTGCTCTTGCCTGCAATCGCGCTGGCAAGCTGTTTTTCAGACATGCCGACACCGTCGTCGCGTATCCTTATGATCAGGCAGCCTTCTTCCGCAAAAATGCCAATCGTAATCGTGCCCTCTTCCGAATCCTTCTCTCTAATCCCATGCAAGATCGCGTTTTCAACTAATGGCTGTAAAATAATTTTAGGCACCTCGCAGCCAAGCAGCTCATCTGAAGCTTCGACCTCAAGCTTGATCCCGCCTCCAAAACGCATATTTTGAATCCGCATATATGCTTCGACATGCTTGATCTCATTCGCAAGCATAATCTTCTCAAGCCCATCAGAAAGACTTAGCTTGTAAAATACAGCCAGTTCCCCCACCACCGTAGATATATCGTCTTCCTCACTTTCAATAGCCATAATATTGATTAAATCCAGCGTATTGTATAGGAAATGGGGATTGATTTGCGCCTGCAGCGCCTTAAGCTCCTTATTCTTGACTTCCTGCCCGAGCTGATAGGTCTCATCCATAAGCCGGCCGATACTGTTTACCATCGAATTGTACGTAACGATGAGATCTCCAACCTCATCCCGATTCGCTCTAATAGGCATTTTGCTGAAATCGCCATCCCTAACCTTTCTCATATGCCGAATGAGCTGACGCAGCTTTTTGGTCGAAGAGCCAGCAACAACAAACGATAAAGGCAGAATGAATGGAATTATAATGAGAAAGATAGAGATCAACTGATTGCGAGTTTTATAGATCGTTGCTAGAATATCAGACTCTGGCACAACGACAATCAATTTCATTGCCTTATTTTGAATCGCGGTTGCTCCAATTAGCATCGTATGGTCCTGGAAGACCACATGCTCTACCCAGCCGTATTCATCCGACATCAGAGAAGGAACACTATTCAATATTTCACTTAACTCCATAACGTTCATTTGGGAAGACGAGCTTGCGCTGAGCAGCTCGCCTTGATTGTTAATCAGGAAGGCTGTCGTATTCGGGGTAAGAATCGAGTGATCAAGCACCTTCTGAATAGAGGCTTTGGAAATTTGCGCACTAACAAGTCCAGAATAGCTTAAAATATTGTGCTCCTCTGGTATTTTGCGAAGAATGGTAATTTGACCAGCATCAGAGTCCTGCCCCAGCAGCTCAGAAGAAATCCATGTGAAGGACTGCTTGGATTGCTTGAATTGCTCCAGCCAGTCTTTATTTAAAATTTGGTCTATGAGCAGGAAATCACTGTTGCCATCTTCGCCTGCCAGTCCTGCTTGCAAATACAATCGTATGCTCTCAATATCTTGATTATGGGGAAATTGATTCAGCACTCTATCAATACGATTAGCATCCATCGCCCATACATTCACATCCTCATACGCTGCCGTCTTGGAGGCTTGATTCTGAATGACCTCATTGAAAGCAATAAAGTTAAGCATCTCGTGGATGGATTCCGCTTTGTATTCAAGAAATGATCTGGTTTCGGCCATAACCTTGTCTGCGCTATAGCTTGCTTGCTCCCTGCTTTCACTCGCACTTATATTAAGATGAATAGATAACAATAAAATAAAGGGGATCGATACCGCAAACAGAATCGCGGCAAACAGCTTATATTGAACACTAAGGTCTGACCAAAGGCGTATCCGATTCGGCATCTTAAGCTTCCAGCCTTTCTCGGTATTCGGTTGGTGTGCAGCCCGCATATTTTTTAAAGAAAGTCGTAAAATAGTTAGCATCTGCAAAGCCTACCGCCTGTGCAATAGCGTAGAGCTTAAGCGCTTGGTCCGCCAGCAGCTCCTTCGCCTTCTCTAGCCGGACACTCGTCATATATTGCTTAATGGTTTGTCCGCTCTGCTTCTTGAAGAAGGAGCATAAATAGGTTTCGCTTAGCCCCACCTGATCCGAAATCATCTGTATGCCAAAGCCCTTTTCATGGAAATGGGCATGAATGAAGCGTACAATTTCTCTCATTTTCCCAGCGCCAGCATTTCCCTCCTCCTTCTCGAAGATCGTTAGGAAAGACAGCACATAGTGATGTAGAGCGTTTAGATTTGGCGTACAATCAATTTCCTTCCAAATATAGCGACTCTCGCCGCCCTCCTCCCGATCAGTCAGCCCTTGCTGCAGTGCTACCTCATGCAAAATAAGAAGAAACTGAAAATAAACATCTTTTACTCGGATAATATCTAAATCCTTACTTCTCATCGCTTGCTCGGTCAGCTCCCCAATAACAGCAGCAGCGTCTGTAATGTCTCCTCTACGTACACATTCACGAAACTGCTTAAGGTTCTCCCAGTCCATCTCAAGCGGCTCATTTTCAACCAAATCAGTATGAAAGCCAATACCGTCGTACCCGTGGTAAAACATTAGATTTCCAGCGTCTAACGCCGAGCGATAAGACTGCGGAATATCGAATAAAGCATTTGACGTGCTCCCGACACCTAAATAAAACTGAATATTAGGACCCATACTTCGATGCAAAATGTGAATGAGCTGCTCCAGCCTCGCTCTGCCTTCCGTATAGGATGAGCCATAGGTGCCGGGCATAATAATGACCAACCAGTTCTGTAAATCAAAACCGGCGATTGCCCCCCATTCCAGCATTTCCTCACTCTTGAACAGGTCATTCAAAATATCCTCCTGCACGAGCTTCGTTTCCTTCGAGATCACCGATGTCCGCCAAAATAGAGGGGCGACTGCTACCGTATACGGCCCTTTATCAGATAGCAAAAAAGTGTCCCGGTCCACAAGGGCCGGAACAACGTGAGGGGAATACGGATCTGTAATGAGCTTGCGTACCATTTCCCGCCTGAGAATGGGTATATTCTCATCAAAGCTCGCTTGAAGGCGAAGCTCCACCTTCTTCTTAGCAAGCTCCGCTTGTCGAATACTTACAGCCTCACCGACGGCTTGAATAAGCAGCTCAGGCTTAATGGGCTTCTCAATAAATTGAAACGCTTGCAGCTGTATAGCGGAAAACAAATACTCTTTATCGGAGAAGCCGCTCAGAAAAATAAGCTTGGCATCCATATCCTGCAAGCGAAGCTGCTTGGCAAACTCAATACCGTCCATCTTCGGCATCCGAATATCGCATAAAATAATGTCTGGAACCCATTCTAGCAACAGCTCCAGCGCCAAGCAGCCATTTTTAACAGACCTGACCTCCGTAATTCCGGTCGAGTTCCACTGTATGCGATGATGAAGAAACTCTCTTGTCCGTCCTTCATCGTCTAGGATGAGAAGTTTCATGCTGATCCCCTTCCAAAATAAACTGATTCCATTTGCGCTGCCATGCGATATCATCCCAAAATGGATGATGCGGAGCACAGTTCGAGCAGAGCGTCATGCCCCAAAAGCCGAGCGACATCCCTTTTAACAAGCAATACTCTGCGATGAACTTCCCAACCGGCCCTTCCTCGAAGCCTGCATAGAGCGGCGTATAACCGACATAACCCTCTCCAATAACAATTGGAATATTCGTATGACGCACCCAGTCATGGATTTCCTCAAATCGAAAATCTGCTTTTTGAAGCATTGCTTGCTTGTGAGCGCCGTAGCGGTCATATAAAAATAAATCCCATTTAGCCGGATCTGCCCAATTATGCAAATAGATGAGCTTCATCCCGACCGGGTTACCTTCCATTCTCCATTCCTGACCTGCTGGAAGCGTCCAAGCTTCAAAAGGCGAAGCATCCTCCCGCAGCAGCGACTGCACAAACTCGTTCGGAAATGGTGCTGTCTCATCCGAAAGACCTGCAGCATCCATAAGCTCATTGAGCACGCCTTTGATATAGAGATGAAAATGAGCCACCTGCATATTGCGGGCTGCATAAGCCTTCGGGTACGCTTCATTCAGCGTGTAGCTGGCCGTCATCAGTACGTCAGGATGCTGCATCCTTAAATAGTCAACGGCCTCTTCTATATAAGGCTGCATCGCTTCTACAAGTGCTGGCGTATTCGTATCCGCTATGCCTTGGCTTGTTCCTACCGCTGTTAATTGTCCAAACTCCACCTCATTATGAAGCTCGGCATAAACGATCTGCTCGCCGCAGTCGTTTGCTTTCACAAAACGGATCAATTGATCCATGGACTCTGCTATCGCCATGAAGCGTTTCTCTGGAGGGATAGCTGCGAGCAGATCCCGAAGCTCCGGATGTGCCAGAAAGCTTGGGCTTTGCTGATATTCCCAAGAGGAGAGCATGATATAGCAGCCGTGCGCCTTCGCTTGTCTGAACAGCTCCAGAAGATGCGCATGTCCGTCCAGCTCTGCACCGCCTTGGCAATTATACCAGCGAGTCCGCTGTCCGACCTCGCCCAGATTACCGAATCGCAGCGGTCCCGGCCGCTTGCCCTCAGCTGTAAACAGCATAAAAGGCATCGCGCATATACGAATCGTGTTATAGCCTCTATCCACCGCCTCTTTGAAGCGCGCACCCAAATCGCTATAAGGCTCGCCAGGCATCGTCATCGTATACCAAGAAAAATCCCACATCGTAATCGTTAATTTGCGCGGTAATTTCCGCATCATTTCATTCATTTCGTTATCGCTCCAATCCATCTATATATGTTGAACTAGAAATTTACATTTTGGGCGCTGCGCGAGAAGATCATTCTTATGTTCAACTTAACTATTTTGTAAGGCTGCGCTTTCAAATGATACGTTAAACTCCGGATCTCAATCAGAGCTCCGGATACTAATTTTACAAGCATACAGCAAAACAAGGAGACTAACCATTCACAATCCCCTGCATATGATGGATTATATTCTTATTTTTCAAGCGCAAAAAAAGGAAGAATCCTATTGATTCTCCCCGTCTATTCTCATTACGCTGCTCTTGTTGATTAACCATATCGATTATATTATGGTGTGCTAGACATTCTTTCGTATAAGAAATCCACGACATGTTTAACTTCCATTTGGTCGCGAGCACCATGCTTCCGGACTCCCAGCTTCATTTGCAGCAGGCAGCCCGGATTGCTGGTGAGAAGATAGTGAGCCCCTGTTCGGTTAACATGCTCCATCTTATGCTCGAGGATTTGACCTGCCATCTCGGGTTGAGTCACGTTATAGATGCCTGCCGAACCACAGCAGCGGTCTGCCTCTTTCATCTCCACGAAACGGACATTGCCTACTTGCTTCATAAGCTGCCTAGGAGCATTCGAACTTTTCATTACGTTGCGTAGATGACAGGAATCCTGATAGGTGATCGTGACCGGCTCATCAGCTCCCGCATTCCGCTCGGTGAACGCCGGAATTCTTCCATGCTCGAACAACAGCTTGCTTACATCTATCACATGAGAGGCAAACCACTCGGCGAGCTCGCGATATTCGGAATCTTCATGCAGCAAATGATCGTATTCCACGAGCAAGGCACCGCAGCCGCCAGCATTAGAGACGATATACTCGATCTCCGCATCTTTGAACACTTGCAAATTCGTACGAGCAAGATCTTTGGCCCTATCCATCTCGCCGCTGTGCGCATGAAGCGCCCCGCAGCATACCTGCTCATTCGGAATCACTACCTCAAAACCAGCTTCGGACAGCAGCTTCACTGTATTGACATTCGTTTCCGAGAATAATACATCCATAATACACCCCCGAAACAATGCGACTCGGGCAATTCTTTCCCCTTTGGCTGGATAAACGGTGCCTAGCTGTTCAACTACACCTTTGGCGGTCGCGTCCGGCAAGACTTGTTCCATCTCGCGCATATGAGCCGGAAACAACTGCATCATGCCGCTTCCTCTGACTAGCTTGCGCAAACCTGACTTTTGATATATCGAAAGCGATCTCCCCAGCCATTTCATCCTTCCACGGTGTGGAAAGACACCATCGAAGAAAACCTTGCGAAGTCCTTTAACAGGAACGCTGTGTACGTCATGGTCCTCGATCGCATCTCGAGCTTGCTCAATCAACTGTCCGTATTTAACATCAGCTGGGCAAGCCGGCTCGCAAGCTCTGCAGCCGAGACAGTGGTTCATTTGGTCCTGGAACGCCTGATCCGGATCCATAATGCCGTCGGCTACCGCTTTCATCAGCGCGATTCGTCCCCGAGGAGACTCCTGCTCGAGACCCGTTTCCTTAAAGGTAGGACAAGCCGGCAAGCAAAACCCACATCGCATACAGTTCGTCAATTGATCATAATCGAGCTTTAATTGCAGCGTCTTGGACATCGGATTACTTAGTGCAATGGCTGGTTTATTCTGGATTGATGTCTCGGCATTCCCATTAGCCACGTGTAATCACCACTCTCTTTCTTGTCTCTTTAGCAAACATCTTGCCTGGATTAAGTAAGTTTTGCGGGTCGAATGCTTGTTTGATTCCACGCATCACTTCAATGCCTGTTTTTCCGATTTTCCATTCCAGGAATGGAGCTTTGACCATCCCGATACCATGTTCTCCGGTTATGGTCCCACCCAATTCAATTGCCGCTTCAAAAATCTCTTCGAATGCCAGCTCCACTCGATGCACCTCTTCAACATCCCTTGCATCCGTTGTAGCCGTAGGATGAAGATTTCCATCCCCCGCGTGTCCGAATGTGGCGATCGAAACATTGTACTTTCGGGCAATTTCATTAATACGCAGCACCATATCGGCGATTTTGGACCGCGGAACCGTTGCATCCTCCAGAATGGTCGTTGGGCGAAGGCGTGCGAGCGCTGTAAAAGCACTGCGCCTTGCTGTTAACAGCTTCTCCGCATGCTCCCTACTCTCCGCCACCTCCACTCTATCTGCACTCTCCGATTCACAGATTTTTCGAATAAGCTCAATATCACGTTCCACCGCTTCCAAGTCGCCGTCCTGTTCAATCAGAAGAATCGCCTCCATATCACGTGGAAGGCCCAGCTTAGCAAAATCATCTACGACCCGAATCGTTGGATTATCCATAAATTCCAGCGTAGCAGGAATAATTTTGGCTTCAATAATTCGAGATACCGTTCTAGCTGCCCCATAAAGATCTTTATACATAGCAAGCATGGTTTTCTTGCTCTTCGGAGGCGGTACCAGCTTCAAGGTTGCCTCGGTAATGATCGCGAGCGTACCCTCGGAACCTACCAACAGTTTGGTTAGATCATAGCCCGCGACATCCTTCATCAGCTTCCCGCCAGTCCGAATAATTTCACCGCTTGCCAAAACGGCTTCAAGACCGATAACATAATCCTTCGTCGTGCCATATTTCAAACCGCGAAGTCCACCTGAACACTCGGCGATATTGCCGCCTATCGTCGATATTCGCATACTGCTGGGGTCGGGCGGATAAAATAGTCCCAGCGATTCGATATGTGTGATGAATTCTGCCGTGATGATCCCCGGTTGTACCGTTGCCGTTAAATTTTCCAAATCGACTTCTAAAATTTGATTCATTCGATGCATCACCATCACGACCCCACCTTGGACGGGAACAGTGCCGCCACATAGATTAGAACCAGAGCCGCGAGGTACAATCGGTACGCTGTAGGATGCTAAATTTTTCATGATTTCCGTTACTTGATATGTATCCGCTGGATAAATCACACCGTCAGGAAGGCTTTGAAGCATGGGTGTCCCATCATAAGAATGGGCAACTAAGGCCTCTTTATCGTCCCTAAAATATTTCTCTCCGACAATCTGGCGAAGCTTTCGAGTTAAAGCTTGATCCAGCATCAGTGAATTCACTCCCTTTTTCACATTATAGGTCAGGTGATCTGATGAATTTATCGTCAGGTCATCTGATGACTTTTCTCAGATTATATGCTAAACTCATTACATTGTATAGTCCTTTTATCTTTTCGTGTTCAATATTAATTAATGGAGGCTTCCATGAAAATAAATACCCAAAAAGGCCATGAGCTGGTAGCTGACCACATTTTATTCAAAATTCAGGATGGTGAATGGCAGCCTGGGGAACGTATCCCCTCGGTCGTAGAATTGGCTGAAAATTACGGTGTAGGACGCTCTACAATCAGGGAGGCAGTGAGTGCGCTCAAAGCAATGGGCTGGCTGGATGTTCGACAAGGAGGAGGAACCTTTGTAAAGTCGGTGCTTCCAACAGATGTCAGACATGGTGCAGCTCATTTATTTACTAACTCCGATTCATTAATTGAGCTCCTTGAAGTCCGTATGGCGCTGGAAATTAGAGCAGCATCCCTTGCTGCCGAAAGACGCAACTCTACGGATTTGCTTCGATTAAGAGAACTAATAGCTGCAATGGAGATTGGACTTGAACATAATGATACTTCAGAGGGCGAACGCGCCGATGTTGAATTTCATATAGCGATAGTGAAAGCTTCAGGAAATTCCCTACTGATTCAGCTGATGGAATCCATGTCTGACCGGTTTAACGAGTCCATCCGTCAATCTAGAGAACTTTGGTTTTACAGTGAGAAGGCGACTGCTTCTCGTTTGCTTCACGAGCATCAAATGATATACGAAGCCATTGAGCAGCAGGACAAGAAATTAGCTGAGAGCTTAATAACTGACCATTTATCCAAGGTTGAGCTGGTGCTTCGGAAGGCTTTAAAAACAGACGTATGAAACAAGCCGTTATAGCAAAGCTTGCTCTGCTATAACGGCTTGTAAAGTCTTAAGCGAGGCGAACCTCCCTCCTCGTGAATATTGCTTGCTGCTACTTCGCTCCTGCTTCTACAAGAATGTTGATGAGAGAAGATCTGTTGCCCGATTTTGCCAAATACAGCAGACGATCTTTCTCTGCTTGACTAAGAGGCTCTAAGCTAGCACCATACTTTATGGTCAATATTTCCAATTTATCTAGGTTATACCAGTCCGGATTCCAGCTTGTTACGTTGTATGCAGCCTGCACTAATTTGTTTTTAACAGCTGCGTCCGGAACTAAATGTAACGCATAAAAGTGAATATCACGTTCCTCATTAGTTAAATAGACCATTTTTATCGTCTCGCCATTCGGATTGGAACCATGCGACAGAAGCCAATCCAACCAAGCAATATTTGACTCCGGATATGAATTTATTGCGCCCAAAGCATCTATATCATTTGCTCTAAGACCATGCTTGTACAATAGCTCTGCCATTTCATAGGATGGTTCAGCTGCTATATTAAACGTTTGTCTCTTACTATCAATATCAACCAGTCGCTCAGACTCATGTTTCCATCCCGCTACAGATAGATAGGAGTATCCATCTCGATAACTGACGTAATTCTGCGGATTGACCTTCCCTTTCTCCAAAAACAGCTCGACAACATCGACTAATTTGAATGAAACCGCATCTTCAAAAACATGATTAGCATTCGCTCCTGCTTCAACTGCTGCATTCGCCCATTCTGCACTCTTTAAATGATGAATAACGAGCTCCAATGCTTTATTGGATAACCAAGGCCGCGAAGTTAATAATTGTTTAAATAAAGTCAGATTATTAGAGGCTATCGCTTCATTAATCATCGTTTCTGTTACATATTGAATAATTACTGTTCTTGTTTTTGACTCCCAGATTACGGATGCTGCAAGTGCTTCGCTCACAAAACGAACAGGAACATAGGTGGAATTATCAACGATTACACCGGGCTGATTCAAAGCAACCTGCTTGCCGTTGACTGTTGCCGTGCGACTGCCAATTTGAAGAATAATTTCCATGTCGCCTTTCATTGCTGTAATTACTTTTGTTTTCGCATCATATTGCAGATTTGCATCAAGCGATTCGAAAATCGCACGTAGAGGAACCACAACAGATCCATTAACGATGATCGGGCTATTGCTGTATTTTTGTGTCTCATTATTGATGATTACGTCAATACGGGACTCCGATGCAGCACTGGTCATACTTAATACACCAGTAGATAATATTGTGGTCAAAACCAATGAAGCAGCTAATTTCCTCAAAAACAACCCTCCATACTATCTATTAACATCAATTTAATATTATAGGTTATTTCTTACTATATGTCATGTTTTGGCAGGCAGTAAAAAGTGATATGCTCACTGATAACCGAGCTCTCTATTAGTGCAGAAAAATTAGAATTTATTTAAAATTCCAGCTGAACGCTGTGACCTTGTCCGCCGATAATTCCACTTAATAAGGGGCTAACCCGCCCTGGTCAATGACCTTAGGAGACAGCCTCTTTTCTATCCTACAAAGCTACAATGGCTATTCGATAGCGTTTTCAATTTGACCACTATCAAGATCAGTCCTCGCCGATTTAACGATGAAGGAATTGCCCGTATCAGTCATCTCATACAGCTTGCACCTGGATTCGGGCATACGAAAGGGTGAATGTAGAATCATCATCCAATCGCCTTGGAACGTTTGAAATAGCATGCCATGGCCGCTATCATCGAAAACGAGCGGCTCCAGCTGCTCCCATGGTCCTTCCAGCTTGCCGGTTGTGGAGCGTGCAATCGTCTGTACGTAGCTTCCCTTTTCGTACGTGGACCAGAGCATGATCAGACGATTACCGCTAGTCCGGTATACTTGGCAGCCATCTGTCACGTACATGGATTTTGCTTCATCCTGCGGATGATTCCCATTGTCCCACGGCGCTTCAGATCCACTAAATAGATGAATCGGTTCCGAATCAGAATCAGTTAAATCCGCTTTCAAACGGATCGCTGCCACAGTTCCGTCTGCTGTCTGGACCCATTCATGGCAGTAGACCATCCAAGGGCTTCCTTCTTCATCAATATGCAGCGAGCCGTCGAGCGTCATCAAATGCGCCGGGACAATCGGAGCCTCTTGCTTGACTAATTCGAACGGTCCCTCAGGCGAATCCGAGACAGCAATGACTGTACCGCGCCAATGGAGCCGGTAACCGCCATGCCCCTCCCCTTCCAGCTTTCTATCGTTGTTATGCAGCGTAACAAATAAGTAGTAGCGCCCGTTGTAAGTATGAACTTCCGGCGCCCATGCTCCGTGCTGCGGATTAGCCCATATGCCGTCTGGAATGGTAAATACGACGTAGGGGCCTTCCCAATTCAGCAAGTCTTGGCTTTTGTAGGCAAGCACACCGTATCGGTCCATACCATTTAGCCTTGGGCTTCCGCCGGTATACAAATAATAGGTTTGTGTGGCTCCGTCGGCAACGACGAATGGGTCATGGGCCGGAATGTCGGCCAGCTTATGACCGGATCCCAGGTTAGCAACATCGGAAGCAGCATTATACACGTTCATATTGATAATCCCTCCAAATCAAATGGGGTTGCAAAGAACCTACCTATTAATGGTAACACGGATTTATTAAATGTTGTTCTCTCATTTTCGAGACCATAAGTTAAAGGTAACCTGTTGCCCAATCAAGTGGTTTAACCGAGGCATTTGATAACTTATCTTTTCAACTGCATATTACATATTTAATAATTTTTAATTGATTGGATTATTAGGAGATCATAAGTGGCAGCAACCCCTCCCTCTATACTGAATTCCCCCTCGTATTCCTTATACATGTTAGTGAACAAGCGTCGTAAGCTTTGTCCCTTCATCGTTACGGCTTCTGAAGTACTAGCTCCCATTGCTTTAACCGAATGAAGAAAATCCCTTGCGGATGCATACTTTTCCATATGAATATAACGTTTATAATTGAAGTTTGCATATCCTGATTCCTCAATCATATGCTGCCATTGGAGCGTCGAATGAAACGACAGGCCGTGACGCTGCGGTTCCATTCCGAATGCACGATAAACTTCATGAAATGACCTATGCATCTCATTGAATGTATCCGGACCGAATGTGGAAAATAGCAGTATTCCTCCAGGCCGCAGCATTCGCTGAAGATGTCCTAGCGTATCCTCCGGATTGCTTAGCCATTGAAAGCAGGCGTTCGAGACGATGTAATCGTAAGAGGAGGCTGGAGCATCAGCCGCCCAATTTTCTATATCCGCATGAATAAAACGTATACGTCCAGATGAACTCTTTATAGTGCCAAGAAGATCATCTGCTAATTGGACACGTTTCATAGCTACTTCAATCATCTCGGGTGCAACATCAAGTGCAGTAATTTTCGCGCTAGGCCATTCCTTCACTACCATTTGGGTTAGTGACCCGGTGCCACAACCGATCTCAAGAATGTTAGGCTCAACTATGAACCGTTTGTTTTTCCATCCTATGAGAGATCTTACAAGCTGATGAGCCATTGTTCGTTGAACATGGGCATGAGTATCGTATGAATTGGAACTTCGATTAAATTGACGCCCAATAGCACTAATTCTGCTGTTGGTCATGCCACCATCCCCTCAATTCTCCAGCTATGTGTACTTCCCTTCCCAAAAAGGGCATATGCCCGCAGTCTTGTAATGTTACTAACTTTGCATGAGGCAGCTGATCCCTTAACTCCAGGACAGCAGAATAAGAACAAATTTTATCCCCTGTCCCATGAATAAGAAGAACAGGACAAGTAATATTCGGTAAATTAGACATACATTCCTCGCTTCGTAAAATTTGAAGGCCTGCGATTAATGCTGGAACTGTCCAACTGCCAATTGGGGGAAGGCTTGCAGCGAGACCGCTCTCCCATTCTATATCCGTAAACATAAATTTCCTGAACTTCGTTTCAACAGCCTGCTGATCCTTTGAGACTCCTCTGATCATTTGCCGAATGTAGCCATCTGCTAAGCCGAAGATACCTTCTTCTTTGGAACGAGTGAAACGAGCCGTCGCACCGAACAGTACAAGACCATCAGCGTAACCATTAGCCGCTAGTCGCAGCGCAAGCAAACTTCCCAGTGACCAGCCTGCGATCAGTATCGAGCCTTGAAACCGCCTAATGCTGCAACCCGCCTCATCCACAAATCGGATCTTCCTAGCTATCGTTTCCGTGAGGTGCAGCATGTTCTCTGGCGAGTCCGCATCATTGTATTCTACAGAGACATGAACGTATTCTGGCAGTAACTCGCGAAGTCGATCAAAAACAGTATCCGGCATACTCCATCCAGTCAGCCACAATATAACACCACTCGATGACGCACCATCCATGTCCACTGCATTCATGAACGAATCACTCCTAACTGATGTCCGATTGCACAGATTATCTTCACTGCATTAATCAATTCCTTTTCTATATGGGAAGCTGTTAAGGAAAAGCGAATGCGCGCTGTACCATTAGGAACCGTAGGTGGCCGAATGGCCACCGCTTCTATCCCGTTCCATTCAAGCGCTTCACTGAAACGAAGGGTCGCCTCATTATCACCAACAATCATTGGCACAATCGGAGAATCCCCCCTACCGACATTAAAACCAGCGTTAAGCAGCGAGGATCGAAACAATCTGCTTAACGAGAAGAGTCGTTCGCGGCGCCATTGATCTGCTTGGACTAAGGCGAGCGATGTTGATATACCCGTGACCAAGGAAGGCGGCAACGCCGTCGAATACATGAGAGGTCTAGCCTTGTTAATTAGCCAGCGAATTAATGTACGACTACCGCAGACATATGCACCATATACACCAAACGATTTACTGAATGTTCCCATATGTACATCCACCTCATGCTGCAGACCGAGCTCAAAGCACAGTCCCTGACCTTGTTCTCCGTAAATCCCCCCGCTATGCGCTTCGTCCACCATCAGCATCGTTCCGTATTTACGTTTGAGTGCAGCCAGCTTAGATAAGGGAGCTGCATCGCCATCCATTGAGAAGATGGCATCCGTAACAATCAGCTTGCGCCTTTTATCACGATGCTTATTGAGCAAAGCCTCCAAATGATCCATATCGTTATGCCGATACCGAGCATGCTCCGCACGGCTCAATATAATACCGTCTACAATACTAGCATGGTTTAACTGGTCGCTGAAAACCACATCGTTACGACCCACAAGTGCACTAATAACACCGGAATTAGCCATATATCCATTTGCAAAAACTAGTGCCGCTTCACTCATCTGCCAATGTGACAGCTCTTCTTCAAGACCTCTATAAGGCAATCGATTGCCTGTCACAAGACGTGACGCTCCTGAGCCGCTTCCTTCGGTAAGTAGCGTTTCGCACATGGTTTCAATAATAGCAGGATGTTGAGCTAGTCCAAGGTAGTCATTAGAGGCCAGATTGAGCAGCAAGCGTCCTCCTCTCACCGTATAACCAGGAGAGTGCAGGGCTGGAGCACTGTCACGTAAACAGCGTTCTAACGAAGCGTCATGTAATAACTCAAGTTCTTTTTCCATCCAGTTCATCATCCGTACCACCTTAAAGGACGTTCATATAAATTTTAAAGAGCATTTAACTCAATCTCAAAGCCCAAATCTTCAATGATTTGATGATCAACTGATATCTCTTGACCTACAGTCGTCAAATAGTCACCTACAAAGAGTGAGTTGGCAGCATATAGCGACAATGGTTGCAACGTACGGAGGCTAACTTCGCGACCGCCTGCAACACGAATCTCTTTAGACGGACAGATAAATCGAAACAATGCCAGTACCTTAAGCCCTTTCAGAGCCGGGGTGCGTCCTGCTTCCTCCAAAGGGGTTCCAGGAATAGCATTCAAAAAATTAATCGGAATCGAATCCGCATCGAGCTCACGGAGCGCATGAGCCATCTCAACTATTTCCTGATTACTTTCACCCATACCGATAATTACACCGGAGCAGGGGGACATGCCATGTGCTTTTACCTTTTCCACGGTTTCAACACGCTGTTCATAAGTATGCGTAGTCGTAATAGACGAGTAATTATCCTTACTTGTGTTCAAGTTGTGGTTGTAACGGTGTACACCTGCTTCTGCTAAACGTTCGGCTTGACCGTCCTTCAAAATCCCGAGGCATGCGCATATTTTCAGCGGCATCGTTGCACGTATTTCTTTAACCGCATGTACGACTTGGTCCAGCTCCTTCTCCGTTGGGCCTTTACCCGAAGCCACAATGCAGTAGGTTCCTGCTTTTCGTGCCATAGCCTCACGTGCTCCAGCAAGCAGCGTTTCTTTGTCGAGCAAAGTGTATTTTTGAACAGGCGCCGTCGATATGATGGACTGTGAGCAGTAACCGCAATCTTCGGGGCAATATCCACTTTTTGCATTTATGATCATGTTCAGTTTCACTTTGTTGCCGTAAAAATGTTGTCTGACCTGAAAAGCAGCGTGCATCAAGGACAATATGTCTTCGTTATCTGATTCAAGAACAGCTAGCCCTTCTTCAGCTGTTAAACATTCACCCATTAGCGCTTTCTCAGCAAGTAACGACCACTCTATTTTTGATTTTATAGCTGTCATTTCGCTCACCCCTCAATTTGTTTGGATTGTTAGTGCCTGTGCGATCGTTTCCAATTGAATCTGTTCTCGAACTGCATGGATCAGCGATTCTGTATTTATTTCGTCCTTCAAGTAGGGGAAATGCCCGAGAAACTTGATGCCGCTATAACGTTCAATTAGCTCTGCATTAGTTGCCACACTCGGATCGCCAGACGTGTCAATTAATTGTCCATCATTGAAAATAAAGCCTATAATCGGAACCCCATTTTCCCGTAAATAGGACATCGTAAGCAGCGTGTGATTAATCGTTCCGAGACCCGAACGAGCTACGATCAGAGCCGGGATCCGAAGCTCCGAAATCAAATCCACCATGAGATAATCATCAGTTAATGGAACAGCTGCGCCCCCAGCCCCTTCGATAAGTAACGATTCATAACGATGTAATAGATCTTCACCAGCGGCTGCTAGCCCCTGCAATGTTAAGGTTACCCCAGATTGTTTGGCTGCGAGCAACGGCGTAAGCGGAGCTTCGAATGTGAATGTGGCTACCGCCTCCGGCTGCTCATTTAGTCCGGCGTATCGTAGCAGACGCTCAGCGTCGGTAGCTCCGCTACCTAGCAGTTCACCAGACTGCACAGGCTTCCAAATACCTACATTCCTATTATCAGCGCGAAGAGCCGCAGTAAGCGCCGCAGTTACAATGGTCTTGCCAACGCCAGTGTCTGTCCCGACCACAAATAATCCACGCATCGACCTCATAGGATGGATTCTCCTTCAGTGACGCTGAGAATGGCCTCCATCAAAATATCCGTCATAATATCAAGCTCGGCCTCTGTACTAGCTAGTGGAGGCATGAATACGACAACATTGCCTAGCGGTCTCGTAAGCATTCCAAGCTCTCTAGCCTTTTGGGTTACGCGAACACCGATTCGTTCGGACCAATCATACGGTTCACGCGTATCCTTATTGCGTACGAGCTCAATTCCAATCATCAGTCCCTTTTGCCTTATGTCACCGACATGCGGAGAAATATGTAAAACTGCGAGCTTATGTTCTACGAATGATGCTTTTGATCGTACTCCTTCAATGATGTTACGCTCTTCAAACAGCTTTAAGCTAGCCAAAGCAACGGCACAGCCGAGCGGATTACCTGTGAAGGAATGACCATGAAAAAATGTTTTTTGCTCTTCATAATCCGCATAAAATGCATTGTACACCTCGTCTGTCGCAAGCGTTGCTGCGACAGGTAAATAGCCGCCAGTAAGGCCTTTTCCGACTACCATCAAATCAGGTGATACATCTTCAAGATCACAAGCAAACATAGCACCTGTCCGCCCAAAACCTGTGGCCACCTCATCCGCAATGAGCAGTACACCATACTTACGGCAAATGGCTGCCATCTCACGCAAACAGCCTTCTGGCATAATAATGATGCTACTAGCCCCTTGAACAATCGGCTCTACAATGAGCGCTGCGATTTCATCCGCGCTGGTTTCGAGTAAAAGACGCAATGTCATTAGCGTAGCTTCCATTGCTTCCCGTTCACCGCCATCACAGCGGTAAGCATGAGGATACGGAATGACATACGAAGGAAACAGCATTGGGCGAAACACGTCATGATACAGTGGAATCGCACCTACGCTAACCGCTCCAATTGTATCTCCATGATACGCCTGATTCATCGTAATAAACTTCGTCTTACCCTCCTGTCCTAGGTTTTTCCAATACTGAAATGCCATTTTGACCGCAATTTCAACACCCGTTGCTCCAGAATCAGAGTAAAACACTTTATTTAACCCTTTGGGAGAAATCTCTACCAATTTCTCTGCAAGTTCAATGGCAGGCACATTAGCCATACCGAGAAGGGTAGAATGTGCAATACGTCCTAACTGATCTGTGATCGCTTGATTTAGCTCAGGGACGTTGTGTCCATGGACATTAAGCCACACCGAGGAGAATCCATCATAATATGCACGCCCACTAACGTCATATAATTTGATGCCTTCACCGCGTTCGATAATTAGAGGATCGGAGTTATTGTAGTCTTTCATTTGAGTAAAAGGATGCCATAAATTTTCCTTATTCATGGCAGAGAGTCGTTCATAATCCAGTACTGTCACAAGATATTACCACCTTTAGTTTGACACGCTCTATTGTTAACCTGATATATTTATTTTTGGTTAACAATAGGTTTGGTTAGTTTATCAGACATAAATCTTCCTGTAAAGATAATCATTCCAACGAGAAAGTGAATTTGCATTCTACGAGCGGTAGATTTAGAATCACAGTCTATAATAGGACTCTCCCCTGACCTCATCGCTTCCAATAATAGAATCATTTTAAATTTGAAAAAAAACAAAAAAAGCTCAAGCATTATCTCTGCTTAAGCTTCATAATAAATCAGGTAAATGAGCTACTTATTCAAAGCATTTTCACTACTAACACACAGCACTCCACATGCAAAGAGAGCTGACACTCTTACTTAAAATCAATTTTTCTGTCTTTGTAATAGTATTCCTTGTCATGGTCATTGATTTCTCGTAGTACACGGCAGGGATTTCCAACAGCAACCACATTGGCAGGAACATCTTTAGTTACGACACTACCTGCGCCGATAACGGTATTATCACCAATTTTAATTCCTGGAACAATAATAACACCTGCACCAATCCAAACATTTCTACCTATATGAACCGGTATATTGAATTGTGTTACATTTTCGCGAAGATGGGGAACAATTGGATGGCCTGCGGTCGCAACCGTTACATTGGGGCCAAACATAGTGTGGTCTCCCACATAAATGTGGGTATCATCAACCATAGTCAGATTAAAATTAGCATAAATACCGCTGCCAAAATGTACATGCTTGCCGCCCCAGTTTGCATGAAACGGCGGCTCAATATAGCAGTTATCACCCATTTCAGCGAACATTTCCTTCATAAGCTTTTTACGTTTTTCGGCCTCGGACGGGCGAGTTGCATTAAAATCATATAGTCTCTCAAGGCATTTGCCCTGCTCAACCATCAGTTCTTCATCGGTGCAGTTATATAATTCACCAGAATGCATCTTTTCATATATTGTCATCTATTCAATCCTCCAATAAATTCACTACTTATCTTAATATAATCATATACTTCTAGACAAAATGGCGTGATAAATCATCTGTTCTGATCGTATACTACTACATTTAACTTTACCACTTTAGACATCATTTAATCCATTCACATCTTTCAAGGCCCTTTCTGAACAAGATTTTAAGCGTACTCAAACATCCATTCTCTCATGAGCACCGTAGGAGTCAATCAGCTTGGATTCGGCTTCAACATCATAAGCAAGCAATCTGACATATCCACGACCATTTGCACACTTCCTCGCAAGTGCCAGCAATATATATAGCATGTTTACGATATGACCCATGACGCTTCCAAAGTATCCTCAAACCCTATGATAAGAAATAACAATTCATCCACCTCATATCAAGCATTTCGGTGATGCACCCAGCGCTTATGGCAAAGCACGTCAACAGGCTATAATAATCCTATAAGACATTCACTGAAATTGATCAGTAAGTATAAAAGGCGATCGGAAACTTTTCCGGTCGCCTGCTTAATTATCGCTTACACCGATCTTTAATTGGCATGAACAGCTGTTTGCGCTTCGACCCTCTAGCCTCTTTCGTTTGTTGATCACGGATGACGAGCAATATGATCTGCCAAAAGGATCAACGACAAACACTGCCAGCCAATCCTTGAATCGCAAGGAAGATATCAGTTCTAGATAAGAGTGCCCCAAGGTTTTGAGATGGCAGAGATAGATTAAATTCAAAACATGCTCAAAAAAAGTCTGAATAAGCTGATTGCATCTGACAAAGACTGCATCACCAAGCAAAAGGTAGTATGGTTGAAAGGGCACTACAAGAAATATCGACGATGCAAGGCCTGCTATGATAAGTACATTCCGATGATCAAACCTCCGCTGTGCAATGATTAACTACTCTACGTCCGGCGCATATATGCACGAACCGTGAGAGGTGCAAAGACCGCTACAATGATCGCAGCCCCAAGCAAAGAAATAGCAAGATCCCAACCTACAGTTCCTGAATTAATAAGCTCTCGCACGGCAGTCACAAGATGCGAAATCGGATTGATATTAACAAACCACTGAAGCCAGTTCGGCATCGTATCAACTGGCACGAAGGCGTTGGAGAGGAACGTCAATGGAAATAGAATAATCATCGATATCCCCTGTACACTTGAGGCTGTACGAGCAATCACGCCAAAGAAGGCAAATATCCAACTAATCGACCACGAGCAGAAAATGACAAGAACTGCTGCGATAGCGACATGATCAAGCCCGCCATCAGGACGGTAGCCCATAATATATCCCATAACTAAAGTAAGTACAGTCGCAATCGTATACCGAACGGTATCTGCTAACAAGGCGCCAGCTAACGGGGCAATCCTCGCAATAGGCAATGATTTGAACCTGTCAAATACTCCTTTATCCATGTCCTCACGCAATTGAACTCCGGTTACGACTGAGGTAGTGATCACCGTCTGCACGAGGATACCAGGAATAATGACGGGCAAATAACTGACGATATCGCCGGAGATGGCCCCGCCAAAGATATACGTAAACATCAAGGTGAAAATAATAGGCTGAAGTGTCACATCGAACAGTTGCTCTGGTGTTCTACGTATCTTCAGCAATCCTCGATATGCCATCGTCAACGAATTGCGTATCGTTTGACTGAAGCTCGTGTGATTTTTCAGCTGGCGGTCGAATCCCGATTTTATAGAAGTACTTCTCATACTTTTACTACCTCCGCTTCATTCGATTCATAAGACGCCTGTGACACGTCCTCTTCAACACCATGCCCAGTGATGGTTAGAAACACCTCATCGAGTGTCGGTTTCTGTACACTCATTTCAGCCAAGTGAATATTTGCTTCGCGAAGAGCGATAAGCAGATCTGTAACCAGATCAGCGTTGGCCATTGGCGCAGTTATCTTTCCCGTTTCGTAAGAGACATTGGACTGGATTCTAAGCACCCGTTCAACGGTCTGACGCGCAGCCTCGATGTCCTTTAGATTTTGGACGCCTAAATGCAGTGATGAAGTACCTACTGAAGCTTTCAGCTCATCCACAGTTCCTTCAGCAACTACTCGGCCACGATCAATAACCGCAATCCGGTCCGCCAGTTGATCCGCCTCTTCGAGGTATTGTGTGGTTAGAAGTACGGTTGATCCTGTCTTCACCAATCGACGAATTGTATCCCACATCTGCGAACGCGTCCGCGGGTCCAGCCCTGTAGTCGGCTCGTCAAGAAAGATAAGCGGTGGCTGTGCAATTAAACTTGCAGCCAAATCCAATCGCCGGCGCATACCTCCGGAAAAGTTTTTCAGCGGACGTTTTGCAGCTTCCGTCAAACCAAATTCCTCAAGCAGCTCCTCTGACTTCTGCTTCGCCTCTTTCCGCCCCAGCCCTAGCAGCCTAGAGAAAATGATCAGGTTTTCGGTAGCGCTAAGCGACTCGTCGACCGATGCATATTGGCCGGTTACCCCTATCAGCTGTCGGACAATCTGCGACTCCTTCACCACATCATGCCCGAAGATTCGTGCTGAGCCTGCGTCCGGACGAAGTAAGGTTGCCAGCATTCCGATTGTTGTGGTCTTGCCTGCCCCATTTGGTCCAAGCACGCCGTAGATTGTACCTGGACGTACATTCAAATTCACGCCATCCACCGCGCGATTGTCACCAAAAGTTTTAACGAGTCCGGTCGCTTCGATGGCCCATCCCCCATCGCCTTGCTCTATTTTCTTTTTACGTACAAGCTCCATTGCAATTCCTCCCATATGAAACGGTTATGTAGTGATATTAACTCACCTTTGTAAACTGAATTTAAACAAATGAAGGAGCCAAATATAAAAGTTTTGTTTCGCCCACTGTGCTTCATTCACATTAATTCGATACCTCTTCGTTAACGGGAATGGAATGAATATGCACCTTACTTGCCCGGTCTCGCTTCATTTCTGCGTAATAGCATCTCTGGTTCCCTTTAGCTTTCGTTATCCGTTCTCCGGCTGCTGGCGCAGCATCGTTATCAACAGGGGCAGAGAATGTATACTTTCCTATATTTCAAAAAAAAAAGCCCGCTACAGCCTTATGATATGCTCCCATCATAGTAGACAGTAGAAAAAACAAAAACTTCTACTTCTACAATGATGGGAGTTTTTATGATGTCCAAAAGGAGTCCAATTTCTTTCGAGGTAAAGTTACGCGTCGTAAAGCGATGCCTTCTGAATGAAACAACCCCCAGTTTTGAGGCGAAACGGCTAGGGGTAGACAGCAGTACGCTTACGGATTGGATAAGGAAGTATAAAGCAGATGGAAATGAAGGATTAAAGGAATCTAGTGGGTGTAAGGCCTATTCAGAGGATCTGCAACTGGCTGCAGTTAGGGATGTCCTATCCGGTAATCATTCTATACGAGAGGCAACGAAGAAGTACCATATTTCGAGTAAAAGCGTTTTGACGAGATGGATTTCCAAGTATACTAAAGGGATAGAAATAAAACCTACTCGTAAAGGGAAAGGACTATCCCGCATGAACAAAGGACGTAGAACCACTTTCGAAGAACGCATTGAAATCGTACAGTATACGATCGCCAATGATTTGGATTATCAGAAATCCATTGAGAAGTATGATGTTTCTTATCAACAGGTGTATGCATGGGTTCGTAAATGTACATCCGGGGGTGTGGAAGCCCTTCATGACAATCGGGGCCGTAATAGGCCTGCAGGGGAGCTGGATGATCATGATCGACTCCAGCTTAGAATCAAAGAACTTGAAGCACGCAACGAGTACTTAGAAATGGAGAATGCCCTCGCAAAAAAGTTGGCAGAGATCCGGCGACGAAATACACGCTAACC
Organism: Paenibacillus sp. FSL H8-0548; assembly: GCF_038630985.1. NCBI lineage: Bacteria > Bacillati > Bacillota > Bacilli > Caryophanales > Paenibacillaceae > Paenibacillus > Paenibacillus sp. FSL H8-0548. Next base: position 4,873,822 of record NZ_CP152049.1, read on the forward strand.
TTAGTTCGGCATGCAGACTTGTATCGAGTTATTCAAGAATTGCACACGGAGAAAGGCTACGCCATCACCATGCTGTGTAAGCTAGCAGGAGTCGCCAGGTCTGCCTATTATAAATGGCTCAAATGGAAACCATCCATCAGGGAACTTGAAATCCTTTCGCTCGCTAAAGAAGTGAAACTTCGCTATGACAAGCGGAAAGGAATACTTGGCTATCGTCAAATCTGCATACAAATGAACCGAAAACTCAAAAAGAATTTTAACAAAAAACGTTATTACCGAATCATGCGTGCTCTTGGGTTAAAAGCCGTCATTCGCAGGAAGCGACCAAACTACCTGAAAGCCTCCGAGATGCATGTGGCTGAAAATGTGATGAACCGTGAATTTTGCGCAGATTCTCCTAATCGTAAGTGGTGTACAGATGTTACAGAATTAAAGTACGGGAATGGTCGTAAAGCCTATTTGAGCGCTATCCTTGATCTCTACGATAACTCCGTTGTTTCATGGGTGTTAAGCCACTCTAACAACAATAAACTCGTCATAGACACCGTACAGAAGGCTTACAAAAGAAACCCGGGCGTAGCCCCACTTCTCCATAGCGACAGGGGCTTCCAATATACTTCACATGCATACAATCGACTACAGGTTAAGCACCATTTTACTAAAAGCATGTCTCGCGTAAGTCGATGTTTGGATAACCAACCGATTGAACGATTTTGGGGTACATTAAAAGCTGAAAGCTATTATCTCACCAAATACGAGACCTATGAAGATGTCCTTCATGATGTGAGAAATTATATGCGTTACTACAACCGTTACCGCTATACAGAGCGTTTAAATGGCTTGTCCCCTATGGAATACCGACGAACTGCATAACACGAGAGCTGAAAACAAAACCCTCAGCTCTGTTAATTGAACTGAGGGGAAATAAATTAACTTTTTTTGTTTTTTACACTGTCTACTTGACAGGGGGCACTTCACTTATGGCTATAACGGACCTTCCTATTTAGCAAAACTATGATGACCGATCGATGCAATAACATCCAGGCTGGACCAAAACGATCCTTTGGAAATATTCGGATTGAAGAAATAGACCGCGTTCTCAACGTTATTTTTCCCGTTCAAGGCATCCTTCACAGCTCGTAAAACACTTGCATTTGGCTTGCTCTTGTCAAGCATCCCGTTATGGGCTGGTGGAAACTGCTTCCCTGAATATATAACCTCTTTTATCGAATCTGGAAACCTAACATCCTTCACTCTGTTTAATATCACATTCGCTAAAGCGAGCTGGCCCTGATACGTTTCATATCCAGCTTCAACCATCGTAATCTTGGCTAGCAGCATGTAGTCCGCTTCTGTGAACGACTTTGCTGCTTTAGTAAATATTGAAGGAATAACCACATTAAGCTTCGTTCCCGGTTTAAGGGCTTCCTTGCCATTTAGTCCATTCCGCTTCAATAGCTCGGACTTGCTGCTCCCAAGCTCCTTAGCGATCTCATCCAAGCTTTTCTCACCGGTTATTACGACTGGCTGCACCGTTATGAGGTCAACAATGTCTTGTTCGGTATTCAATTGCAGCTTGGCATGCAGCATTTCCGACAATTGGCGCAAAGGCACATAAAGCCTTCCATCCTTTAAGAATGGAGCAACATCCATCAGATAGCGTTCTTCGTTGAAATAGACAACCGGCACGCCGTTTCCAAGCACAATTTTATCATTTAATGCCGTATGTATCGTTACTTCATCCGTATCTTTATCCCAGCTTGACTTCGCACCGAATAATTCAGCTATACGAGCCGCAGGGACATACATTCTTCCATCAAGCGTTACTACAGGTTCTGTCATCTTTATAATCTTGCCATCAAGCTTTAGGGTCAAATCATTCATAGCTGCAGCTTCTCCAGCGGAGACGATAGACATCGGCCCGTTACTAAGCAGAAGTACTCCTAATAAAATAGTGATAATAAGACATTTAATCCTCTTACCTTCTCTGATCATGCGTACCTCCCAGCAATTCTAGTTGGTGCAAACTTCCACTTTCCTCTTCTGGGCAAAATTATAACATAACTCATTAGGGTCGTAGGATTAACATTTTCACAGAATTAAACACAGCTTGCACAATAGATCGGAAAATTTTAAAAAACTTACAGATGAGTTTTAAAATATTGACTAACTTTCCCAATCTAACCTATCCTATTTTAATCTTCTAATAACATGGTAATATAGAGTAATCAGTTCAAAATATACATTAGGAGCATATCAAGTGAGGACACATCCAATCTACATTTTACGTATCACAGGTGTTTTAGATGGTATTTCTTTATTAGTATTACTAGGTATCGCCATGCCCTTAAAATATATATGGGGAATCGGACAAGCTGTAACGGTTGTAGGAAGTATTCACGGGGGGATTTTCTGTTTATATGCACTCGCCATCCTTTATGCTGCCATTCGAATTCAGTGGAACCTGTTATGGTCTGCAGCAGCTCTAATCGCAGCCTTTATACCTTTAGGAAATTTCATCCTGGACTGGAAGCTAAAAAAAGCACAAGCTAAATATAGTATAAAACCTTTTAACTATGCCTTGATCGTGTACAGTATCGTGTTTTTTTCCTTTATTGACTTATTCGTACAGCTGCCGGTCATGAGCACATTCGCATCTTCCGTCGGCGCAAGCTCATTTATTGTTGGAATTGTCGTTGGCCTATACTCATTAACGAATACGTTTGGCAATATTTTATCGGGGATCATGACTGATAAAGTAGGCCCATTCAAAATATTAATGATCGGGTTGCTTTTAACAAGCAGTGCTTTACTGCTGTATCAATTCGTTGATTCGCCGTTATTATTAATAATTGTTCGAATTATTCATGGTTTTGTTGCCGGATTAATTGTTCCAGCCGCGTTTACATTCTCTGCTAATACTACGGTAAATGCTCAACAAGGGAAAAAAGTCGCCTTCACCGGTACATTTGTTGGACTAGCTGCTATTATCGGTCCTGCTTTCAGCGGAATTATGGCAAGCAAAACGTCTGTACCCTTCGTCTTTATGTGCGTAGCTATTTTGGGATTTTCACTTGCTGTCTTGTCCGCCATTTTTCTCAGCAAGTACAAGATAGCCAAAAAAGAAAAGGTCGATGCTGTCCAAGCATCTAAAGGCTCATTCTTTAATGCAGGTGTAATAAAAGCTTACGGCGGTGCCTTTTTCTTAATGTTCTCACAAGGCGTGATCGCTTATTTGCTGCCCTTGCATGTGCAGACACTTGGGTATGATTCGAATTTAAGCGGCACATTAATGAGCGCTTTCGGGATCGTTGCTGTTCTCATCTTCGTACTTCCTACTAATCGTATTTTTGACCGTGCAGCTCCATCTACAACGATGGCCCTCGGAATTGGTTTAATGGGATTAAGTCAGCTGCTTATTAGCCAGTCAACGACGACCTTATCGCTTTATATCGTGTTAGCCTTATATGGAGTAGGCTTCGCCTTCTTATTCCCCTCCATTAATACGATGCTCATTAAAGCGACGCCCGCAGAGCTGCGCGGGAAAGCTTACGGATACTTCTACGCCTGCTTTTCTCTAGGTGTCGTAGCCGGCTCTTCCGTATTAGGCTGGCTTCCTTTTAATATTATTGAAGGGTTTATATTTACAGGAATCGTCCTGCTGCTCTTTGCTGTATTTGTCGCTCTCAATAAACAAAGAGATTCCGTGTTAAATTATTAGTAAGGGGCGTACTATGCAGCCTCTTCGGGATGCCATCAAATAGAAAAACGCAACCTTTATGAGGTTGCGTGAAATGTCTTATTTAGTGGAGCCTATGTGAATCGAATCCTAAAATTATCCTGAATTTCCTATTCTAGTCCATTCCATGATTGCTTCGGATATCGTACAACCCTTGGAGCAGAAGCTCCCCGGGATCTCGGTTCAACTGCAGATGTGTCAACATAAGATGCAAAGGGATAGCGCATACATTATTTCCTTCTGTAATCGCTGGAAAACCAGTTTCAAAGACCGGACCGTGTGTTTCATTCCACGCTAGACCTGCATGAATTTGCTCCGGAGCAAATTCTTCACGTACTGTTTTTATACAATGCGGAACGAGTACCTTGTCGATGATCGCTTTAGCCTCTTCTTCGCTTGAAGCAGGCTGCGAGAGGGGTTTCCCTCCCTTAATCTTCATAAGATCAACGAAGAATGAAGCCATCCACACTGCTGGATCATTGCCCGATTGGAATCTGTCGATCAACTCGCGCAGAAAAAAACCGCAGGAATATACACTATCAAATTCATCCTTCACATGAAATACAAAAACTGGGCCGTAGGCTTCGAGATTCAACACTTGTCCTTCAACGTCGTCAAAGTGCATTTTCAAGGATACGAGGCCATTATGGTGAACAGCCTTTAGAAGCTCCACCCATTTCTCCTCGGTCATTTCACCGTCCTTGCTGTTTACTTCCTCATTTGCCGTCTGATTGCTCATTTTCATTGTCCCCCCGCCTACTATCATACTATCATCTTGTTGATCCGACTTTTTTAAGCGCATATTGAACGTCAATCTTTCTGCAAACCTATTATGGACTGCCACAATAGGTTATATATATTATAGACATGTGACCGTCCGACTAGCAATCACCTTACTATAGCAAAATTGAAATTTCCTTAAAATGAAGAGAGCATTGTCATGTATCACCACCATTTGTACACTAATATGAGCTATTGACAGTTCGCTTTATTTTGTTATAATTTTGTTTGAACGTTCATACAAAAGGTGATGATAATCATTAAAGGACCAAATGGAGATACAAAGAGTAAAATCGTCGATGCTGCTTATCAGGTATTAGCTGAGCAGGGATATGATAAATCTTCAATGAAAGAGATTGCCAAGCAAGCTGGAATATCACAGGGGCTGATTAATTATTACTTCCCGAGTAAAGAGGATTTAATGTTCGAAATATTTCATTTGGAAAGTTCCCGTTATATTGAAGAAATGAATAAAATTTCGGAAATTCCAATGAATGAAAGCTTTTTGCGCAATGCGTTAGAGGTTCCGAAAAATATGGTGAATGAGTATCCGGATTGGCATCGTCTTCGTTTTGAACTGTTTGCAATTGGTCTTAGAAGTGACGCAGGACGTATGGAGATTCAAAAAAGCCTTGAAGCTGGCCGACAACAAGTGTTAAAAACGATGAACATGCTGCCAATCAGAGAGACCATTAATAAAAAGGCACTGGCATCCATCATTAATGTAACGATTGATGGCTTAGCACTTGAGCAAATGGCTGATCCAAATTTCGATATCGACGCTGCTTACCATACTTTTGCCGAGCTGTTAGAGACTTATTTATCAACAAAGAAATAATTTTTTTTCGTTAAAATTTGATTGAACGTTCAATCAATTTAATTCAAAACAAGGAGCGGATAACGATGTTTCAAGATTTGCATCTTATATTTTGGCTGCCTTATGTTGTTTTAACCATTCACACCATTGAAGAGCTTCCTGGCTTTTCAGCATGGGCTACACGCTACTTTGCTCCTATGACGACCTACAAGCATGCAATGACTCAGGGCCTCATGATTCTACTCGTACTTTTGGCCTCCTATAAAGCTTCTTCTGTGGGATACCATGGCGGTTGGGTTGTTCTAACAGCAGCATTCCAATTGCATATTGGTTTAAATGCAATTTTCCATGTGATAACGACCATTGTCTTTAAGGAGTATTCTCCTGGATTGTTAACGGCAATCACCATCTCTATTCCCGCTACCTTATTCTTTTTCTTTCGTGTAAATATAGAGAATAGATTAACAAGCATTGAACTAACCATTGCTCTCTTTTTGGGAACGGTTATTGCTACCGCAGCCATTGCTACTTTGTTTCTAAATAAAAAAAAGGTCATAAAGAGAGGTTGATGAATATGCTCGTTATAACTACACTGCTTCAGGTCATTCTTATTGCGATATTTCTCCTTTCTGGTGTCGGAAAAATTTATGGATTGCCCATGCATATAGATAATTTCAACCGATTACGACTTCCTCAATGGTTTCGTGTGGTTACGGGCATAGTTCAGCTTATCGGGGCGGCCATGTTTATCATAGGTTTTTGGAAATCTGATTGGGCTGAAATTGCTAGTTTATGGCTGGGAATAACGATGATTGGAGCGATTTTGGCTCATGTCCGCGTAAAGGATAACTTGAAGCAAGCGGCAGCAGCCATTATCATTTTATGTCTCTTGTTTGTGTTAATTGCCAAAATGCTCTTATAATTATTGTTCAGTCTACTGTTGACAATCCAAAACAAAAAAACGACATTTCTGCCGTCTATGGTTAAGGTATTGGGGGAAGTGACGCTCAGTGCCCCTAACCGCCTCGCTTCCAGTGGAGCGAGGCAGTATTATTAGTCACTTACGACAGACCTCGCTTCTATGCTCACCTTTGTCCATATGTTGGATAAATGACACCTGGCGAGGACGCTGAATAAAAAATGCCATTCTCATAAACTAGCGTCTCATTTCCGTCCACGGCAAAAGAAATTTGCGTCTCGCCGTATTCGATGACACCTTCCACCCTTCGTACACTCATCCCGATCACTGCTTTTAGCTTGCCAGCGCGGTCCGTCACCAGGCGGACGCCTGACGGAAAACGGTACCGCAGTTTGCCGCTGACAAAAATGCTCGCCGTCTCCTCCGTATTAATCAGCTCATAGGCAATCCCATCAACCGTGCGGCTGTAGGCGGTATGCTCGGCCAATTGAATACCATGATCCAGTGGGTAAGGAAGCAATCCTGTAAACCATAACTCACTTCCAGTTGTCGGAAAAATGCCGCTGAGCCGTTCAATATAGTCAAGCAGGCATAGTATGGCGGGCGAATACGTTTCCGTATAGCCTTCCTCCCCGGTCCACGGACTAAGGCATTGACCAAACCGAGTCATTCGTGACAACGCAGAAATAATCGGCTGCAGCACCCAAGTGAGCTCCACATAGCGCTGATGATATTCAAAAGCATGCGGTGCACGAATGAGGCTGAGAAAGTTCGTCGCACCCGCCCAAGTATTATAGCTTGAAAAAGGATCAAACCGCGGATCGTCCATCGACAGCGACGTAAATGGATATTTTGCAAAAAACTTAGAAGTATTAAGCAAATACCGCTTGAGCATCCCGTCAAAAAAGTCTCTATCTCCCACTTCACTTGCAAGCACGCGAAGCAGCACATCGGACTGAACGCGAACAAAATGCCCCTGCTTATCTACATCGTAAAAGAAATGATCCGCCTGATCGAAACAATGCTTCATCAGGCTCTCTAACCCGCTCTCCGCCTTTTCCCTCCACGGGTCGTCCGGCAGTCCGAGCTCCAGCGCCATTCGGCCAAGATATTTACGGCTGCAATATACGCTGGCAGTCAGATCAGGTGCTAGAAACGGTAAAATGGGAGAATCGGGATGGACGAGCGCCGGGTCATTCAGATGCGGCGTATCCGGCACATGCCAGAACCTTGGGGACAAATCGTGACCGGTATCAAATGCACAAAATGCCTCAACACAGCCTGTTCCCCTCGTATTGCGATACTGTACCAGCCAGTCATCATATCGAGACAGCGCCTCATACATCTGCGGTAAAAAGGTTGACGCTGTCTTATCCCCATGCAGCGAATAATGGTTCCAGACACTTCTGGCCGGCGGCGTGACGAGCTGGATTTGCTTAAATACGGCACCCTCTGCCGTAATTTTGTAGGGCAGCAAGCCGTCTTCGCGCTGCAGCGCGGCAAATTGACTGTAGGTCGCTTCCGCAACAGACGGGATAAACCGGGAGCAAAGCTCGGCATTAATCGTTCCGGTACTCTCCAGCCAGCATCCCAGATAAACCCCTCCCTCCTGCAGAATCGGCGCTTGCTGCGCATTCGGAACGATGCAATCCAGCAGCTTGCGCACTGCCCGGTAGTACACCTTGGTAAGCACCGGTGATGAAGCAGAGAATTTCACACCAGATTCGATAAATTGTTGCAAAATAGCTTCGTCGGACGGTTTGCCAAGCACACCCACCTGCTGCGCCACATCAAGCTCGTCAAATGATTGCCGAAAACGTTCCAGCTCAGTATGGGCATACGTACTCATCGTTGGTTTCTCCTCCCGATTGTTCGGCTTTACGCCTGTATTTACTCTTTATTATAGGGTTTCCTCGCCTTTTTCTTTCTCCAAGCATGCCAATATGAATGGTGCCATGCCTTTAGAGTCATTAGAGACAACCTGCTCACTGATATAATAAGTAAAGGACCCATCACGGTAAGGCTCTCCGCCCAATCCCGCGACACGATTAATACCGTGTACATGCACATTCCCAGCCTCATCAATAGCCGCTGCATGCTCCAGCAGTCCACCATATCCATGATCAGCCGCGGCACGATACCTCCCGCTAAGATAACCCTGATTAAGCGCCTTTTGCGCCGCATATATGATCATGGCCGAGCCGGAGCTTTCCAGATAATTACCGGAGCGCCCTTCCTGGCCCAGCACTTGATGCCACAGCCCGGTCTCCTTGTCCTGCACCTGCGCCAATGCCGCAAACAACCGCTCATACGTGCCGACAAGCTGCCCACGCAAGCGATGGTTGATCGGCATAAAATCAAGGACATCGACGATTGCCATGCCATACCAGCCAACCGCCCGCACCCAAGCATGAGGAGAACGGCCATGCTCCGGGTGTGCCCACTCCTGCTCCTTGCTTTCATCGTAGGCATGGTGCAGCAGCCCCGTCAGCGGATTGCGCGTGCGGCGCTCGGCGATTAGGAGCTGGCTCGCTACATCGTCCAGCAGCTCTGGCTGATTCTGCATCCGCGAATATTCAGCCAGGAAAGGAGCAGCCATATACAAGCCGTCGAGCCATACCTGGTAAGGATATACCTTTTTGTGCCAGAAGCTGCCCTCCTCGGTGCGAGGCTGTCCTGCCAGCTGGTTAATCAGCTGCTTGGCTGCCTTCATGTATTTGTCCGCTCCTGTTTGTTGATAAAGAAACAGCAGCACCTTGCCTTGATTGACCTGATCCAGATTGTAATCATCCAGATTATAGCTGCGAATTGAACCGTTATCGGCGACATAAGCATCGATATTTTTTTGAATATAGGCCAAATATCCCTGCGATCCGGTTCGCTCATAAAGGCGGGCGATTGCCAGCAGCAGGCAGCCGCTCTCATAATTCCAGCAATCACTCAAATAGGGATGATCCGACAGCAGCGGATATTGCCTGATCAGCGAATCAACCGTTCGAATCGACCAGCTTTGTGTAGGCATCGGACTCTTCCTCCTCATCAAGCTTTAACTGAACCGAGCAGCGCACCTTTGGCAAAATGCTTTTGTAAAAACGGATATACGAGCAGCACCGGTACCGTCGCCACAACGATAACGGCCATTTTCACCGCTTGTGAAGGCGGCGGTACATCCGTATAAACAGCATTGTCATAGCTCAAGCCGCTCGCGAGTACGATAATTTGCCGCAGCAGCACTTGCGCCGGCCACTTGGCCGCATCGCTTAAATAGAGAATAGCGTGCATATACGTATTCCAATAAGTCACGGCGTAAAATAGCGAAATTGTCGCAATTGCCGGGAGCGAGCAAGGAATTATGATGCGGAATAATATGCCGAAATCGTTGCAGCCGTCGATTTTGGCCGATTCCTCGAGCGCATCCGGAAGCCCCTGAAAGAAGGTTTTGAGAATGATCATATTAAACACGTTAATGGATACCGGAATAATCAAAGCCAGGTATGAATTCAGCAAACCCGTTTCCTTAACAGCCAGAAATGTCGGGATCATGCCGCCGTTGAACAGCATCGTAAATACGAATAAAAACATAATCCAATTGCGCCCCATCAGATCCTTGCGTGATAGTCCATAAGCCGTCAACACCGAAATCAGCATGCTCCAAATGGTGCCAAATGCTGTAACGCCTATCGAAACGAGCATAGACCGAGTCAATGTACTGGTGGAAAAAATATATCTGTACGCATCCAGCGTAAATTCCGTTGGTATTAGTAAAAACTTTTTGGAAGCTATTTCGCCTGCCGTGGCAAATGAGCTGCCAAATACGTGTATAAACGGTAGTACCGTCACCAATCCAATAATGCCGAGCAGTACCATATTCACTCCGTTAAAAATCCGTCCGCCCCATGCTTTGTCGCCTACCATATGTTTTCCTCCCTCCGGTCATCCTCTGGCTTCTAGTAAATGCCGTCCTCGCCGTATTTTTTCGCAAGCCAATTTGCGCCAATGACTAGAACCAACCCTACGAAGCCTTTAAAGAACCCGACTGCCGTCGAATAGCTGAGCTGTCCCTGATGGATGCCCGTCACATATACATACGTATCGAATATTTCTGCCACCTGCCGGTTAGTAGAATTGAGCAGCAGATACACATGCTCGAATCCCAGCTCCAGCACGTCGCCAATTTTCAGAATCAACAAAACGACGATCACGCTTTTGATAGCCGGCAATGTAATGTTCAGCATTTGTCTGATTCGGCCCGCACCGTCCATCTTAGCCGCTTCATACAGCTGTGGATCAACCGATGCGATTGCCGCCAGAAAAATAATGGTGCCCCAGCCAGCCTCACGCCATATAACCTGAAGAATATACATCGGGCGGAACCACTCTTCTTTAAGCAAGAAATTGATTTTCTCAAACCCGAGAACCTCAAGCAAGCTATTAAAAATACCGCCGTCCACCGTAAAAATAACAAAGCTGAGCGATACAACGATGACCCACGACATAAAATGCGGCAAATAAATCAACGTCTGAACCGTCCGTTTATATTTCTCCGACCGAAGCTCATTAAGCATCAAAGCCAGAATGATTGGGATAGGAAAAAAGATGAGCAGCTGCAAAGCAAATAAAATAATCGTGTTGGAAAAGATCATCCAGAAGTCAGGAGAGCCAAACAATCGCTCAAAATGCTCAAAGCCTACCCATTCGCTGCCAAGAATCCCGTGATAGGATTTGTAGTTCTGAAATGAGATAATAAGGCCGTACATCGGAATATATTTGTAAATAAGGATATACAGCAGGCCCGGAAAAATCATCAGGTACAGCCACTTGTTTTTGAGAATACTACGCATGATGTGGGCTCGCTTGCCTGACGACAACGTCAGTTGGCTGTTCATCTCTTCCGCCCTCCTAAAGTGTTTATAGACTAGTTTTAACAGCGGAAAACAAGGATTTAATTCGATGCACGCTTGTGCTTCTGTCCAATCTGCTGTCTGTCGAGCAGACACACAAGCTTCATTATGGGCAGCGGCTGTTCCCGCTTGTAATGTGCAGGAACACGCCGCTTGCCTCTTCTTTATTTGTTTTGCTCGTAGGCAGCGTTAAACTCTTCGATCATTTGCGTACCGCCCTCAGACTTCCAGCGCTCAACTGCCTTGTTAAATCCAGCCTCGTCCATTTCGCCAAGCATATAATTATAGGTAGCGTCCGTGATGATTTGAGCCAGACGATCCTTGTGCTTGGTAAAGGTATCGGAATCCAGCATAAGCGTTGGATCGGGTACGACATACGCTTCATTGTCGGCAAACAATTCCTGCGCTTTCTGCATTGGCGCGTAATCATATTTGCCTTCCAGACGATTATTTGTCGCCGAATCGCCGACTTCAATCGTATTGTACGGTTTCACATCACGGTCAATTTTCCCTTGTTCCTTAACAGGTACAGCCATTCCATCCACAACAGTATAATGCTCATTCTCAATGCCCCAGTAAAGCATATTTGCGATTTCTGGGCTCATCATGCCATCCATAAAAGCCAGCACCTGCTTCAATTTCTCCTCCGTCTTAATCGCTGATTTTGGGAACAGATACGGGTGGTTGAAGCCTGGGCCTGAGAATACAGTAAATTTGCCGCTTGGCCCCTTCACCTGGTTAAACACCTCGAGCTGCGCATCAGGCTGCAATTGCGCAAGTCCAGTGTACAGCTGCTGCACATCGCACATACAGCCGATATAAGCGCCAGCTTTGCTGTTCATGATGAGATTTTGCTGCTCGGTCTTGCTTGTAACCGGAAAATCGGAATTAATGTATCCGTTTGAACGAAGCTTTTTGAAAAACTCCATCGTTTCCTGATATTCAGGGAACATAAAAGCTGGAGCAAGCTTACCGTCCATTACCCCCCATTCATTAGGCGTTCCATTCCATGAAGCAATCGTTTTGAATGCGCCAGAAACCAGATCCCCTCGCTCCGCCAGACCAACAGTATCCTTTTGACCATTTTGATCGGGATCTTCATTAGTAAACTTCTCAAGCATCGTGTACAATTCGTCCAGATTTTGCGGATCGGACAACCCAAGCTGCTCAGCCCAATCCTGGCGATAAATAATGCCTTGACGGGATAGCGGCCGTCCTTGATAGAGCGCATACAGCTTACCGTCCACTTTAGTATTGTTCAACACTTCTGGATTCAGCTTCTTCAAGTTCTCGTATTGATCAATATAAGAGGAAATGTCCCAGAACTGACCATCACGAATTGCTTCACGGTTGGCACCTGTAATCGAGATGTTGACGATGTCAGTCAAGCTGCTCGTAGCAAAGGCTGCACTCATTCGATCCGGAAAAGTAGAAGCTGGTATCCACTGGATATCTAAATCCACATTCAGCTTCTCCTCAATTAATTGTTCAATCTTGGCATCCGGCGTTTCTGCCATATGCAGCGGCGTCATGATGGAAATTTTTGCGCGGGCCGCCTGACCGCCACTCCCTTCTGTTCCTTCATTTTCTTTTCCCCCTGTTGAAGCATTGCCGTTTCCATTGCCACATGCACTAAGCAGCAGTGTCAGTGCCATAAACATACTAATTGCAACTCTTCGTTTCAAGCTATTCAACTCCCCAACCTGTATTTTCTGTTGCAGTCTCATCGTAAACGGTTAAGAAGCATATCGCCTATACTCATTTTGCTAGATCCCTTGCTGCTTGCAGGTTTCTGGCGTTTTCGCTCCTCCATCCAACCAAATGATTATACCTGATATACTGCTTTTTCATGCCCTTGCTACTTGCCGCTATACTGCGATCGATACTGTCCAGGCGTCATATCCTCCTGCTTGCGGAATGCACGGATAAAATTATGTGAATTGTTGTATTTCAGCCGATCAGCAATGTCCTTAACCGTCATATCGGTTTCCGTCAGCCACTGCTTGGCAATATGAAGTCGGTAGCTGGCCAAATATTCGCTAAACGTATGGCCAGTCTCCTTCTTGAAGACGCTGCTCAAATAGCTGGCATTATAGTGCAATCGTGCGGCACAATCTTCGAGTGTAAATTCGAAATCATAGTGATTTTGAATCAAATCGATAATGCGTTCCGAAAGCTTCTGATCCTGCGAATGACGTCGTTCAGCAAATTGCTGAAGCATCGGCATGATCAATTTATCCTTGAACCATTCTTCAATTTCATCGCTGACATGCATCGCCAATACTTCCTCGTAAAGCGACATCCAGTAGGTGCCGTTCTTGCCCAGAGCGATCCCTGCTTCCTGCCCCAGCAAGAGCAGTCGATTGAGCAGCCGGACCAGCGACAGCTGATAATGATCCGGCAACCCAATCTGGTTAATCGCTTCGGACATCCAACTGCGCAGCAGTACAAGCGCTTCCTCCTGCTCAGCCAGCTTAATCGCTTGAATCAAATCACTCTCAATGCGAGCCGGATATTCAAAACCGACCGAAGGCTTGCCTGAATGCAAGCTGCTGAACGGCACGATAATACCTTTGCCAAGGCGAATCCGGTGGGTCAGTGCCTCCAAAGATTCCTCGTACGCACGCGAAGCATACTTCATCTCCTGAAACGGCGCACTAATTCCAATGCTGGTCGACAAACCCAAATAACGTGTGATCAAATCTTTCAGCGATTCTGTCAGCTGATAAAGCTGCTCCTCCACTTGCTGCCAGCTTTCTTCCTCATAACCGGCGACAACGACCACCGAGCGATCCATCAAAATAACCGGCAGCCGGTTTTCCATCGGTACAACCTCTTCCGAAATATTTAGCACAGCAAACAGCAGCAGCTCCAAATCCTTGGATTCATAATGGGTATTCTCCAGCGTATCTACCTGAATCGCCAGCACCGCCATTTGCTGCCAATTGGGCTGGAAACCAAAGTAGTTCATTTTTTCGTGAATTTCCGCGTCGCGCAAACTGCCGCTGAGCATGCGGTGGAAAAATAGCGAGCTCACCTGCTGCACCTGGCTCCGCACCTCGTTCTCCAGCTTGGAGTTCGAATTGAACAGATGCTTGATATGATCCTCGATCACCTGTACTTCATTGCGCGGAGAAGCTTCACTGCCCACATCTCTTCCTTCGATCGCTTTGACCAAACGCTTCAATGGGGTATACAGCTTATTCGTACCCAGCAGGACAAAGAGAATCGACAATATCATGATGAATAAACTAATCGCCAGCGTTAACCAGCCGATCTGCCGTGATTCCTCGGTCAGTTGATCAATCGATACGACCGACATATAGATCCAGCCATTAAAGGCTGATTTGTAATAGGTAACCGTGTAGGGGCGGCTTTCATGTATCGTCACCAGCTGCCCAGACGTATCATCAAAGCTCATCTTGGCCTCAAATATCGGATGCGAGGACAGAGGCTTGCCAATCATAGCACTGTCCTTGTGTAATACAATGCGCTGCTCCTCATTCAGGACAATGATTTCTTCCTGGCCCTCCCCATCCGTTATTAATTCGGCAATGCTGCAAGCCGGGATGTTGGCGATCGCAAGCGCATATTTGTTAATCGTAATGTTTGGCAGCTTCTTCACCAGACTGATCATATACGGACAGCTGCGACTCGAGATGGCATCCTTGTAGCTGTTTTTTTCCACCAGCAGCCAAGATGTATTTTGTGTCAATTCAAATTTATCCAAATACGCCTGTTCATCGGGATGCTCGTTAAGCCGCTTAATGCCCGAATTTTTGATCAGCCAATTTCGCTGCTTGTTCACGATGATAACGTCCTCCACCTTAGTATCAAAAGACTGCAGATGGGTAATTTCACTTTTGAGATTGTTATACAGCTGAAAATTAGGAGCGCTCATCACACTATACATCGCATCCTCCATCACGCGGGATTCAGCGAGATTCGTTAAGGTATGATCAACCGTCTTGAGCACTTGCTCGATATTCGCATTCAACTGCCTGACATACTGCATCTCGGCCTGATTGACCCGCTCCTGCACTTGTTTCGAGGACTGTATATAGGAGAACAACCCGATAATGACCACGGGCAAAATACTGATTACGCTTCCAAAAAGAATCATTTTGTTAAGCAGGCTTTTTCTGCGCATTCGCACGGCAACCTTTCTGCAAAGCTATTATGTATTCACTCAAACGATTACATATATTATAGGCATGAGTCCTTCAGACTAGCAATCATCATTCCGGAGAAGTGATTTGAATGAAACATATATAAGTTGAACTAGAGATTTCCAGGCGAGAATAAGGATTCCAAAAGCGTACACTTCGTTTCTCCAGTACAAGTCTCCACTATATGCAGGAGAAGCGCCTACACTGCACTTATTACAATGAAAACCTCACATGAGAGCTGTTTCAGACCGCTACATTGTACTTTTGCACTAGAATTCGCTCCAATCCAACGAATATCGCCCTAGAATAGGCATTCTATTGCACAAACTACAGTGTACGTGCCCTAGTTAGGCGAGTAACGTCGATTACGTTGTACAAACTACAACGTAGCCACTACCTCTATAGCGCTGAACCCCATCGAGCTAGCACAAAAAGGAGACTATCTCTCCGGTGAACTGCACCCCAAAAGTCGCAAAAAAACCGAGTCCCTATAACTAGGAATCGGTTTAACATGCTGGGGGGCGTAAGTATAAAAGATGTTCATGTGGGAGGAAAAGAGAATCGTTTGTTTATTTAAAGTCTATTTTCCAAAGACATACAGTGTATTTGTTATACGGAAAAATACCGAACCAGGCCTAGAATTGCGAAACAAAGCAGAACCGTGCCTGACCCAATTCCCGTAATCGCGCTGCTTGCAACCTGAAGCTTTGGTGCAGCGATAACCGCAAAGATGGATACAGCGACCAGCAGAGCAGCCAGCACGTACAAGCTGGAATCATCAAAAACGCTAACCAAGCTTATAAAATGGATGCCGACGATAAAAGCAATCCAAGGCGCGACATACTCTTTCACTTTTTTTCTAATGATTATGAAAGCACCTGCTCCAGCCACAAAAAATTCGATAAACACGGTAATCAAATAAACAGTAAATGAAGTATTGTCTGATAAGGCCGACGGTTCGTTCCAATTATTGATACTTAAATAAACACCGAGCAAGCAGACGAGAAGCGCAATTCCTGAGGCGATGCCAATATAGATGCGCCAGTTGGCCCTCGGCCTCTCCTGCGCCCAGCCGAACCAGCTAAAGCTGAACATCCCAAAAATCGCTGCATACATCGTATAGTCACGTATATAGTCCATATTAATCCTCCGATCGAATAAAAGATGAGCCTTGCCAAAAATCTTTTACATATTATAGCACGTATGTAACTTGGCGCATTATTTTGGTGAATAATTTCATATCCGAAGTAGTAACAAGATTGAGTGCCCTGAGTGAAAAGTATTTAACTTCAAAAAAAAGAGAGCTACAAAAGCTCTCTAAAGACTGGCTGTATCATCCCTTGAGTGGGCTGATCCTCTTGGTACTTAAAATATTGCGATGACTGAACCTGCGCATGTATTTGTGATTCCGCTGGCACTGGCTGCTGCTGCTGCTGATATGGCTCATCCACATACATAATTCTACGCTGAATTTGCATAAGCCCATTTACGACGCGAAGCGCGATCCAGAAAAGCACCAATCCAACGCCTACGTACAGCATATATTGCTGATTATAGGTCCAATCGATATGAAAATAATTAAACAAGTTATTTTCTAAAATATCCAGCTGTATTTCATTCATTAAAATGATGTGCACGACTGGAAGAGCAATAAATCCTAGTCCTAGTGAAATCACCGTTACCATAATAACAAAGAATACAATGCCTGTTACAAACCTTAGTAATATGAGCAGCAGATTTCGAATGAACAGCCCACCGTCAAATCCTCTCACCATTCGCATCAACCAGTTCTGCCCAGCTTCAGACTGATGATTGTAAGTATTCGAAAAAGGAGGAGTTGGTAAACCTAAAATTTGTCTAATCATGCTTTGTTCAAAACTTACAATCCCATTCAACAGCTTAGCTACTCCAAAAAATAACGGTATTCCGATAAAGATTGGAGTTAAACCGATTGATAGTACAAGCCCTGTTATCGCTACTGTAAAATAGATAATCCCTAACGGGAGGGATAGCAATAAATAGAGGATCGTTGCATAGGTTTTGGGATTAAAAAGCACCCAATTCACTTTACCTGTCGTTGCTTTTGCATTCGCTTCTATTGCCTTCATCTTCAAACACTTCCTTTGGCTTCATAAGTCACGCTTTAAGTTATAATTCCATTATATCTGCCTTATTTGTGTGACATAACCGTCTTAGGAAGTGTCAGAACCTAGGCTTTAGACTAGGACTGATCCTGTTCAGATGAACTTAATAAAGCAAAGACGCTAATTCATCGCGTTCCTTTCTCATTTTTTTCCTTCATTCTTCTAGCCCGTTCTATATTAGTAGATGGTTATTGACACTTTATATTACAAATCCTTTGGCCTCACGATAGAAGAAGTTTTTGAGCTTTTGAAAGAAGTTTATTGAACATGTAGATATGAACAAAAAAACAGTCCACGAAATTAATCGTGGACTTGAATGGTTTATTTAGTGGACCTGGGGGGAACGAACCGACGACCTCATCTCTCCACTGGCAGCGATGAGATACATTCCTGCACCAAGCGGATCCACTTAGCTTTAGACTGCTGCGTACTCCTGTAATATACCAAGCCTCTTGTCAACCAAAAACAACCTACATCAACTCTCAGGCGGCAAAAATTTGTATTCCTTATGGATTAATATATTGCAAGTATAGAAGCATTCGCCTAAGCATCACGGCGCTTTGCGCTCTGGAGGCACTCGCTTTGGGAGCAAATGTCGTACCCGTCATTCCCTGAATGATTTCGATTCCGACCAACTGCTCCGTCGCATCGGTCGCCCAATTGGAAATTTCAGCTCCGTCGGCAAATGACAGCAGCGTATCTGTGTTCTCTGTCGGTATCATTTTCCCAGCGAACGAGATTGCTCTTATGATCATAACAGCCATCTGTTCTCGGGTGATGCTGGCATTTGGACGGAATGAGCCGTCTTCATAACCGGTGATCAAGCCTGCTCGCTGCGCCGTGCCTACCGATCCGGCGTACCAATTCGCCGCTGTCACGTCCGTAAACGGTTCGCCTGCGCTTGCCTCGGATAATCCGAGCGCTCGTACAAGCAACGCTGCGAATTCAGCGCGAGTGATCGTATTTTCCGGA
Source organism: Paenibacillus sp. FSL H8-0548 (assembly GCF_038630985.1). NCBI lineage: Bacteria > Bacillati > Bacillota > Bacilli > Caryophanales > Paenibacillaceae > Paenibacillus > Paenibacillus sp. FSL H8-0548. The sequence continues at coordinate 4,892,263 of NZ_CP152049.1, forward strand.
TAAAACCTTCCATCAGGCAAACCGTCTATGATCAGCTTGTTCGCCAGCAGCTCGATATCCTTTTGCGCCCAATGTTCGCGTAAATCCAAGAACGTTCGATCAGATTGAATGACCGTATATACACCGCCTTGAACCACATGGATGGTCACGGTTCCATCGCTTGCAAATGATGAAGGCACAAAATGCATCTTGTTTTTCGCATCTATCCATACGACCGTTGCTTTGTCCGAATCGACCGCAGCCAACTGGTCACTCTTCCGTTGTACGTAGATACCGCGCCAATCGCTAACGGCCTGACCGTCAATGTCCAGCGAAATCAGGATCGGCTGCTCAAGCAATGGAACGGCACCTTGTTTTTTGATCGTTTCCTGCAAGGAAAGATTTGCCGCATCGGACACCTGGATAATCGTTGTCGCAAGGTTTCCTTCCTTAGGCATGTTCCCGATTACGCGGAACGGAATCCACAAGCGGTTTCCGTTCACCGTCACCTGAACGCCAGCATCAGGTTGTTCGTACCTCACACTCTGAAGAAACTCAGTTGGCATACTCACCTTAACTGCTGGACCAAGTCCATCAACGACAATAAAGACATTTGTTTGGCCAGAGCTCAGCGACTTGGTCAACTGCTCCGTTGTCAAGTGAAGCACATTCACGAGTTGTCCGTCAGCCGTCAGCTCAGTCGTAACACTTACCTCCGTACGGATGCCGCCGAGCATAATGGTAGCCGTGTCCGGGGCAACGGTTCCTTGATTCCCAGAAACCGAACCGGGAGATGAAGGCCCGATGTCAGTAATGGCGATCTCTTTAACCGATTCATTGCCTGCCAAATCCTTGGCATAGACAGTGTAGACGCCATTCGAGGTGACGCTGAATTTCTTCGCGGCTAAGATAGCAGTTCCAGCACCATCCACAAAATCATTTATACCATGACTTTCCTTCATCCAAGCAAGATTCGTCAACGTATTGCCTACCGCAATCCCAAATATGTTTTCAGTTACCGTTACGTCTTTTCCCAAACCGCCGTTCTCTCCAGCGACTAAAGTAAGAATTGGCGAAATCGATACAATGCGAATTCCACTCGTATCCACAGCGGTATACGCAAGTGAAGCAGTGTCACCGTTCAACATCGCAATGTTCGAGCCGGTTGGGAGATCCAGTCGCGGAGCGATGTCAATGCCATCCTCGTCCGCGAGTCCTTCCGATACTTCGTATGAGAAGGAAAGCTCGTTCATTGGCACTCCGCGTACTCCCGAATAAAGGGCGTAGACGATTTCGGACGCATCACCAGTACCAATGATGAGTGGAACCCTTGGCGTACCAGTAACGATTACATCATAAGCGTACTTCAAAGTAAAGCGTAATACCCCGCTGTTTCCATAAAGATCTTCAGCAGGCACTATCAACACCAATTCGATCCAAGATGCTTCAAACTGCTCCAGACTGGCATATAAAGCTGCGGCAGCCGTATCCAGCTGATTCTGGGTTTGATTCGCCGAATCGTCTGCTATGCCTTGCCCAGCCAAGATTGCCGCTTGCAAAATCGCTCTAGCCGCACCGGACGTCTCTCCTACTTCCGTACCTTCAGGATGATCCATCAACGCCTGATTCGCCTCTGCAATCCGCGCTTCCAATGCGGCAGCATCGCCAGCTTGAATAATCGCTCCTTCGAATACTTCTACCGCAGCGCTCAAACTAGCGGCAGCCGTATCCAGCTGATTCTGAGTTTGATTCGCCGAATCGTCTGCTATGCCTTGCCCAGCCGAAATTGCCGCTTGCAAAATCGCTCTAGCCGCACCCGACGTCTCTCCTACTTCCGTACCTTCCGGATGATCTGTCAACACCTGATTCGCCTCTGCAATCCGCGCTTCCAATGCGGTTACGTCGGCAGTAACGATTTCATTGGAGAATGCCTGAATCATCGCGTTCAAATCGGCGGCAGCGCCATTCAAATCGGAAACTGTAGTTGCAAAAGTGATCAAATCGACAAATAGCTCAGCATTGTCAAGTGCATCCATCAAATCATGATAATACTCCGACGACACTTGTCCGATATCTGTGCCTGGCAAATGATTTTTTAGCAACTGCTTTGACGTAGTCATCGCATCGAATAAAGCTGTACTATCAACAAATGTGAACCCTTTGCTGAGCGCAAAAGATTGTACGACTGAACCTGAGAAACCAAAAATCTTTAAATCGGCCGGAATTGCTTGATTGTTGTTGAATGCGAGTGGATCAATGACTGTCGATCTGCTTAGCAGCGACACGCTTGATAAATTGTTATAACGGAATGCGTAACCCCCAATACTCGTTACACTATCAGGGATCACTACGCTTGTGAGCAGGTTGTTTCTAAAAGCAAAATCACTAATCATTGTCAAATTGTTCGATAGGTTCACGCTTGTGAGCAAATTATCTTTGAATACTTCCTGTCCTAAGCTTGTGACACTATCAGGGAGAACAAGGGTGGTAAGCATATTTTTTTGAAATGCTCTTTCGCCAATACTTGTTAAGTTTTCCGGGAAGTCCACACTCGTGAGAAAGTTATATCCAAATGCATCATTGCCAATACTCGTCAGACTGTTCGGAAAAACCACGCTTGTGATATCGGTAATATAAAATGCCGTTTCTCCAATTGCAGTGACCGGTAATCCTCCCAATTTATTCGGAATAATAATATCCACGGCAGCACCTCTAGGGAAATCCGTAATTGTTGCATGCTGGCCGTCAGTCGTATACGTATAATTGCCCTCCTTGAGCGCATACGCATATGGGACCTGCGATAGGGACGTCCAACAAATAACCAAAGCAAGCAATGGGAAAAAAGCTGATTTTTTCATATTTTATCTCCTTTCTGTACTTTTGCCACCGTCTTACATTGTATCAACGACCAATAAATGAATAATGAAAGATTCTGTCGTTAATTAGCTAAAAACCGCGAAGCATCGAGCCTTCGCGGTTTTTCAATTGACGAAAAAATATTTTTTTGTCATCACATCAGCGTGCGAACATGTTGAATTCCATGTAAATCAATAGAGGTGGAACGTGCTTTTCACTTGTCCTTGTATCCTGCATCCATTGATTGAAAAGCAATTCTTGTTTGTATCGGGAGAAAACTTACCGTTTCGATCATTTCAATATCAGCTGAAAATAAAAACTAACGGACAGATGAGTCGCTGCTAGCGATGCGCTTCCTTATTAGCAATTGCCAACGGTCGTGCATGTGAAACGTTTCCATTAGTGTTCTCTTACTACATATAAGGAAGTAATAAAATTACTAATTTGTTGTTTTTGATAAATCAAATCTTAATCTTTCCACACATAGGGAATTTCAAAACAACCAATGCTTTATTGACAATAGTGTCGATGCGGATACGGTATTTATAAGATACCCTTCCGCAAGCTCATCTAAATGAATTTCCTACAAAAATGGATTTCTTACAACTTAAAAATATGATGTTAAAATTCCCAAGACCATTGTATAATAATTCCATGTGACGAAGAACGTCCTCATCCATCTTTTGATGGTTTGGGGGCGTTTTTTTATTTCTAATAAGGAGTTGGTGGGGATGAAAGGATTCCTTGAAGCGCATTCGGCATTTATCCAATATCACTTGGACCGTCGCTCGGGTGAAAGGAGGGGAAGACTGGAAAGAGGACATCAGCATGCAGAAGAACTATTCGCAAAAAATATATGGTGGCCAATGAAAGGTCATTTCGATCATTTGCATCCGGAATATGAGGTATTAGATTGGCGGGGTAGACCCTACTTTGCAGATTATTTGATTATGCCGGAATCATGGAGAATTCTCATAGAAATTAAGGGCTTCGGAGAGCATGTGACTAATATGGATCGCAAAAAGTATTGTAATGAGCTAAATCGAGAAACGTTTCTTAAAGGCATGGGGTTTCATGTCATTTCGTTTGCCTACGATGATGTAGCTCATCGACCAGAGCTCTGTATTTATCTACTCCGCACGGTGCTCAGTCGATTCGAATCAGTGAATTCAAAGGTAGAACGAGTATATTTCGCAGATCAAGAGATCATTCGATTCGCTATATTTCTAGCTCGTCCGATTCGACCCATCGATATCTCTAGACATTTCTCAATCGATCATCGAACAGCATTAGGGCATCTGCAACGACTTTGTAAGAAGGGTTGGTTATTACCGATTTATCACGGGACAGGGCAACGAGTTCTATATTATGAATTAACACGGCAAGGATTGGATAGTGGCTTATGGTAACCTACAGTTTAATTGAAGATTAGAATGTTGCGGGTGCGGGTGCGGGTGCGGGTGCGGGTGCGGGTGCGGGTGCGGGTGCGGGATTTTCTAGTTTTCCACTCTACCCGCTATAACTAAATGGATTTCCTACAGTTAGTATATCCTTGGGCGGAACATTCCTATAACTAAATGGATTTTGTCCAACTAGTTTGATCAAAATGTACCATTTCATTCGAAATACTCAAATCTAAATGTAGATTTTCCATTTAGTAACCTAATAAATCAATAAAACGTCCAAACTAACTACATAAAATCCATTTAGTATCACTCTAAAAGGTTCCAGCTTTTCAGAGCTCCCTGCGCGCGGCACGAGCGCCCCCGTAAAGCGGTTCAATTCCTGCTCTACATCTCCAACAAATCAAAAAAAGCTACCCGAAGGTAGCGTTTTATCATCGATTTGGTGGAGATAACTAAATGGATTTCCTACAGTTAGTATATCCTTGGGCGGAACATTCCTATAACTAAATGGATTTTGTCCAACTAGTTTGATCAAAATGTACCATTTCATTCGAAATACTCAAATCTAAATGTAGATTTTCCATTTAGTAACCTAATAAATCAATAAAACGTCCAAACTAACTACATAAAATCCATTTAGTATCACTCTAAAAGGTTCCAGCTTTTCAGAGCTCCGTGCGCGCGGCACGAGCGCCCCCGCAAAGCGGTTCAATTCCAGCTCTACATCTCCACACAAAAAAAAGCTACCCGAAGGTAGCGTATTATCATCGATTTGGTGGAGACTAGCGGGATCGAACCGCTGACCTCTTGCATGCCATGCAAGCGCTCTCCCAGCTGAGCTAAGCCCCCGTAATTCTTTATGTCGGTAGTCAATTCTTATCGGGAATTGTAACCTACCACTCTGGACCGCCAACTGAGCTAAAGCACTAAATGACGACAAGATTGATCTTAGCACAAGGTTGCTAGAACTGTCAATCTTTATCTATCATGCCGTTCAGCGGGTGTTTGGAGAGCAGATTATTGAGCTCCTTCATGAACATATCGATGTCTTTGAATTGACGATATACGGATGCGAAACGGACGTAAGCTACCTCGTCGACCGGATAAAGCTCATTCATGACAATCGAACCGATATCGCTGCTGTCTACCTCGGCATGCGCCGTTGTGCGCAGCTCCTTCTCCACCTCAGATACGATTACCTCCAAGCGCTCAACTGGCACAGGACGTTTCTCACAGGCGCGGATAAGACCACGCAATATTTTGTCTCGGCTAAACTCTTCACGGCTGCCATCTTTTTTGATCACAATCAGAGGCGTTTCTTCAATCATTTCAAAGGTAGTGAAGCGCCGACTGCATTTTTCGCATTCACGGCGTCGACGAATCGATTTGTTTTCGTTTGCAGGTCTGGAATCCAATACTTTTGTTCCGGCAAAATCGCAATATGGACATTTCATGCTGCGTCAGCCTCCTTTCTGGGTTGTAAGAAGAAACGACTACGTCGTCCTCATCTAAGGACAAGAAATTTCTTCCCAAAGTATAGGCGGAGTATGAATGCAAAATTCACACTTACCTATATTTCAAAAGCCTCTGAAAACGGGCATTCTTAAATATTTTTGATTTCCAACTAATTCCTGTAATGAAGTTTTGATTTTTGCACATAATACTTTTACCAACCGCAAGGAGGTGAACATACATGAGCGCATCCCGCAGCAGTAACCAACTGGTAGTGCCACAAGCGACAGCTGCCCTTGATCAATTGAAATATGAAGTTGCTCAAGAGCTAGGCATCGCAATTCCGCAAGACGGATACTACGGCAACATGGCTACAAGAGACGCAGGCTCGATCGGTGGATCTATTACCCGTCGCCTGGTACAAATTGCCGAGCAATCTCTTGCAGGTCAATACAAATAATGATTAATTACTTGTTGTATGAATAACGGAAGCTTTGGTACGCCCGCCCACGAAGTGGCGGGCTTCCAAGGCTTCATATTGTTTTCGTTGTTGTTGGTGCAAAGCAGCAAATTAGAGGCTCGGATATAGATCCTTGTACTTATTATAGTAGTAGAATACCCGTTTTACATAATGTCTGGTTTCTCCAAATGGAATTTGCTTTACTGATTCCATTTTACCGTCCCATACACCCGAGTCAAGCCATTTCCGAACGTTTCCAGGGCCAGCATTGTAAGCAGCTACAGCTGCAACTTTATTTTGATCAAACTGCTGATCCAAAGATTTCAAATACCATGAGCCGACCTGAAGGCTGACATCCGCACGATTTCGAAGCATGTCCTCATTTACCTCGTTAAAGCCAGCCTTTTGCACAACCCAATCAGCCGTTTCTGGCATTATTTGCATGAGTCCAAGCGCGCCCTTTTTCGAATCCTTACCTGTCTTATAATTGGTTTCACTCCGTATAATCGCAGCTACCAAATGAGGCTCCACGCCGTAATTTGAGGCGCTTGCACGAATGTCTTCCTTAAAGTGCACAGGATACATCCAAACGGCGAGCCAATCTGATTTAAGAAACAAAATAGTCATAAGACCGAGCAGCAGTATGAGCAGAACTCTTTTCTTCTGCAGTACTCTCATAGCAAGCTCTGGCTTTTCATAAATTGCTGTACCTGCATCTCTGTCTGTTCAAAAGTCCCACTATTATCAATCACCCAATCCGCTTTTTGACGCTTCTGCTCAATATTCATTTGCAGTGCTACCCGGCGGCGGGCTTCTTCCTCAGACAATTGATTGCGTTCCATTAAACGTGCATGCTGTACCTCAGCTGGAACATATACAACCATTATACCCTCATATAGGTTCTCCTGCTTCGTTTCATACAAGAGCGGTATATCCGCAACGACTAAACGGTTAGGAAACTGCTCCGAATAGCTATGTAATCGATTCTGCATAGTTGAGCGTATAGCAGGGTGGGTAATCGCTTCAAGCTTCGCTAACGAGGCTTTGTCCTTAAATACGATCTCCCCAAGTGCCTTTCGGTTAAGCGAACCGTCCTCTTCCAATACAGCTTGTCCAAACGTAGAGGCAATCGCCTCTAATGCTGGTTCACCCGGAAGAACGACTTCCCTTGCAACTTGATCGGCATCGACCAGCAGTGCACCGCGTTCTACGAGCATTTGTGCGATTGTGCTTTTACCGCTGGCAATACCGCCGGTTAATCCGATTATCATCCATTTCACCTCAATTTATAACAGCTTCATAATTCCCATCGCAATTAATAATACACCTGGCACGATAGATAATGCTTGCATGCCTCGCCAAGCAGAGAACCGAAAGCCAAATCGAATGCCTCCTACGAGAAACAATGCGCTGGCTGCCATGATCGTCAAAGCAGTCAATAAGGAAGGCAATCCAATCAATGCGGCTCCAAGACCTGCTCCAAACGCATCCAGCGACAACGCAACTCCTAGCATAACGGCTTCCGATGCGGATATCGTACCTGATTTGTCGACATCTGCCGCTTGTGGTGTCCGAAGAATTTGAATGACAAGCCCTAGACGCTTCAGCTCTACCATGACAACAAGCGCTGTGCTGGCGATCTCTTGGGCCTGCGGCTTCGTACTCCGCTCCGCTGTTCTTTGTTGATCAGATTGCCCTGTACCCTCTTTGATCTCATTATTTTGCTTCCCGCGTCTAAGCTGCAGCAGTGCGTAGCAACCAATCAGGATGAGCACGCATGCCCCAATAAGACGCGCAACGAACTCGGTAAGAAATCCAGTCAGCCAGCCGCCAACCTGCATCGACAAAAAAATAATGAGACCAGAGCACAAAGTGATAATGATAACAGAGAGCAGTGGAATTCGTATTCGCCGCAATCCATACGTAACACCGACACCAAATCCATCTAAACTAACGGCAAACGCAAGCACTAATAGAGAAACAACATGCGCGAACAATTATTAAGTCCCTCCCCGCACAGCGGCTGCACCACTCACCAAAATCGCTGCGAGTAGTCATCCGCCTAATGACCGTAACACACTTATCATATGCGGGGAGTATTTGTCTGTGCTTGTCGAGATTTAATTGCCTTTTTTTCCTGCTATGCTTTCAATGCCTTAGCGTCTGCAAACGGTTGGCATTTACTGCAAATATGCGTTCCTCTGCCTCCGACCGTGAACTTTTGGATCGGTCTTGCACAAGCTGGACACGGCTCATCCTTCTTGCCGTAAACGAGCAGCTGATGCTGGAACATGCCCATCTCGCCTTGCCCGTTCACATAAGATTTAATGGATGATCCACCCGCTTCTACTGCATGCTCCAATGTTGCACGAATCGCTTCGTACAGTCGTTTCCATTCTGCTGGCTTAAGTGTATTCGGCGTGCGTTCCGGATGAATACGCGCTTGGAACAAAGCCTCATCGACATAGATATTGCCAAGCCCGACAATATATTCTTGATTGAGCAGCAGCGGCTTAATTTTAGACGCTCGCTTCGCAAGCTTGCTGCGCAGTACATCCACCGTAAAGCCAGGCTCAAGCGGTTCAATGCCCAGCTTGTTTAACGGAGGCAGCGCAAGCTCTTCTCCTACTTTGAATAGATGCATCGTGCCGAACTGGCGCACATCCTTATAACGCAGATCCGTCCCATCTTCAAAATGGAAGATCACATGCGTGTGACGCTCCACCGTCTCCTCAGAAGGAAATACACCATAGCGCCCTTCCATGCGCAAATGCGATACAAGAACCAATCCATCCAAAATAATTCTCAAAAATTTGCCGCGCCGTTCAACCGTTTCGATCGTATGTCCGACAAGGGCATCCGCAAATTGTTCAGGCTCTACTGGACGCTGTATAATACGCGGGAGTCTAACGGATACCGATTGAATTCGTTTTCCCGCTACAAGTTCGATTAATGTTCGTTTTACGGTCTCTACCTCTGGCAGTTCAGGCATTTCTCCTCACCTCAACAACCATTATACCTGAAATCGCCCGTAAATGGGTTACTTTGCTTCATACCAATTGTCACCGTAGCTCATATCCGCTTTCAGCGGAACGTCCAGCTTAAGCGCTCCGGCCATGACCTCGGGCACGAGCGTCTTCATGAGCTCAAGCTCATCCGCAGGAACTTCAAACACGAGCTCATCGTGTACCTGCAGCAGCATGCGGCTCTTCAAATTTCTCTCGCGCAGCGCCGCATCCATATGCACCATCGCTAGCTTAATAATATCTGCCGCAGTTCCTTGAATCGGCGTATTCATTGCCGTACGCTCTGCGAAGGAACGCAGATTAAAGTTGGAAGCATTAATATCATTCAAATAACGTCTTCGCTCCAGCATCGTCGCCACGTAACCATCTTGGCGAGCTTGTAAAACGATATCACTCATATATTGACGGACGCCCTTGAAAACTTCCTTGTAGTCCTCGATGAATTTGCCAGCCTCTTTGCGCGTAATGCCGAGGTTCTGAGAAAGTCCGAAATCGCTGATGCCATACACAATACCGAAGTTAACCGCCTTCGCGGAACGCCGCATATTGGAATCTACTTGATCAGCCGTCACGCCGAATACATCCATCGCGGTCTTCGTATGGATATCCATATCCTGAATGAACGCTTCCTTCATATTCTCATCATTAGCAATATGGGCCAGTACGCGAAGCTCGATCTGCGAGTAGTCGGCTGCAAGAATAAACCAGCCTGGCTCAGACGGAACAAAAGCTTTTCTAATCTGACGCCCTTCCTCAAGGCGAATCGGAATATTTTGCAGGTTAGGAAACTGACTGCTTAACCGGCCTGTTACCGCGATCGTTTGCCGATAATAGGTGTGAACCTTCCCCGTCTCCTTGCGCACCTCCTTGAGCAGTCCCTCTACATAGGTGGACTGCAGCTTAGTGAGCTGGCGATAGTGCAATATAAGCGGGATGATCTCATGATAGGGTGCTAGCTCCTCCAACACCTCAGCGTCTGTGGAGTAGCCTGTTTTTGTCTTTTTCTTGGCAGGCAAGCCGAGCTTATCGAACAATATGTCGCCAAGCTGCTTAGGCGAGCTAATATTAAACTCTGTGCCAGCATGCTTGTATACGTCACTAATGATGGTCGTTAGCTGCCGCTCAAGATCGCGTCCTAGCGCCTCCAGCTCTTCCTTCTGAACCTTAATGCCCAGAAACTCCATACCTGCAAGAATGCGGGACAATGGCTGCTCCATGTCAAAATAAAGCTTGCTCATTCCCGTCTTGCTAAGCTCCTCCGTTAATAACGGAACAAGCAGGCGAACCGCTTCTGCTTTGAGCGCCAAATGCCGATATAAGGTCTCAGCGTCAGGCACTTTGAATTTTGCGCCTTTGCCATAAACCGAATCGTCAGATGGCAAGATAGACAGCCCTTGTTTATCATTAATTCCGCTTAGCGTCTGGCTCGCTTCAGTTGGGTCAAGCAAGTAGGCTGCTAGTTGAACATCAAAAGCTGAACCCTCAAAGCTGATCCCGCTCCACTTGAGCGCAAGCTCAATTTTATGTAGGTCAAAGCCGTACTTCGGCTTGTCCGCTTGTTCCAGCCAGCTCCGGAGCCCAGCAGCGAACGGCTGCTTCAATACCGAGTATGGAAACGCAAATACGGCAGATTCAGTAGCAATCGCGAGGCCGATCAGCTCAGCATGATGAGGATTTTCACCTATCGCTTCCACATACAGCCCATTTTTGTCTGACTGAGCAAGCAGCGCGAGCAGCTGCTCCAATACAGCAGCATCCTGCTCTGACTCAATGAGCTGGATATTCAGCTCCGCCGCCGCAGCCTGCGCCTGCTCCTCCATATCGCCTGCATCCTCGCCTAGCTGCAGCCGTTCGATAAGAGACTTAAATTCAAGCTTGCGGAAGGCATCCGCCAGCTTCTTGTCCTCGTAGCCATCGTAACGAAGCTCTTCCATGCTCTTCTCAAAGGGCACCTCGCGGAATATCGTCGCCAGCTTCTTGCTCATCGTGGCGTCATCCTTATGATTCTCGATATTTTCCCTCAGCTTGCCCTTCAGCTTGTCCAAGTTTTCTAGAACACTTTCCACTGAGCCATGCTCATGCAGCAGCTTTAACGCGGTTTTCTCGCCTACGCCCGGCACTCCAGGAATATTATCGGACGTATCGCCCATTAGACCTTTTAAATCAATGATTTGCATCGGTACAAGGCCATATTTTTCTTGAATCGCTGCTGGTGTATAAATATCGACCTCGCTGACGCCTTTCCTAGTAACGGCTATGGTCACCTTGTCTGAAGCAAGCTGGAGCATGTCCTTATCGCCAGTAACGACGATCGTCTCGACGCCCTTCTCATCAGCTGCCTTTGTCAATGTGCCGATGATGTCATCAGCCTCATAGCCGGAAAGCTCGAACTGCGCAATGCTGAACGCATGCAGCAGCTCCTTAAGTACTGGGAATTGCTCTGACAGCTCGGACGGCGTCTTTTGTCTTCCGCCTTTATATTCGGTGTAGCCTTCGTGGCGAAATGTGATTTTGCCTGCATCGAACGCGACAAGCACATGGGTCGGCTTCTCCTGCTCGAGCAGCTTAAGCAGCATCGTTGTAAAACCAAATATCGCATTCGTATGCTGGCCAGTAGAATTAGTGAGCGGCGGCATTGCGAAAAACGCGCGATATGCAATACTATTTCCATCAATTAGCATCCATTTTTCCATAGGGAATCAACACCTTCTTTATGTAACATTGATACCGCTAAGTATACCACAAAAAGGGCTTTTCCCAAGCATCGCCGCTAAAAGGAAAGCCCTTTTCCATTTATGATCCTGACATTTAACCAAATGCAGCCGGTCTGCCTAACAAATATCCTTGTGCATAATCAATTCCCATTTCACGCAATTTGGCAAGCTCCTCTTCGCGCTCGATCCCCTCAGCGATAATCGCAATATCCATTTTGGCTGCCAGCTGGATTAAGGTATACAGAATATGCTCCTTCATCTCGTCGAGATCGATGTTTTGAATAATAGACCGATCAACCTTCAAGTAATCCGGACGAAGCTCAATGATCGATTGCAGCGACGAATAACCTGCGCCTACGTCATCTATCGCAATTTGATAGCCTTGGCTTCGATAATGCTCCAGTGCTCGCTTCACCGACCCAAAATCGGCAATCGAGCTTCGTTCCGTTATTTCAAATACGACTTTATGCGGCGATAGTTGATGCTGCTCAAGCAGGCTAAGCGTCTGCCCTGGAGAGAAGCTAGGATCCTCCATAATTTGCGCCATGACGTTTATAAACAGCTTCTGCTCCTCCTTGAGCGGAATACAGCCGTCTATCGCTTTCTCTCTTGCCAGCCTGTCGAGCGCGTAGGTTAACCCTTCTTGCTCGGCAAATTGAAACAGCTCCATAGGTCCTGGAAACCACTCTCGATCCTCTGTCCGCGTCAGCGACTCGTAACCAAAGATTTCACCTGGTCTGCGCAGTGACACAATCGGCTGGTAAACAGGATAGATGAGCTTTTTCCTGATCATGCGCTCGAGTGCCCGACGCTTCAAGCTTCGTTTCATCGCGCCAGCGGTTTGACCGTGCAAAACCGCCTTTTTCATCACACCATACCGACTCAGCTCATCTGCTATAGCCCCGTCCGCTTCAGAGACTGCAACACCAACGTGAAGCAATCCCTCTTCTTGAAGCTTAGCCTCGTGATTTACTCTATGTATAAATTGCTGTTCCCACGCCTCTGTATGCTTATGGGCAAACTCAAGCAGCCATCCCTCTAGAAATGATGGGCATCCAGCCGGCAGGCTGATGTGAATAAACAGATCCCCTTTTATCCAAACCATACCTTCATACAGAGCGGAGTCTCTGAATAATGCTTCCACTTCGCTCTCGACAAAACTGCGCCATTGCTGCTGGAAAGCAGCAACGCTGCCCCTCTGATTGGCAGTGGAAATCTCCCATGACATATAAATCATGCCGAGATGGCTTGGAGACCCGTCTCCTTCGTCCTTTAGCTGCTTTAATTCCTGAAGTTGTCTCACGTTACGCTCGTTCCCCTCCATGATGCATTCCTGTTATTTGATCCATGACATAGACACTTCCTTTGAGCGCCTTGGCTTGCTTCTTCAGTTTAGCTGCTAATCTCGGAATATCCTCCGCTGCCAGCGGCACCTCGCCGTCCCACAGCATGAGCGACAAAGAGAGCGTCACGCCCTGCTGCTCAATGAGGTTGCCATGTCGATCTTCAACTGTCGTTACTTCAACCCCGCCATAAAAAGCTTTAATTCCCTCTTCAAATCTGATGATTAACGATTGGCATAGACGCTCCGCCGATTTTGCGCATGTCACCATTATGAAATCATCACCGCCGATATGCCCGACAAAATCCCCTTCGACGCCGTGCGGACCGACTTCCCGGCGCAGTAGATCTGCAACATAGCGAATCAGATCATCACCCAGACCAAAGCCAAAAAAATCGTTATACCATTTAAAATAATCAAGATCCGCGTAAATGACTGCGAACGGCTTTTTTTGTCCAATGCGGCGCTGCAGCTCATGCTGAATCTCCTCATTGCCAGGCAAACCTGTGAGTGGATTAGCTGTTCTTGCCGCTTCTGTCCGCAGCGTTGTCATACACTCCAGTATCGAGCGGATGGAGGCCGCTCCTGCCATCTGTCCTTCTTTGGTAATCAGGACTACGTCATAGAGCTGAGAGAAATCCCTGGCCATTGCCAGCTGAGATACAAGCTCTACGGGCAGCTGTTCATCAACGATCAGCGGCTGCTTGTTCATAATTCGCTCTACAGGCCTGTTCCAATAAAGAGGCAATCCAAATTGTCCTGCGAGCATTTGATGAAGCTTTTCTTTCATTAAAATCCCAATCGGCCGTCCTTGATCAACGATAACGGCCCCCTGCGCCTTGGCATTCGTATCAAATAAATAAGCAACCTCTGATACTCTTGCTCTGGCAGGGAAAATCGGAAACGGAGCAGCTAGTGTCCCAATTCTAACGCTCTTTCCATGAAGCTGAGGCTGCATCGTTTGCGCATTGGGCATCTGCTCATCAAGTCCATAATTGCCGTGCAGCCTATCCGGCTTGTTTGCCTGCTGACCAATCCCAAGCGATAAATTATAAGCACTTTGCTCCATGGCATCCATCAGCATTCGGAAAATAACGGTTTCCGAGGAGCGCCCCATAGCTGGTGGATGAGCCGTGGCTGAACCAAGACTTACCTCGGCATCTGCAACTGCATCCGCTTTGCTTGCTCCCTTGGCCCAAGCTGTTCGCAGCTTGTTTTTCAAACGCTCCAGTGCTTTCTCGGTTAGCTTATCAATTGGTTCATCATCTGGCAGTCTAGCGATTAAATAGAAAAACTCCGATTCCAGACGTTGACGCCAAAAAATGTTCTGCTCTTCGTTTTCCCATAGCTGCAGAACAGCCTCCGAGGCTGCATTTCCCATGTAGAAGCGAACATAAACAACGCCGACGCCCCCCTCATGCCAGCGCTCCTTCAAGCTGCGGATCATATCTCGATTGAATAATCCAACCCCAACCTCATCCATCCGAATCCCCTCGATCGACAATAGCATCGCCTTCAGCACATATTCATATTAAAAAGAACCATCTAAGCTTATTCACTACTTAGACGGTCCACATTTTCTACATTTAAAGCTATACGTTCAAATCCGGTCTGCTCCCTGTTACGAGATAGACGACGCTCTCGCCGATGTTGGTCGCATGATCGCCAAGCCGCTCTAGATAACGACCGACGAAGCTAAGCAATGAGGATTGTGTAATGTTGCGTGGATTTTCCATCATTAGTGAATAGAGCTCACGAGTAATTTGTCCATACAGCGCATCTACCTTATCGTCATCCTTGGACATCTTGTAAGCCAGATCTACGTTCTCTTGAATAAAGGATTGGATCGATTCATACGTCATCAGCTGTACGATCTCTGCCATCCGCGGCAAGTCAATTAACGGTTTAATAAGCTCCTGTCCTTCCAAGCGCAGGACGACCTTGGCGATATCTACAGAATTATCACCCATCCGCTCCAAATCGCTAGCGATTTTGAATGCAGACAAAATACGGCGTAAATCCTTTGCAACCGGCTGCTGAGTAGCAATCAGCTTTGAGCCAATCTCCGTAATTTTTTCTTCCAATTTATTCAGAGATGGATCATTATCAATGACTTTTTGCGCACGAGCAACATCGACTAACTTCAGCGCCTCCATTGCTTCGACAAGCGCATTTTCCACAAATGTACCCATTTCGATAATCAGGTTATGAAGCTGTTCAAGTCCAGCATCAAATTCCTTGCGAGTCGTCATCACAACGGCATTCCTCCTAATGGTTGGTCAAACTAGCCTAGATCATACTTCAAATGGCTCAGCCAAATCGTCCGCTTATATAATCCTCTGTGCGCTGATCCGTCGGATTGGAGAACAGCTTCTCTGTATCCGAATATTCGATAACCTCGCCATTTAAGAAAAACACGGTTTGGTTCGAAACGCGTGCTGCCTGATGCATGTTGTGAGTAACCATAACAATCGTATACTTATCCTTCAGCTCTTGAACTAGCTCCTCGATTTTGAGCGTAGAGATCGGGTCAAGCGCCGAAGTAGCTTCATCCATAAGCAAAATATTCGGGTTTACCGCAAGCGCACGAGCGATGCATAGACGCTGCTGCTGTCCTCCAGACAATCCGAAAGCCGAGCGCTTTAGATGATCTTTAACCTCTTCCCACAAAACAGCTGATTTCAAGCTTGTTTCAACAATTTCATCCAGTTCGCTTTTGCTTGTAATGCCGTGCAGACGTGGACCATAAGCGACGTTATCATAGATTGATTTCGGAAATGGATTGGGCTGCTGGAACACCATGCCTACTTTTTTGCGAAGCGTCTCTACGTCCACTTCATTCGAATAAATTTCGGTGCCGCCGATGGCGATTCCGCCCTCGATGCGAGTTCCTGGAATCATATCATTCATACGGTTCAGTGTACGAAGCAGTGTCGACTTGCCACAGCCTGATGGTCCGATAAACGCCGTGATCGCTTTCTCGGGAATCGTTAGCGATACATCCTTCAAAGCGTGGAAAGCGCCGTAAAACAAATTCAATTTGTTAATATTAATAAGTGCTTCCATTACGTTTTCCTCCTAAGTGTGCGGGCTCCCGCTTGCTCTTCTTTTTAAAGATTTTTCTGATATTTATTGCGAAGCAAAATAGCTGAGAAATTCATTAGCAGCAGAAGCGCAAGCAGGACGATAATACCGCTGGCTGCGAGCTCCTTGAACTCAAGCTGAGGCTTGGAGAGCCAGTTGTACACTTGAATAGGAATAACGGTAAACGAATCCTTAAGACCATTGGGCAAAAAGGCAACGTAAGTTAATGCTCCGATCATGACTAGCGGTGCTGTCTCGCCTATCGCACGAGACATAGCGAGTATTACACCCGTCAATACGCCCGGCATAGCCGCGGGCATAACGGAACGGGATACGGTCTGCCACTTCGTTGCGCCAAGCGCAAATGAAGCATCGCGGCGGGATTTGGGAACTGCGCGAATCGCTTCCTGCGCGGATACAATAATAATAGGAAGCACAAGCAGTGTCATCGTTAACGCGCCTGCAATTAGACTGCGATCAAGCGATAAGAGACGAACGAACAATGTTAATCCCAAAATACCGTAAACGATCGACGGAACGCCGGCAAGCGTACTGATATTAAGCTGAATAATGCGAGTGATTCGGCCCTTCTTCGCATACTCTTCGAGATAAATCGCTGCTCCGACTCCAAAAACAAAGGCGATAGGCGCCATGATTAGCAGCATGTATATCGAACCAACGAGCGCTGACTTCATGCCGGAGCCATCCGCCTTGCGTGACGGAAAGTTCGTGAATAAATCCGGTTGAAGACGGCCTATCCCATCAATTAATATATCTACGATTAATGCGCAGAGCGCAAGTACGCCAATGGAGGTCGCAACGACGAACAATATATGGAGCATCCAATCCGTTCTCCGTCTATTCGCGATTTGCTTGCGGTTTGCATCTTGAAATATGTTCATCTTAGTACTCCTCTCTGAATTTTCTTGCGATATACTGGGCAAGAATATTGAGCAGGAACGTAATGACGAACAGCGTCATGCCGACCGCGAAGATCGATCCATACTCTATCGTTCCGTGCGGTGTATCCCCGAGACTGACCTGAACGATATAAGCGGTCATCGTCTGAATACTCTCGAGCGGATTAATCGTCATATTAGGCGTTGAACCCGCAGCAACCGTAACGATCATCGTCTCGCCAATTGCTCGGGAGAAGGCAAGTACAGCTGAAGCTACGATACCTGAGAAGGCAGCCGGCACAACGATTTTCAAAGCAACCTCAAACCTTGTAGCGCCAAGCGCATAAGCGCCATCGCGCAGGCTGCGCGGCACTGCAGACATCGCATCCTCACTGAGTGAGGACACCATAGGAATAATCATGATGCCGACAACGACACCGGCGCTCAGTGCATTAAAAATACCAGCGCTGGGAAAAATACTTTGAATAAATGGCGTAACCAGACTTAGAGCAAAATAACCATATACGATCGTTGGCACGCCAGCGAGCACTTCGAGAATCGGTTTAATGATTTTCCGAACCTGCTTCGGCGCATATTCTGAAAGATAAATGGCGCTTGCAAGTCCTAGAGGAATAGCAACTAAACAAGCAATTAACGTAATCATTAACGTTCCTGACAGGAGCGGTAAAACGCCGAAGCTTTTTGGCGGGATTAACGGTGACCATTTTGTCCCAAACAAGAAATCAAAGATCGGTATTTTCTGAAAGAACTGATAGGTTTCCGTGATGAGCGTGACAACAATTCCTATGGTCGTAAGTACAGATACCGAAGCACATAGAAACAGTATGATGGGCATCACTTTATTCATGATGCTTACCCGTTTATTTTTGAAATCATAGTTTTCTTTGCTGCCTGTTTGAGTATTGCTGACCGTTTGTAATCCTTGGCCTGGCATTGCGGCGTCCCCCTTCTTGCCTTTACAATTCATTTACATATGTGCCGTGAAAAATGTGATGTCCCTCGAGACACCACATTTTTGCATCCAGCGTGTTGCTTCTTATGAGATTTTTGCCGCTTCCGTTGCATACTGCTCGTCTGGAAGAGCTACATAACCAACTTCGCCTGCATAGGTTCCAATGTTGTTGATGTAGAAGTGTACAAATTCTTTAACTTCTGGACGCTCAAGCTCTTTGTTGCTTACGTAGATGAAGAGCGGGCGAGACAATGGTGCATAGGTGCCGTCTTTAATCGTGTCATAAGTTGGAGAAATGGCACCTGTTCCGCCATCTACTGGTACAAGCTTCAATTTATCTTGGTTCTCTTCGTAGTAAGCAAAGCCGAAGTATCCAATGCCGTATTTGCTGCCTGCTACGCCTTGTACAAGCGCATTATCATCTTCAGAGAAGCTGATTGCTTTATCGTTGCGAATGCCTTCTTTATCAAGAATAGCTTCATTAAAATAGTCATAAGTTCCGGAATCAGCGCCTGGTGAGAACATCACGATTGGCTCAGCTGGGAAAGTATCACGAACATCTTTCCAAGTAGCAACAGTGCTGCCTGTAATGAAAATTTTGTTAAGCTCTTCAACCGTCAAGTGATCGATAAAGTCATTATCTTTGCTTACCACTACGGACAAGCCGTCAAATGCTACTGAAAGCTCTGTATACTCAATGCCAGCGGATACGCAAGCTGCTGCTTCTTCGTCCTTGATCGTTCTTGAAGCATCTGCAATTGCAATCTCTCCTGCGCAGAACTGCTTGAAGCCGCCGCCTGTACCGGATACACCGACAGGAACACGTACGTCTTTATGTTCTTTGTTGAACTCTTCCGCCGCTGCCTCTGTAAGTGGGAATACTGTGCTTGAACCGTCGATTTTAATTTCGCCTGACAATTTTACGGTTTCATTCGTCGGTGCGTTTGTAGCTGTGTTCGTAGACGAGCCCGTATTTTCCGAACCTCTATTTCCACCGTTTGTATTATTTCCGCATGCAGCCGTAAAAGCTAGCAGCACCACCATCGACAACATCAAGATCCCCTTAAAGCCTTTTTTCTTTAACAACTCTACCACTCCTCTTTTAGTATCTCTTAGGGCCATCGCCCCTGTGCCTCTTATACTACTAGCCGTTTGTAAACCTCGTATTCTGTTTTTGTAAACTCCATGTTAAAAATATGATTGCTGCAATTTTTTCATTTCGCTGGCGACGTGAAGAGATTGCTGATGCGCCTGCTCGGATAAGACGCCGATCTGCTTCGCGCTATTTCGGTTATCAGCTGCCGCTCGGAATAAACGATTAAACACCTCGCCTGCCTCGCTTACATGTGCTTCGCTCGCTGTTGTCTCCGAATGCCCCGCACGCGCAAGCGCAGTCGATTGCGATATGGCATCAACGATCGTTCGCGTTAGAATCGTGATTTCATTAGCAAAATTTTTCGTTTGGCTCGCCATCTTCATAACCTCGCTCGCTACTACTGCAAAGCCGCGGCCATGCTCCCCGGCACGCGCCGCTTCTATAGAAGCATTTAATGCAAGTAAATTGCTTTGCTCCGCCAGTTCTTTTATTAAAAGCGATACTTTACTGATAGAGCCGGCTTCCGCTTGCAGGTCAATCATTCGTTTCTCCTGCTGCTGCACGTTGCTCGCAATCGTGCCAAACGCCTTCGTTACTTTATCCAGCTCGTTTTTGCCCGATAGCGTTAAATCAACCATCTCTATCGACAGCGATTCCCCCTGCAAGGTCGACTTTCGAACGGTAGTGACTGCTTGTGCGATCTCATCCACACGCTGCTCCGCAGAACGAATGACGCTCATTTGCGCATCAACCGCTTTCTGCTGAAGCTGACGGGACAGTCCCAGCATGTCCGAAACCGTCAATATGCCCGCCAGCTTGTCCTTTGAGGTTACGATAACGCAGTCATAGAGCACACTCTCATCACGACTTAATGCACGATCGATAAGCTGCTGCGGCGAGAAATGATCATCCACGATCAACGGGCATGTATCCATTAGCTTCGTTATCGGCTTGTCATCATACAAGTCAGCACTAAAGCGATGACCAAGCTTTAAGAAAAAACGATTGCGCATCATCAAGCCTAGCGGCTCTCCTTTCTCATCTATGACGACAAGACATTCAGAATCTGGATTTTTTTTAAAATGACCAATCGTTTCCCTACAGGTTTGCTCTGCAGTAATCGTCGGTGCTTGACGCAAGAAATGCTGCAATCGCACCTGCTCGTCAGTACCTTCAGCTCGCTTGTGTGCTTCAGCCTGTACAATTTGGGTTTCAATCAGATCTTTTTCTTTAACCAGAATAGTTGATGTCACTCCGCCTCATCCTTCCTTCTATTTCCTATTTCCATTACTATAGGTCCAAAGCATTAACAGGAGTAGATAGAATTGTTATCGCTATATTAAATTCGACATTTTTTGTGGTGAAATTGCAAAAAAAAGCTGATCGAAATGCACCGTTGGTGTGCGCTTCAATCAGCTTTTTGTTATTCCTATTCAAATACTTATTTCGATTCTCTTTTCAAAATGCGACAGCTGTAGGCAGAAAGCTCCAGGCTGTCAGCGACTGCATCACTCGTTAACAAATCAGTGTAGCTGCGGTCGTCAAGTGCAACTACAGCATCATTCCCGCTAAAGTTGGATACAAATACAAAGTCGCTATGGCCATCTGTCCGCAATTGAACGGTAACGCCCTCTGGCAGCTCCACATCCAGCACACGCTTGATCCCCTCTTGCTTCACAAGGCTAGCTATGAAATCATTCGTAAATACAGCATCATTTCGTGAAGCGATATAGTAGGCTTTACCTGATCCCAATTTATTTACGGTCAATGCAGGACGTCCAGCATAAAAATCGTCGCCATATACGGCAAGCGCCTCTGCACCTTCCAGATGAATCAGATCACATAGTTCGCGTGCAGTGTACTCACCGCTCAGACCAAGCACATTGCCGTCCTTCAATACGACACGATTCGTATCATGATCATGCAGGGAATCGATTTCCTCCGACCAAATGCCCAGCGTCTTCCGAAGCGGTCCAGGGAAGCCCGATAGGAAGCATAGATCCTTATCATCAACAATACCTGTCCAATAGGTTGCCACAAAGATGCCGCCATTTTCAACAAAACGCTCGATTCGCTCGCCAACGCCTGGACGAACCATATAAAGCATCGGAGCCACGAGCAGCTTATATTGATCAAGCTCGCATTCCGAATCAATAATATCAACCGGCACGCCTAGATCCCAGAATGGACGATAATGGCGTTTGACCGTTTCTTCATAATGAAGACCGCCATTGCGTGGACCCTGCGAGTCCTTCACTGCCCAACGGTTCTCCCAATCATAAATGATCGCAACCTCAGGCTTGACTGTCGTACCGACGACCTCGCTCAGCTTCTCAAGTGTCGAGCCCAGCTCAGCAACATCACGGAACACGCGCGTATTCTCATGGCCGACATGATCTACTACAGCGCCATGCAGCTTCTCGCTTGAGCCTCTGCTCTTGCGCCACTGGAAGTATTGCACCGTATCGGAGCCATGCGCAACCGCTTGAAGAGACGAGAGCATATGCATGCCGGGACGCTTCAGCTTGCTGACAGGCTGCCAATTGGTCATGCTTGGCGTGCTTTCCATCAGCATGAATGGCTTGCCTCCGCCAAGTGTGCGGAAAACATCATGGTTGAAGCCAATCCACGCCGCGAGCTCGCTGTCATCTTCATGGTTGTCATGCCAAGTTGGATAAGCATCCCATGAAATAACATCCAGCAGCTCTGTGAATTTCCAATAGTTAAGGGGCTCGAAATCAAGCATGAAATTCGTTGTAATCGGCAGCTCGCTATTCACTGCGCGAAGCGGTGAAATCTCATTGCGGCAGAAATCTACCGTTTGATCGGTTACGAATCTTCTCCAGTCCACATTTTGGCAGTGAACCGCATTCTCGCCGCGCGAAGTAGGTGATTCCACTTGGCTCCAATCCGTATACGTGTGGCTCCAGAAGGTTGTCCACCACGCATCGTTTAGTGCATCAATCGTTTTATATTTATTTTTCAGCCATTCGCGGAAAGATTCCTCGCAAAACGAGCAATGACACTCTCCGCCGTATTCATTAGAGATATGCCAGCCGATAACGGCAGGATGGTCAGAATAACGCTCAGCGAGCTTCGTATTCATAATCGTTACTTTCTCACGATATACAGGCGAGCTGAAGCAATGGTTATGACGAGCGCCATGCAGGTTGCGGATGCCAGTTGGAGCAACGCGCAGCACCTCGGGATATTTTTGCGACATCCATACTGGACGTGCTCCGCTTGGTGTTGCCAGAAAAGCAAAGATTCCGTTTGCAGCAAATTTATCTAGAAGCGTATCCAGCCAATCAAAAGTAAATACGCCTTCCTCCGGCTCCAAAGCCATCCATGCGAATATACCAACCGACATCACATTGCAATGAGCAAGCTTCATCAGTCTAATATCCTCTTCCAGCACCTCAGGATACTTTTGCCATTGATCCGGGTTATAATCTGCACCATGCAGCATTTGCGGTATTTTTGTACTTAACGGGGGAAATTTCAAACTCATGTCAACAACCTCCAGTTTCATCTTGCTTGCAGCGTATATTGGTTATACTATAATGATATTCATATTATAACTCGTTCATAGGTTCAACTATATAACAGTATATTCGCATGTCTTTAAAAATATGAAACTGGAGGTGTCTGATATGGATACGATGGTTTTCCCTACGCTAACCGAGACGGATACTGCCCTTCCGGTATATTTGACCAGCACCGGACATTGGAGCAATCAGGAGGCGATTGATCGTCAAAGCGGGTATCCGCATTTTCAATGGCTGCAGGTGCTGGCAGGCGCCGGCGAGCTTCGTGTTGGCGATCAGACGATGATTGTCCGAGCAGGGCAGGGCTTTTGCCTGTTTCCTAACGAGCAGCATGCCTACTATTCTACACAGGAGCCTTGGGAATTGATTTGGATGAGCTTTAGAGGAGACTTAGTCGAGGAATTGTTCCAGCAGGCAGGCATTACACAATCTGGTGTTTATTCTACAGCTGATCATGATATGATAGTTACCCATATGAAAAATATATATGCGATGACGCAATCCGGCCGACCCTTTCTCGGACTCGAATGCTCGAAGCTGGTTTACATGTTTTTGCTTGATTTGATGAAGGTTATTCTTGTAAGCTCTCACTCCATAGAACAGCATTATCTGAAGCTGCAGCCTGTCCTTCAATATATTGATGCGCATTATCATGAGCTCATTACGATAAAGGATCTGGCTGGCTGCATCGCCGTTACCCCTCAATATCTTTGCTTGCTTTTCAAAAAAGCATTAAAAATGAGACCCATGGCCTACGTCAACCGAGAGCGGGTGAATCGCAGCAAGGAGTTAATGTTCCGCGAGGGCGATATTAGAATGCACGAAATCGCGCAGCGTGTCGGCTTCGATTCGCCGAGCTATTTCAGCTCCGTCTTCCGACAGCTTGAAGGGCTAAGCCCGGAGCAATTCAAGAAAATACACGGTATGAGATAACTAAACCGGGAGGTTTCATTCATCATGTCACATGAGATAAGTCAAGTCTGTTTGCTGGCTGGGAAAATCATTTTGCAAAACGGGGGAGAAACCTACCGTGTTGAGGATACGATGATGCGTATAGCGGCAGCCTACGGTATTCAGAATTCACATAGCTTTGTGACACCTACCGGCATTATTTTCGCTATCGACGGCTCCTCGCAGATGACTAAGCTCATTCGAATTTCCAACCGTTCGACTAATTTGCTCAAAGTAGCTTTGGTTAACGATATTTCCAGAAAAATATGGACAGATAAACTGAGTGCCTCGGAAGCTCACCGCCTGCTGCTGCGCATTGATACTGATGCTTACGTTTATCCGGCTTGGTTAAAAGTAATCGCAGCCGCCTTAGCAAGCAGCTGCTTCCTTATTATGTTCCAGGGAGGCTGGCGCGACTTTCTTCCCGTCCTGTTCATCGGCGGAGCTGGCTTCGGATTTCTGACGCTGATTCACCGCATCGTGCCGATTAAGTTTTTTTCTGAATTTATTACCGCCTTGCTCATTGGTACAATGTCCGTTTTATTTGTCATTGCAGGCTTCGGATATGATTTGGACAAAATTATTATCAGCTCGCTTATGCCACTTGTGCCTGGCTTGCACATTACTGCTGCAGTAAGAGACTTGATGGCAGGCCATCTAGTATCGGGGCTGTCGAAGGGTGCAGAAGCCTTTCTCACAGCTTTCGCCATCGGTGCCGGCATTGCTGCCGTGCTCTCTTTCTATTAATAGGATCGGAGGTATCTCACATTGATGATGCTCGAACAGCTTTTTACAAGCTTTATTGCTTCTGCCGCCTTCGGTCTTATCTTCAATGCACCGAAGAAGATGCTTGTTCATTGCGGCGCTGTTGGCATGATCGGCTGGCTTATTTATGTTACATGCACGCAGCTCCATTTGGACGCTATACCCGCTACGCTGATTGCCTCATTCGTCGTCACCGTCATCAGCCAGCTGTTCTCGAAGCTGTACAAAATGCCGATTATCGTCTTTAGCGTCTCAGGAATCATCCCATTGGTTCCCGGCGGTCTAGCCTATGATGCCATGCGCAACGTCGTTATCGATAACTATGACATCGCAGTACAGCTATCCGTCAAAGCCTTTATGATCTCCGGTGCGATTGCGATTGGTCTCATATTCTCTGAGGTTATTAATCAAATCATTCGAAAATCGGAGCATTAGCTGATCAGAATGTAAACGATGTGCCTATGTAAAGAACTGCCATCTCACGCTTGAACAGCATACCTCTCCCGCAGCACCTTTGCCATGGCGATAATCTGTTCAGAGCTAGGCATAACCAGCTTCTCCTGCGCCTCCTGCATGCCGCTCTCTGTTTGCTGCGAAATGATGAGTCGTTTGACGGCATTTACAAAGGTTTGGCCGGCTCCCTCTCCGAGTTCGGTGAGCTGCTGCAGACTGGCTGTGCTCTCTTCAAGCACTAATGGATATTCACCAGAAGCCTCCCCGTCCGCTGCCTTGTCATAGAAGGAACGAACGAGGCTCGCCCGCTCCTGCCCCGAGCCTTCTGCTACAATAAATGCTTGGACGATAAAAGCATGAGTTTGGCGCCGCTGGGCAATGCCGCAAAATTTATAACCAGCAATGCTCAAATCAAATTCTCCAGGGCAGTAGGCCCCTTGAATTTCCCCTTTGTCGACTCGACAGCCCGTTTCCTTCAGCGCATAACTAATAAGTCCGTACATTTTCTCGAAATCGCTATGAAAATGAAAGGAATCTACCGCTGGCTTTCGCATAATCAACGAAATATTAATAACACCCAAATCCAGCGGCACCGCAGCTCCGCCAGAGTTGCGGACAGCCGTAGACCAGCCCTCTAATTGCAGCTGTCGCTCGGTCTCAGCTGCGCCAGGCAGCCTGCTGTCTCGCAGGCCCATAATAAACGCTCTCGGATGACGCCATATATGACAGATCGCCGGTCCGCCTTGTCCTGTGTTTCTGCATAGCAGCTCATCCAAAGCAAAGGCATATAACGGATCGATCTCATTCAGCTCATTCATCCGATCCAATAGCAGTATATCTTTTAGTCCCAAATCCAACATCGAATCTCGTGCCATATTCAGTTTCCAGCCCTCTCTCTCTATCTTTCCGAGTACTTGCCATGCTTCTATTGTAACACTAATATACAAATTATTTTGTTATGTGCATCTCCATATTGCTAATGGCGAATCCTTTAACTACAATAAGGATATTGTCATGCAGCACCAAGGGGGAAGCTCTAATTTGGAAGTTATAAATGAAAAAGTCGCATATGAAAACCCGTTGCTTTCGCTGCGAATTTTTCAAACGATGCGCGATTTAGAAGGCTTTACGAACTGGCATTACCATAAACAGCTCGAGCTCCTCCTTATTCTTGAAGGGAATCTCGACGTTTATGTGGATGAGGAGAGCTTCCATCTGACTACAGGTGATGTCATGCTGATCGGAGCCTCCGAGCTGCATCGCGATCGCAGCCATAATATCATCGATTATATCGTGCTTCAATTCGATCTGGAGCCATTTTTTGATCAAAGCACGATTCCTTATATGCGCTATTTCTCAGAAACTCAAATGCCGCTTAGCAAAGCCAATTATATATTTGAGGAAAATAGTGCCGTGAAGCAGCAAGCTGCCTCCTATATTAAGCAATTGCTTGACGAAGCTACGCATAAGGAGACGGGCTATGAGCTTGCCGTCAGTGTTCTCATTAAGCAGATTCTGCTGCTCTTGCTCCGTCATGACAGCCGGAATGTGCTCATTGAGCAGGATAATTTTGACCGGATTCGCTTAAAGCCTGTGCTCGACTTTATCGAAAGCCACCTGATGGATCGCATTCAAGTCGAAGAGGTTTGCAAGATTGCTAATATGAGCTACTATTATTTCGTGAAATATTTCAAGAAAACGATCGGTCTGTCGTTTACGGAATATGTAAATTATCGCAAGATCAAGTGGGCCGAACGGATATTGCTAACGAAGGATTTAAGCATTTCGGAGGTTGGCGAGCGAATCGGGATGCCGAATATGGCTCATTTTTATAAAATGTTCAAAAAATACAATGACTGCTCACCGAAGCAATATCAGCGCAAAATGCTCCTGTGGAATCGACAATAGCGCCTAAACAATTAGAAAAAAGCTCGCCTCCCGATCACTTGGGGGTAACGAGCTTTTTTGGCATAACGAGCTTGTAGCCGACGCCGCGAATAGATTCAATTTGAACCGATTGCTGACCAAGCTCCAGCTTCTTCCTAAGCGAGCTTACATGAACATCAACCGTTCGCTGACCGCCGATATAATCAAAGCCCCATACAACGTTCATCAGATCATCACGAGTAATGACCATGCCTGGCCGCTGGACCAAGTAGAGCAGCACCTCAAATTCCTTCGGTCTAAGCGGAATCGTTTCTCCATTTAGGATGACCTCATATTTCTCTGGGTAGATGGAAAGCTCACCGGCAGTTATAACCTTCTCCGTCGATTCAATCGGCTTGCTGTCGTCCAGCTGCGTCCGCCGCAGTACCGCTGATACACGCGCAAGCAGCTCTGCAACGCCAAACGGCTTCGTAATATAATCGTCAGCCCCATGCTTCAGGCCTTGTACGACCTCTTCCTCTGCATTGCGAGCGGTCAAAATAATGACCGGTGTTCTGACGCCATTTTGGCGCAGCCGGTTCAATATCTCGAATCCATTCATGCCTGGCAGCATAATATCAAGAATAACTAAATCGAAATTGCGCTGCAAAGCCATTTGCAAGCCTTCGCCGCCATGATCGATAACAGTCGTTTCATAGCCTTCTTGGGTCAAATTGTACGACAAAAGCCTTGCTAATGTCGGTTCATCTTCAATAACTAGCACTTTTTGAGACATAGATCCTCCAACCCAGCGAGAAGCAGCGCCCTTAAGGCGCCGCATCCGCGTATTTATGACATTTAAAAATAGTGTATCACGGTTTCGTTAAGAATAGGTAAATCTTTTTTTCTACTGGAGGACAGGCAGCTCAATTGTAAACGTTGAGCCAATACCAACCTCACTCTTTACCGATATGGTTCCTTTATGCAGCTCAATTAGATGCTTAACAATAGATAAGCCAAGTCCCGTCCCGCCTGAGCTCCTCGAACGTGCTTTATCCACCCGATAAAACCTTTCAAAAATACGAGGCAAATCCTTCTTTGGAATACCGCTGCCGGTGTCGCTAATTTCAATTCGAATATAATCCTCGCCGCGCCCTTCCGCTTTTAAGGAAAGCCGTCCTCCCTCCGCCGTATAATTAATGCCGTTAGAGAGCAGATTCATAACGATTTGACGCAGTCGATCCTCGTCAGCCTCGACATACAAGCCTGGCTCGACATTAAGGCTAATCGTAATATTTTTGCGATCAGCCTCGGATTGCATGAGCTTAATCGATTTATCGACAAATGAGGTCACCTCTACGGGTGAGAATACGAGTGGAACACGGCGTGATTCGATTTTGGACAGCTCTAATATATCGCCGATCAATCGGTTAAGTCGGTCGCTCTCATCATAAATAATTTGCAAAAACGAACGTGCGGTTTCTTCATCATTTACTGCACCGCCAAGCAAGGTTTCTGCGAAGCCCTTAACAGCCGTAATCGGCGTCTTCAGCTCATGCGAGACGTTCGCGACAAATTCACTGCGCATACGCTCCAATCTGCGAATGGCTGATACATCCTGCAGTACGAGCAGCACGCCAGAAAATTCCTTGCTCTCGCGATGAATAGGCACCAGATTAAGCTCCAGCAGCCTCTCCTCTGGAAAATAGAACGTAATCTCCTCGCGCATATGCACCTTGCTCTGAAGTCCCTCTTGAATCATTTGAGCGAGCTCGTACTGCTGCTTCGCTTCCGCGAAATGGCGGCCGACCAGTTCTCCAGCAGAGAAGCCCAGCACTTCCTCAGCGCGTCTATTCATCAGAACGATTTTGCCATTGAAATCAATCATGACAATTCCGTTGATCATATTATCAAGTACACTCTCAAGCTGGTTCTCATTTTGCTGAATTCTTGTCATTTGAATCTGCAGGCTATCTGCCATCGCATTTATAGCGTTACCAAGCTCACCGATTTCATCCTGCTTCGTTACATTTACTCTTGCAAGATAATCCATGTTTTTAATGCGTTTAGCAACCTTCGTGATTTGCTCCAGCTGCCTTGTGAGGCCAAGAGCGAGACGGAAGCTAATTAAAGCCGCAATTAGAAAGAGCACCAATAGCCCGCCGACAAGAAGCATCGTTAAACGACGAATGCTCTCCTCAACCTCCTTCAAGCTCATTGACAGTCGAATGACATCCGGAGCTTGACCTGGCACAATGTCAACGGGAATGGCCACATACATCATATTTTGCTTCGTTGTACTGCTCGCCCGTATCACTCTGCCGGTTCCGGTTTCCAGCGCCTCTTGGATTTCCATTCGGTCCAAATGGTTTTCCATTTCCTTCGGATCTGTATCCGAATCTCCAAGCACCGTCCCATCATTGCGAATAAACGTAACACGAGAGCCTGTATAACCTTTCAGTTCCTTTGCTTCTTTTGAATAATAGGAGTATAGCGATGGTAAATCTCCAGACTTCCATTCCATTTTTGCCGAAATGATTTGCATCTCGCGCACCATATTGTCCTCAAGAGCTTCGATATGGGTTTCTTTAAACGTTTTAACCATAAATAACCCTGCTGCACTAACCGATAAGGCGATCATGACAATCATAATTAGCGTCAGCCTGGTCCGAAAGCTATTCATCCCATTCACTCCCTGTGTCCTCACTGTCTTCGATTTGCAACGGTGCATCATTCGCAGTCATGCTGCGAAGCTTGCATTCAACGTTTATCGTACATGCGGTACTGGACTTTCGCCAGCTTTGTTTCTATTAAGTTTTTGTAAAACATAATGATGCACCGTTGCAAGCGGCTGCTGGATAAGGATCGACAGCACGACTGGAACTGCTGCAAGCGGACTGAAATAACCGAGAGCAAGCACGATACCAAGTGAAATATTCCGCATTCCTGTCGCATAGGAAACCGTCACCTGCTGCTCATAATTGCGAAGCTTCGCTGTTCCTATATAACCAAAGGCATAGCATAGGCCAACCAGCACAACAACTAGCGGTATCAACAGCACCATATCCTGCTTCAGCTTGTCTAGATGCGGCGCAATTGCAGAAGCATTCAATGAAACAACAGCAACGAAGCATAGCTTCGAGAGCGGCGATGTGTAGGGTGCGACAGCATTTTGAATGCGTCCGCGGCTCATTTGATTAAGCCCGACACCAATAATGGTTGGCAGCACAATAATGATAAGCAGATCAATAATGATCGGCCCTGCCTTCACCTCAACCGCTGAGTCAAAAAAGAGATGGATGCCTGCCGGCACGACAAGCGGGCTTAACGCTGAATCCAGCACCACCATTGCCAGCATAAGCGGTACACTCCCGCCTGACATCCCAACCCATAAAACCGTCGATACTCCGATCGGAATAATCGTAAACAAAACGAGACCAACCACATATGGCGAATCCGCACCAAATACAAGCGATCCAAGACCGAAAGCGACAAGCGGAGATATGACATGAGCTATGACGAAGGTCAAAGCCATAATCCCAGGCCTCTTCATCACCTCGCGCAATTGTCCAAGGCCGCAGCCAATAGCCATCGTTAAAGTCACATAAGCGAATAGATAAGGCACCGTCTCGATATACGGCTGCAACTGCCGCGCGAATATAAAACCAAAAATTAAAGAGCCTGGAATAAGAATAAACATCCATCGTTCAAAATGCCGATTAAAGGCTAAACCAAATTCACGCATACAAATCTCCTCATCTACTCCATCTATTATAAGTTACACTAGAAATTCACGTTTTGGCGCTGCGCGAGAAGATCATTTTTCAAGGTCAACTTATCTAGTCGTTTTTGTTTATAAGCTTTATAATAACATAGTCACTCCTGCACATGAACGGCAACTCTCGAAAAGAGACTGGCAAAGGAGCACTGCAAATGAAAAATGGTAAATTTACGAATACAATTATTCGCATGCAATATGTGCCTCGGTGGAGTGAGTTCGCTCCGCGCTTCGAGGACAACGCTTCCACTCATAGCTTTAGATGCGCGGCATTAGCTATTCTAATTGGTATTATTGAGGAAAAAGTGTATGAGCAGCCGGTGGATAAACTGGGGCTGCTGGGTAGATGTTTGTGGGGAGACCTTAAAAATACAGGAACCGGCTCTATCAAGCATGTGACCAAAAAAGAATCGCTCGTCATGAACCATATCCTCGATTTCGAAATCGAGCTCAGCAAGGAAATTGTTTCTTATCTTTCTAAGTCGCTGCAGGCACAAGCATTTGATTATATCGTCAACGCGCAGGATGATACGCATATTGGCCGTTTGGTCGACGCCATCGATACACTCGATGCCTATCTTTATTGCCGAAGAGAATCCGAATATGATTCGAATCCTTTCTTTCATGCCAAGCATAAGGAGCTTAAGCAGACGCTGCTTGATACTAAGCTCGCTTCCATCCGCTGGCTGCTGGACGAATACGATAAGCAGGACGGATTTTATGAGTTTATTCAATACATCGTCAGCCTAGATACAGTAAAAAGATGGAACGGAAGCTATAATCTTGTGCCGGACAATGATGCCACGCATTCGTTTCGGGTTGCGTCGCTTGCACTCTTCAACGGGCTGCTCGAAAGAGAGCGCTTTGGCAACAAAAGCATCGATCTGTACCGGCTCGTAGCAAAGGCCGTCCTGCATGATTTGCCGGAAGCGTTATCGGGCGATGTTGTCTCCAATTTCAAGCATAATAATCCAGACATCAAGCATGCCTTCGAGCAATATGAGCGGGAAACCGCACAATTTATGATCAACAAGCTGCCTCAGCTTTTTCATGAGGATATGACTGACTTCATCGCCCATAGCAAATCCGATGATTACGTCGGTGAAATGGTCGATATTGCGGACAAGCTTGATGCCTTAATTAAATCCAGCCTCGAGATGCGCAACAATCCGCATTATGCAGAAACCTATTATCATCAGCTGGTAAAGGTCCAGCATCGATATGAGAATCCTTGCGTTATTTTTTTCCTCGCCTACATTTTGCATGATTTGACCTATTCTAATCTTATCGGCCAGTAGCGAAAGAAACTTTTTATATAAAAAACCAATGCCTACACGACCGTTTCTTCATTTTCTTTGCTTAGCGATAAATTCCCTTTGAAATTAGTATCGGTTCGAATCATGTTTTGTGAATCCTCTATAGGCTGCTTCGGCTGAAATGGATTTTGTTTATCACTGCAACTTGTTAATAAGATAAGGATAAAGACGAGGGAAATCCAAAGTACTTTAGCCTCATTACGTTGTCACGCCTGTCGATTAAGGGCTATCCCTTAAGATCATTGACCAAGGCGGGATAGCCCCTATCAGGTGAAATTATCGGCGGGACATGATCACATCGTTTCCATAAGACCACATGCGTGCTTATGGAAGCAAAGCAGCTTACTTTCTTGCACGATAAGCACCTATGTGTGCTTATGAGGTGGATTTAGTGGCGGATTTCGCTCATTCGGGCGCAATAAGACCACATGCGTGCTTATGACAGCAAAAAAGCTTACTTTCTTGGGCAATAAGCACCTATGTGTGCTTATGAGGTCGAATTAGTGGCGGGTTTCGGTCATTTGGGCGCGATAAGAACACATGCGTGCTTATGACAGCAAAAAAGCTTACTTTCTTGGGCAATAAGCACCTATGTGTGCTTATGAGGTGGATTTAGTGGCGGATTTCGCTCATTCGGGCGCAATAAGACCACATGCGTGCTTATGACAGCAAAAAAGCTTACTTTCTTGGGCAATAAGCACCTATATGTGCTTATGAGGTCGAATTAGTGGCGGATTTCGCTCATTCGGGCGCAATAAGACCACATGCGTGCTTATGGCAGCAAAGCAGCTTACTTTCTTGCGCGATAAGCACCTATATGTGCTTATGAGGTGGATTTAGTGGCGGATTTCGCTCATTCGGGCGCAATAAGACCACATGCGTGCTTATGGCAGCAAAGCAGCTTACTTTCTTGGGCAATAAGCACCTATGTGTGCTTATGAGGTGGATTTAGTGGCGGATTTCGCTCATTCGGGCGCAATAAGACCACATGCGTGCTTATGACAGCAAAAAAGCTTACTTTCTTGCACGATAAGCACCTATGTGTGCTTATGAGGTGGATTTAGTGGCGGATTTCGCTCATTCGGGCGCAATATGACCACATGCGTGCTTATGACAGCAAAAAAGCTTACTTTCTTGACAGAGGTCCAATGTGTGCTTATGAGGTCGAATTAGTGGCGGCTTTCGGTCATTTGGGCACGATAAGCACACATAGGTGCTTATGAGGTGGGTTTAGTGGCGGATTCAATCATTCGGACGCGATAAGCACACATACGCAGCTAGAATAAAAAGCGGCAACTCATAATGGGTTTCGCTTGCCGATAATCTGCTTGAGCAAGCAGCCATTGATAAGCAAAGAAAAATGGAGGTACAGGAATAAACTCCTGCACCTCCTTTATTTTACATCGTAGGCTCAATAAGGCCGCCCGGATCTTGTACGTCGGCTTGCCGCTTGCTGCGGAAATCGGTTGGATTTTCACCAGTATATTTCATAAATACTTTCGTAAAATAACGCCGTTCTGCATAGCCTACTTCCTTCGAAATCTGCGCCACACTCTTGAGCGTCTCTGTCAGCATCGTCTTCGCACGCTCCATTCGCTGCCGCGTCACATATTCGATAAACGTTTCCCCATATGTTTGTTTAAACAATAAGCTGAAATAGGAGGAACTTAGACCAACATGTGTCGCAGTCTCCTCTACACTAAGATCACGATATAGATTCCGATTAAGAAACGCCTTGGCTTCTGTCATGGATCGCTCTGATTGCTTTTTCTTATCCATTGATTTCTCAGATACAGCATTTGTCACCTGCCTAATAACCGAAAGCAAATCCTTGACACCGAAGCGACGATCTAATCTGCGCCACAGCATATCCTCTTGCTCGCGCGAGAAAACTCCCATTTCCTTCATCTCCCGCATGAGATGCAGCACAAAGAAATGCAGCAGCGGCTTAACACGATTCATAGAGGGCTCGTTCATGCGCTGCAAAAGCTCAGTAATCCCTTGCAGCTCCTTATCTACGCCGAAAGTATCGCCGCGTTTAACCGCACCAACAATCTTTTCAGCCGTATCCCAGAACGCTTGATCCACTCGTGACGATTTTTGATGCTCAGATGGGTATATTGCAATACTATCGTGCTCTGGCGCTAGCTGCATACCTTGCTGTACAAGCTTATACGCACGGGACAAATCGGCAACCGATGCAAATTGATGATAAATACCCGCAAACAATGACAGCTTCACATGACTTTTAATTGCTGCCAGCAGCATATTTGCTCTTTCTTTAATGATGTCCAGCTCGAAAACAGCCGTCTTATCCGTCTCAATTAGGACACACCATTCACCATCGCGAATTTGAATGACGGCATGATGCAGAGCAAGCCGCTGCAGCTGCTCACGAAGAACGTTACAGACGGCAAAATTCCACAGTTTGCGTTCCTTATCCGACCATTCCCGCCAATCCTTCATTTTCTCCGAGCTGACATCTATGTCTAGGACAATTACCGCGAAATGCTGCTCCTTAAGCTGTGCCTCATCCCCGGTTAGCAGCCAGTTAGCAGCAGTAACATCCGTATAATCCATAATAATATCGGATAATATTTTCTCGCTTGCCAAGTCAATCATCCGACCCAGCTTCTGCTTCTCCTCCTCCAGCTGCTTCTGCTTGCTTCGCTGATTGGACATAAGCCTTGCTATGACACCCGTCAGCTCATCATAAGGGATCGGTTTCAGCACATAATCATTTACACCAAATTGAATGGCTGTTCGTGTATAAGCAAAATCCTGATAGCCCGACAGCATAATAATATCACAAGTTATCGATTTATCACGGATATGCCGCACAAGCTCCAGCCCGTCCATAATCGGCATCCGAATATCACAAAGCAGCAAATTAAATTGCTCCTGCTCCAGCAGCTCCAAAGCTTCAATACCATTTTTGGCTGTGCCGCCAACCGCTAGCCCGAGCATTTCCCAGGGGATAACCTTTTCTAGATTTCTCGTAATATGTGCTTCATCATCAACAAGGAGCACTTTTCCGATCATAGCCGATCACCTCTGCTCTTCGGAATGACACAACGAATAACCGTACCGCTGCCTTCTTCACTGCATATCCACATGCCAAACGCCGGTCCATAATGAATACGCAAACGATCTGCAACATTTCGCAGACCAAGACCTCTGCTTTCTCCGATTTCCGCAGCATTCGACTGCTTGCTGGATGGATTTGAGCCTGCCGCTAGTTTGCTTAATACGCTTGTTCTCATCCCATGTCCATTATCACGGACTATAATGACGATTTGATGCGGCTCAGCGATGACATCTAGCGTTAATATGCCTTTCCCATCCTCATAGCCCTCAAAGCCATGTTGGATACTGTTTTCCACAAGCGGCTGCAGGGTAAGCTTTAGTATAGTAAAATCAAGCGCTTCAGCGGCAACGTTCAACTCATAGCTGAAAAGCTCTTCAAAACGATACTTTTGAATTTCTAAATAGCTTCGAACATGCTCCACCTCTTGCTTTATGCTTATTTCCTCCGAGTGATGCATACTCGTTCGCAGCATGATACTTAATCTGCGGACCATAAGCATAATCTTTGCACCTTCATTTTGTGCAGCTAGAGCGTTAATCGACTCCAGTGTATTAAACAAAAAATGCGGCTTGATCTGAGCCTGCATCAACATCATTTCCGCATGCTGCTTGCGTGCCTGCTCTTTGCGAACCTCACTTAGCAAATGTCCGATACGTTCAACCATGCTATTGAAGCTCTTAGCTAACAGCACAGTTTCATCCTTGCCATTTGCATTTACGCGAATGTCCAGCAGCCCTTGCTCTACCAATCTCATTTTCCTGACTACTTTAATAATCGATTTGGCGACTCGGTTCACGAAGAATACGTTGAACAGTACAGCCGACAACAAACCAAGCACCGTAATCATGCCTATCCACTGCACGAAGCGAACATTCTCATTCGTCAAAGA
Source organism: Paenibacillus sp. FSL H8-0548 (assembly GCF_038630985.1). NCBI lineage: Bacteria > Bacillati > Bacillota > Bacilli > Caryophanales > Paenibacillaceae > Paenibacillus > Paenibacillus sp. FSL H8-0548. Next base: position 4,928,204 of record NZ_CP152049.1, read on the forward strand.
ATTCCACGGCTTCACAGAAACAAGCATCCATTCATTGCGATCGAGTTGATAGGAAGAGACAAGACTGTCTACATCCTCGAACTCTACCCTTGAACTGTTGTAATTTTCCGTCAGCAGCGGCATTGCATCCGTTTGGCCATTAATATTTTGACCATCGAGCTCTCTTTTGCTGTCAAGCATAATGAGACCCGATTTGTTCACGATAAGGTATCTAGTCTCAGCTGCATCGGCATTAGGATTCTGAAAGTCTTTGAACATACTCGATAATTCTTCTGTTTTATATTGTGTAATCATAACTCCGAGATCATTAAACGTATCGATATCCTTTACAACGCGCAGCTGAGTAAACAGAGGAGGATCGACGCCTGTTAGCTCACTCTGCTCATAAGGACCGATCCATAGCGGACGTCCGCCGAGTCTCGTAACCTCTTTGTACAGAGCATGCTGCTGCAGCATATCAAAGGAAATCGGCTTGAACGTAATCGGATCGTTGCGAAACGAGCGAAACATCGTTCCATCCGCTGCGTACAGCACGACAAAGCTTACCGCTCGATGCTGGAACAAGATGCGCTTCATTTCTTTTTCAGCTTGGTTTATCGCAATTAATGTACTAGCATCATTAGTCGTACGCGTACTGTATTTCAGGGTATCCTGCACCTCTGAGCTTGTCAGATTGCCGTCGGAGAGCTGGTCCAGCTCTCGAAAGAAATACCGGATATTGCCCCCTACCGCCCGAAGCGAAATTTCAGTTTGCTCACTATATTTTTTCTCCAGCAATCTCTCTGAATTCACGAAAGAAAATATGCCGAGACCAATCATCGGAATAATGATCAGCAATATAAAAGCAAGCATCAATTTCGGTCTCAAGTTCATCTAGTAGGCTCCTTTTCTCTTATCCCTTCACGCTTCCAGCCGTCATGCCTTCAATAATTTGTCGTTGCAGAAATACATATACCGCAAGCACCGGAATGATGCTAATAATTACAGCAGCAGATAGTGATGCAAAGTTCGTGCGATAACCATCATTAAAGGTTGCCATTCCTGTAGGCAGCGTTTTCAAAGATTCCGATGTAATAAAAAGCTGAGATAATATATATTCGTTCCAATTAGAAATAAAATTCAAAATAAATACCGTAACGAGAGCTGGCAAGGATATAGGAATGATCACCCTAAAAAACAATCCCGATGCCCCAAGCCCGTCCATAATCCCTGCTTCCTCCAGCTCATTTGGAATCGAGAGCATAAAGGCATAAATAATGAATACTGTAATTGGCAATGCATATGTGCAGTATACCAAAATTAGCGACCAATGCGTATCATATAACGGCTGTCCAAACAGCTTAATGCCTTGCACCAAACGGTAAAGTGGTATAAACAATGCTCCTGGCGGCACGATCAAGCCGAGCAAAATAAATTGATAAATCATTTTGTTTGATTTCTTGTATTTCATACGTGCAATAGCAAACGAGGTCATCGCCGCGAACAGAAGCGTCAATAGACACGCTGACACGGTAACGAACGTACTATTTAGCGCGTATTTCCCAATGTTAGCCGTTTGCCAAGCCGCGACATAGTTATCAAAGTTAAAGCTCGTCGGCAAAGCCCAAGTGTTAACCGTAATTTCTCGATTTGTTTTAAACGAGGACATGAATAGCCATAGCAGCGGGAAGAGCAATACGGTGACATAACTGAGCAGAAATAGGTGCATCCACCCCTGCGTGCTGCGGAATTTCTTCATCAATATTGCACCTCCTCGCTTCTCGTGATGCGCTGCAAAATACCTGTAAGCACTAAAATAATAATGAACATAGCAACACCGATCGCACTGCCGTAACCTAGCTCAAGTGAACGGAAGCCAACCTTCAGCATATAGGTCGACATGACCTCAGTGGATTGAAACGGACCGCCATTAGTCATAATTTGTACGATATCAAGCACCTTCATCGTCCCTGAAACCGTAAGCAGCAGCATAACGAACAAGATGGGTCTTACTAGCGGAAGCGTAATCGACCATGTTTCCTGCCAGCCATTTACGCCGTCAAGCTTGGAAGCCTCGACGATTTCTTTCGGTATATTTAGAATAGCCGCCAAACACAATACGATGAAAAACCCTATATTTTGCCACGCGTTTGCGATTAGGATGGAGAGCATCGCGAGCTTCGGATTCGACAGCCACTCCCGCGCCCACTCCTCCGGTCCAATGAGTCGAATAAACTGATTTATCATACCGGAATCATAGTTGTACAGCACACCGAACAAAATAGCGACGGTTGCCGTTGAGATAACGACCGGCACGAATACAGCCGACTTATAAAAGTCACGCATCCGTCTTACTTTACTAATAATGATTGAGATCAGAAAGACCAGCGGTATGTTCACGATTAAAGAAAACGCCATAAAGTAAAAATTGTTTGCAAGTGATTTCCGAAAAACCTCATCCTGCCATAGCCGTACAAAGTTATCAAAGCCGATAAATACCTTCTCGGTTATTCCGTCCCATCGAAAAAAACCGTAAAAAAAAGAAACAACGACGGGGTATACGAAAAACAAAGCATATAAAGCAAGCGTCGGAATAATGAACGCCACGTAGGTAATCGGATTTTTGAGTGCTCTGTTCATAATATCCCCTCTTTTCCTGAGATGAGAAGAGGGCATCCCTCTGGAAGGAAGGACACCCTCTCACCAAACAGACTGAATGTAATATCTCACGATTACTTAGCCGCGTTTGCTTTGTCTTGCGACGCTTGAATTTTTTCTGCTACTTTCTCAGGCTTGCTTACTTTCCCGATGAGCTCTTGAATACCAACGTTAACGTCTGCCCCTACTGCTGGCTGAACGATCGCATCGTAGGCTTTCCAAGAGCTGGAGGCATTCGCCATGACCGTTAAAATTTCAGTCGTAAGCGGATCTACGCCAGAGAGATCACTAAGCTTCATAGAAGGCAACAATTTGTCTTCCACCAACGTACGTTTTTGAACTTCCTCGGTATAGAAATTAGCGATAAATTTCTTAGCAGCAGCTACTTGGTCTTCATTTAAATTAGCCGAGAAACCAAAGCCGTTCGAATACGACGCATTAATGGAGGTTTGATCTCCTGCACCGCCTTCAATAGATGGGAAGGCGAAGTAACCAATTTGGCCCGCTAGATCACCTGCTTCTTCACCAGAGAAACGATTGGCGTCCCAAGTTCCCGTAAATACCATTGCAGCTTTGCCGGAGAGCAATTGCGCCCCTTGATCAGCATAGGCAAGGCCTAGAGCACCTTTTGTAAAATAATCCTTATCCACAAGCTCCGCGTAGGATGCAAATCCTTTAACGAAGTTTTCATCTGTCCATTTCGCTTCGCCGGATACCACTTTACTGAATGCTTCGATTCCGACATTTCGTTCCATAACCGTATTCCAGAGCATACCGTTAACCCAGCCATCCTTGGCAGCCAAGCCGAATGGCGTGTAGCCGGCAGCTTTGATTTTCTCGGAAACATCGAGTAATTGCGCCCATGTCGTGGGAATTTCCAAGCCTAACTCAGTAAATATTTTTTTATTGTAGAAGATTGCTTCGCTGTAACCGCCGAAAGGCAGGCCGTATACTTTACCGTCAATAGTAAATTCATCTAAGCTTGCGAACTTGTCTTTAAGGCCAAGCTCTTCAATAATCGGAGTTAAATCCAGCATGCGAGCCGCTTTTACATACAAATTCAGGTCGGCACCGCCAAATACTTCGAAAATATCTGGAGGATTGCCGGCGGCCATTTCAGCTTTCAGCTTTTGATCGCGGTTGACGATTTCATCAATGCCTTCAAGCTTGAAAGTAAGTCCTTTGTTCTCTTCCTCTGTTTTTGCAACCACATCTTCAATAATTTTCAAACGAGTTTTGCTTGTCTCTTTTATTTGCGTATGGCGCAGCGACAAAGTAACATCCTTAGCTTCTACCGGTGCCTCAGTAGCCTCCACTGGCTTGTTCGTACTGCTGTTGCCTGCTCCTTTGTTTTTGTTCGTCTCTGCATTGTTGTTTGTGCCGCATGCGGTTGCGACCAGCAAAATGGATACTAGCAGTGTTGCAATGAGCGTGGATCTCTTTTTCATTTAGAAGACCTCCTCGTTTATAGGCATTGCTTGTTTGCCTTGCACCCTTATTATAGTCGGCTTGAATAAAAGTAAGGAGGTTCAAATAACGATGAGATAGGGATACAATTCTCTTATTTTTGAAGGGAGGGATAAAAAAACACAGTCTGCCGGGTTACTTTACCAAGCAGACTGTGTTTTTCTATTTACGCATATTGTTCGTTAGCTCTTTTATGACCTCGTAAAACCTCTTCCATTCCAAATTCGACCCCGCTAGCTGACTATTTTCGGCTATGACAACGTCTTCCGTATGCGCTATTTTATTTTCATCATTCCATTTATCTTGTTCAAGCTGTAATTTTTCTTGTTTGGCTCGCAAACGATCATCCGTCATTTCATTCTCCTCATCCCTTTAACCAGCTTTTTCGCAATGCAAAAAGCTCCCTCAAATCGTCAGTAGACATTTCCGTAATCCATTGCTCGGACTGTCCAACGACTTGATCGTTAAGCGACTGCTTCCGCTCGATCATCTCGTCAATTTTCTCCTCGAGCGTGCCGAGTGTAATAAATTTATGCACGTCAACCTGCTTTGTCTGTCCAATCCGAAACGCACGGTCGGTTGCCTGATTCTCAACAGCAGGATTCCACCAGCGGTCAAAGTGAAACACATGGTTTGCTGCCGTCAAGTTAAGTCCGGTGCCTCCAGCCTTAAGCGATAGTACGAAGGCACAGCATGGCTCCTCCGGATTTTGGAAACGCTCGATCATTTGGTCCCGCTTCACCTTCGGTACACCGCCATGCAAATACGGTACTGGCAAGCCAATCTTCTCCTCTAACAGCCGCTGAAGCTGATGGCCCATTTCAATGTATTGTGTAAAAATAAGACAGCGTTCTCCCTCTGCAGCAATCTCCTCGCACATTTCGAGAAGCCTCGCTACTTTATTGGAGCGCTCTACATCCCATATCTTCGGTTTCTCCTCAGCTGCAAGCAGCGAAGGATGGTCACATAATTGCTTCAGCTTCGTTAAGGCTGCGAGAATCAGTCCTCGACGCTGCATTGGCGGCAGCTTATCTAGATTCTCCAGAAGATCGGCAACTAAATTCTCATACAACGCACCTTGCTCTGCCGTTAGCGTCATATAGGTCTTTGTCTCGTTTTTGTCAGGAAGCGATAGCTGAATAGAAGGGTCCTTCTTAATTCTGCGCAGCATAAATGGCTTCACCCAGCGCTGAAGACCAGTAATGAGCTTCTCATCACGCGTTTTCTCAATGGGAGCAACGACCTCCTTGCGGAATTCATTGATATTGCCCAAATATCCAGGATTAACGAAATCGTAGATCGACCAAAGCTCGGTCAAGCGATTTTCCATCGGCGTACCTGTCATCGCAATCCGGTGCGAGGCAGGGAGCCGTCTGATCGCTGACGATTGCTTCGTATAGCTATTTTTAATATTTTGAGCCTCATCGAGGCATAAAGCGTCCCAATCCACTAAACTTAATTCATCTTCATCGAGCTGCGCCAGTGAATAGGAGGTGATGACTAAATCAGCTTCCGCTACTGAATCACGGAAGGACTCTCCTTTATCCCGCTTGTTCCCGTAATGCAGCATGACCCGAAGCGAAGGAGCAAACCGTTCTAGCTCCTTTTCCCAGTTGCCGATAACTGACGTTGGACAGATTAAGAGAGATGGACCGCCCGACTGCAGCTTCCTCTCTTTGATATAGACTAGATAAGCCATAAACTGAATCGTCTTGCCAAGTCCCATATCATCTGCAAGTACGCCGCCAAGCCCGAACTTTCTTAAAAATAGCAGCCATGATACTCCTTCAACCTGATAGGGCCTGAGCTCGCCAAGTAAAGCTGACGGAATTTCAGCAAGCGGAATTTGCGAGGTATGCTGCAGCTGTTCAAGCCATGCTGTCAAATGCTCATTCAGCTCTACCTCCGCTTCCATTTCCGTACTCAGCTCATCTGTTTCATCAAGCGGAATACCGCCCCTCAAATGCATCTCCAGCACATCGCGGAACGACAATCCTTTTTTCTTGCCAAAACGCTTCATCCACTGCTTAATTTGCGTAACATCCTGTGGATCCAAATGCACCCACTCGCCTCCAATATTAATGAGACGACGATTCTGCTCAGCCAGCTGGAGAAATTCCGCTTCCGATATATTAACATCGCCCAGAGCCAGCTTCCAATCAAACTGGACAATTTGGTCGAGTCCAAACATCGGCTCCGCAGCCGAGCCTACGGATGATTTCATTTTCGCCTTTAAGCGCAGCTTGCGTGAGCGTACGGCTTCCCACCAGCTTGGAAGCAGCACTGGACAGCCCGCCTCAAGCAGTTGAACGCTGCCCTCTTCCAAGAAAGCCCATGCTTCATTATCCGTCAGGCTCAGTTTAAGCTTATTCTCCTGCATTGGATCCAGCAGTCCTGGCAGCGCCAGCAGCCATTTCTGCTGCTCCTTGGCAAGCTTTTCTTCAAGCTCCGGCTGCCATTCTACCGGGATTATACGTTCATCCTCAGTGTCTGCCTCCCAACCGAGCTCCCATTCATCCAATCGAATAGGAAGCCATGGGCCTCCCTCTCGATCCTGGAGCGCCGGACGAAGACACCAGTAGGCTGACCCATTCGGCTCAACAAGCTGAAGCGCAATACGAAAGGGCAAAATATCCTTGCGCAGTCCGATCGCGATCAGCCAATCATCTTCATCAGCTGATTTCCTGCGAAGTGCAGCTTCGCCTGAAGCAGCAGTAATCGCTTTCCAAGCCGCAGCGGCTGCTTCATTCTCCTCAAGCATTTGCTCGACCGCACCGCTCAGCCAGCGCTCAATTCCTTTATCGCCGTTCGCTTTCGCTGCTTCCAAGCCTTCCACCCAGCGCTGCGCGAAGTTCGTCTCTTCTTCCGGTATCGCTATTTTCCAGCTGCGCTGCTCTTCATTCCAATGCTCGAAGTCTGGTGTGAACCAGCCACTGAGCAAAGCCATTCGAATTTGCTCAGCCATTTGCATCAAAACAGCCAATCGATCCGTCCACTCCAGCTGAAGAAGCCTTACATGCTGTGGCGAGGATAAATAGTCCATTGCGAGTAAAGGCGGGATTTTCAGCAGCTTCCTCTCGCCTAAGCTAATCTCTTCTACATCTGCTCCATACCAAGAAGACTTATGCCATGCAAATAACAATGACCGCAGTTTGCCATCTGCTGCATCCTTCCGATCGACTGCGCTTAACAGAACAGAGGCACCGCTGTCATCTTCATTCCAGAATCCATCTATCATTAACTTGCGAGCGCCAATGTATGTTCTCATGTAACCAATTTCCCTTTCCATAGCTCTTCTTGAAACGCTCTGAGCCGCTGATGCTTGCGCACAAGTCCAGTAAGATACTGCTCCCATCTTTCTGTATCCTTATCTGCCTTATATAACCGCTCCAGCTTCTTTAGCTGCTTGACAGCAATTCGGTAGCCTTGGCGGTTGCGCGACTGGATCGATGCCTCTACAGACTGATGGTACAGCGGCAGCAAGGCATGCGGAGCAAGCTTTGAAATTTCTCGAAGCGCTTGAGCGCTTGCGTCCTCAGGACGGGCCCCCACGAGCATTTGCAAATCCGCCCATTCCTCATAACGCTTCTGATCCAGCCAATGATCAGATAATTCTGAATAAGAATGCGGCAGCAATTGTGTCATATAATCGGTCCAGATGCCGAGCTCCGGACGATCAAGGTCGGCTCTGCGGCATAAGGTTACGAAAGGGCCTACTGATCGTCCATTTTTCACTTTATTTACACGCTCGAACAAGAAGCTCATCCACTTCTCCACTAGCGGCCATTTCTGTTCCTGCATACGCTGGGCGGCACAAGGATACATCGCCTTCTGCGAGCGGTCAAAGCTTGTTAAAGCAAAATGTTCAATAGCGAGCTCATCCTTCATATCATAAAAGTACATCATGCCAATGGCAGTATGCAGAAATCCTGCATTAACCTCTTCCAGGTCTTCACTCTTCGAAATCTCGAGCATCGCGGAAAGCTCTCTTTCATACCAGCTTCTGCTCTCCGAAAGCTTCTCGCATAAAGCCAAATACATGTATTCCCAATCAAACAGCTGTTTTTCCATGCTGGAAGCCCATATTCTAACATGAGCAATTAAATCATCTGCCCAAGCCTCTTCCTTCGGCTCCATTTGCTGAGGTTCCAGCTCGGAAATCAATGTATATAAATGTTCAACCCAAGGCTCAGCCATTCGTATAAAGGACATCTCATGATAATATCTGCTAAAAGAATCTACCGTGTTAATCGCTCGCTCGGCTTGCGCTAATACGAATAAAATAGCAGTTGCCCAGTGCAATCGCTGAAGCGGCTTCTCCCAATCTCTTGCCAGTCCCTTTAAAGAAGATAACAGGGGCTGAAGCGCATGCAGAGAATGACGGCATTTCCGCCAAACCTCGCCATGCGTCGCCTCCATCCAGTCCAGCCATTCCTTAGCAGATGCTGACTTTCCTGGATCAGGCAAAACAGCAGGTACTGACTGCGGCACTTCCGGTTCAGCTTGCTTTGCTTTAAGCAGCATGCTTGCGGAAGATAGTCCTAGCAGCTTGAAATAAGAACGTTCTGCTAAAGAATGTCCGCCCTCCTGCTGACTGCAGTATTGAAAGTAAACGGCAGCCATATGCTTGCAAAACCCCATATATGGACAAGTACAAGTACTATACCGCAGATTGCCGGCATCAAGGATGACCGCATAAAGTTCAGAGCCCTTAACGAAGCCATAAAGATGATCATGACTTCCTTCATTAGCGCTGTTTACCTTGCCTTCCATGTAATATTGCCAGCCACGCTTCATAATCGTTGTCTCGACACGGACGTTTAACTGCTCTTCAATCAGCGCATGCAGCTTTTCGTTGAGGTGCATTACAGACATTCACCAGCTTCCTTTCCGTTCACTTGCATTCCTTCTATTATATCAAGCCGACACGCCTGATGCCATCATTTGGCTTGAGACATTAAAAAACCATACCAACTAATTGCTTAGCTGGTATGGCGTTACAACCCATTTTTTATGGGATTTTGACAACAAACGTTAATTTTCCTGCAGGCTCCGCTGCAACATAAACTTCCCCTTTGTATTGCTTAGCGATGGATTTAACGATGGAGAGCCCCAGCCCCTGATGATCCTGCTGCTTGGTCGAATAACCCGCCTCGAAGATCGGCATGACAACTGCACCTTCAGCATTTTCGCACGTATTCGTAATCGTAAATTCAAGAGCACTTCCTGATTGCTTGCCGACGAGCGTCACATGCCTGCTGTATTCAGCGTATTTAAGCACCTCATCAAAGGCATTATCAATTAAATTTCCAAGCATGCGGTTGACGTCCAATGTCTTTACGCCCATCTCCTGCATATTAAGACCGGTAAAGGAGCAGCTAAATTGTATTTTATTGCTTTCTGCTTGTGAAATCTTAGAGCGTACGAGTGCAGCTATTGCAGGGTTTCCGATATTAATGATATCGTTCATCAATCGAATATCACCGGTCAGCTCCTTCGTATAGGAAATGAGCTCCTCTGATTTTCCAAGCTCGGCCAAAGAATGAATCGTTTGCACATGATTCAAGAAATCATGCCTTTGCGCCCTGATCGATTGAAACATTTGATTGATCTCATCCACATACGTCTCCTGTGTAACACGAACAACCTTATCCCGCGAATGTCTATAATAGCGCATAACAATAACTGCAATCAACAAACTGCATATCGTTACGATAAGAATAATAATGCCGACATTCAAAAACTGTGAATCCAGCTTTTCCTGAATGACATGGTAATCTGAGGTCAGCATTAAGACAAAGCTATTCATCGGCTGGCCATCACGATCCGTAATGTTGATCCCCTTTTCATTTACGAATGTAGGAATATACATTTTGAATATTTCTTTTCCATTAATCCTTTCACGATGAGTGACCGTTTTTTTGGAGAAATAGGCTTTGCGGACCATCTCCGTGTCCTGCTCTGACTTGATCTCGTAGCTGCCGTAAAAAATAGGCTCTTGCACTTTATGCCCTTGCTCATCACCATTAGTATTAATCGTCATTTCCCCATCAGGGAACGTTTCTGGATTTATATAGGCAATCTCTAGCAGCGAATCGCTGCTTTTTATGGAGCTTTCAATCATCCGATGAACGCCTGTTGCAATTTCATACTCTTCTTGTCGTTCATAATCCACGTAAGGATCAATGATGTAATTAGTCGCACCGTCGTAATAATAGCCCCATTTGTTCAGCTTATCCACATCGGTAGTAGAAACCTCGAAAGGACCGCTCCAAAAATTAGGAAGCGATTGTCCCAGCCAGTCTACCGAAGCATTTTTATTCTCAAACAGCTGTGAGAACACCTCGTACCAAGGCACCCAAGATTTCGTGCTCGTATTTAGCTGATTAACGTTAGACGACTTGTACAGCACAATATCGTCGGGCAGCTTCTTTAACAGCGTAATGTGGCTAAGATCCAGCTTATCACGCAGCTCTATTAATTGTTCTGTCGTTACCTTTTCAACATCAGGGTCTAACGCATATTGAATCGCGATTGATGCAGAGCGGAGCTCCCTTCCAATCTGATTTTGAAACTGCTCCGAGCCCTCACGCGATTGCTCCAGCGAAATTTGCAGACGCTCTGCATGAGTCAGCAGCTCCTCCTTAAAAGAATCTTCCAACGTTTTTTTCGTAACTAAATAATACACACTATTATTTATTAACACGATTACGACGATTACACTTATTGCCACAAGCCACATGTTGCGCTGCATATCCTGCATCTTGCCCTTCTATCTATTATTGCTTTCATTATGTAACATCCTGATCTAAACGACAATACAAAAGCTATTTTTTAAAATATAATCGTATCGCCCATTTGCGCTCTTGCCTTTTCTTATAGCGGGGGAGTATTCGGTAGATGCGAAGCCCCTCTTCAGCAGCACTTCTTGCTTCCGCTGCATTGCCAAGTCTCTTATAAATGACATTCAGCTGGTCATAAGCCTCGCACGAGGATGAATTGATAGCCTGGAAGTCCCTTATGCAGGCTAGTGCTTGCTCTGTACGGCCATTCGAATAATATGATGCAAGTCGCAAATAAGGAGCGCCGTATTTAACACGAGGGTTTAGCTCCAGTCCACGTTGCGTGCAGGAGAGAAAGCTCTCCTCATTTCCCGTGTGTAAATAGGCGGTTCCAAGATCATCCCAAAACTCTGCAGATTCCTCCAGCGTGTGCTGCAACGGCTCAAGCCAGCGCAAAGCCTCGTTAAATTTCTTCCGTTCCATGAGCAGCCGGGCTAGCTCATGCTTTGAGGACACATCATTTGGCGAGCGCTCAATCTGCTGTCTCAGCTTCTTTATTCTCGATATTCTTTTAATTGGTTTGAATACGCTTGGCATGATTCCGATAAAACGTCGATCCAGCACATAAAGAAGGATAAGCATAACGAGAATAGCGATAAACGGGTTGCCTAGCAACCCAAATAATAATATAAACAATCCGAATTTTAACATCTTATCCTCCTATAAAATACAAATTATCACTTTCGTTTTGCGAACGAATGTCAAATTTAATGTAGAAATATGGGTCAATTATACCATAATTCTATCAAATTTTAAGCAAAACTAGCATCCAACCTTCAATTTTATTATATGAATATCAAATCGAAGTATGACACAAACTAGCCCCGTGCATTGACATTTGCAAATATTGGAGGATGAACGTTATGGCATCAGATGAAACAAAGGATACCGTGCTGACTACTCGTCAGGGCCACCCCGTTGCTGACAATCAGAATATACGTACGATTGGAAACCGTGGCCCTTCTACGCTCGAGAACTACCATTTTATTGAGAAAATATCGCATTTTGATCGGGAGCGCATTCCAGAGCGCGTCGTACATGCACGGGGAGCAGGTGCGCATGGTTATTTCGAGGCCTACGGCAAGCTGGGCAATGAACCCATCGCGAAGTTTACTAAAGCCAAGCTATTTCAGGAGGCAGGCAAACAAACACCCGTTTTCGTCCGTTTTTCAAGCGTAATTCACGGCGGTCATTCACCTGAGACGCTTCGTGACCCGCGTGGATTTGCCACTAAATTTTATACAGAGGACGGAAATTGGGATTTGGTAGGCAACAATTTAAAAATCTTTTTTATCCGCGATGCTATGAAGTTTCCCGATATGGTGCATGCTTTCAAGCCAGATCCCGTCACGAATGTACAGAGCATGGAGCGTTTCTTCGACTTTGTTTCACAGTCGCCCGAGTCTACACATATGATTACTTTTTTGTTCTCGCCTTGGGGAATCCCGGCCAATTATAGACAAATGCAGGGCTCTGGCGTGAATACATACAAATGGATTAATGCAGAGGGTACCGGTATTCTAGTCAAATACCATTGGGAGCCGCTGCAAGGCATTCGAAACCTAACACAGGATGAAGCTGATCAGCTGCAAGGTAAAAACTTCAATCATGCTACTCAGGATTTGTACGAAGCTATTGAGCGCGGCGACTACCCTGCTTGGGAGCTTCAAGTACAGTGGATGAGCGACGACGAGCATAGTGAGCTTGATTACGATCCGCTCGACGATACGAAGCTGTGGGACACTGAGCAATTTCCGATGCTGCCTGTTGGCAAAATGGTACTGAATAAAAATCCGGAAAACTACTTCGCAGAGGTCGAGCAAGCCGCATTCGGCACGGGCGTATTGGTAGATGGGCTGGATTTCTCGGACGATAAAATGCTGCAAGGACGTACTTTCTCCTATTCCGATACGCAGCGCCACCGAGTAGGCACAAATTATCTCCAATTGCCGATCAATGCTCCAAAAAAAGAGGTTGCTACTAATCAGCGTGATGGTCAGATGGCTTTTTATGTAGACATTGCACCCGGCCAAAATCCGCATGTCAACTATGAGCCCTCTACAATGGGCGGATTAACTGAGGCAACACCTACTGGTGACCCCTATGAGCCTTACTATTCTGCCAAGCTGGTTAAGGAACCTATTGACCGCCAAAATAATTTCAAGCAAGCCGGTGAAACGTATCGTAAATTCGAAGCGTGGGAACGCGATGAGCTGATTTCGAATTTAGTCGGGGCACTAAGTACCTGCAGCACCGTTATTCGAGAGCAAATGATTAGCAATCTTACGGAAGCCGACAGCGAATATGGCAAACGAGTTGCCGAAGGACTCAAACAGGCAGATCAGCATCATAAGGATGCTGGACATGTGGGTACAGACATCGCCAACGAAGGCATGGAGCTGTCAGCAGAGCTGGGCCATTCTACGGACGGCTACTAAAAATAGAAATAAGCGAAGAATAAGCCGCCCTACTGCTTTTCAAAGCAGTAGGGCGGCTATTGTTCGTTCATCCGTCAGCCTTCACAGAGCGATACAATGAAGTTAGCAGCATGGATTGCCGTTTTCCAGTTGCCTCAAAACTTACCTGCCTATTTCAAGCTTCGAAGTTTGAGTTATATAACATATTGAGTATATCTAATTGATTCTTACTGCGTTACTATTTCATTAAGACTAATCAAAAGGTGAGGGATATAGAAATGTACAAACGTAGAGCATTAAGTTTTTTGTTAGCGCTTACTTTATTTTTTAGCACTTTTTTGATGTGCTTGCCCATGTCTTCACTAAGCGCAGCAGCATCATCCGATGGTATTGTGTGGGCACCCGAAATACAAACCGTGTATCAACCTCAATCTGGTGGTGTATGGTATCCCCGCATGTTGAAGCTGGATGCCGAGAACTGGCTTATCTCCTTTGATACTAATGAAGGCGGAGGCAATACGCGTGTTGTTGTCGTGCGTACCGAGGATGGAGGGAATAGCTGGTCAGATCCTATTACCGCTGTTAATGAAGTGGATGGTAATTCAGCAAATGGACAAATGCTGTTGCTGCCATCAGGCGATGTCTGGCTAGCTTATCGCAAAGTTGTCGAGAGCGGCGGTCAAGTTCATACATCGTTGCGTGTTAAGCAAAGCAGCGACGCCGGCGAGACATGGGGCGATCTGCCACAAGGCAGTGTAATTGTTGAAGAATCCGCTCCAAACTTCAAAGGAGTGTGGGAGCCTCATCTTGAACTAATTAACGGCGAAATCGTTGTACTGTATGCCGACGACGGCCCGAATGCAGTTGGAGCCACTAACCATCAAAACTTATATATGAAGCAATGGACTGAGTCGGGCTGGGGAGAACGTATTACAATAAGCGATGGAGTAGCAGCTGGCTCACGCGACGGCATGCCTGTCATTACGCGCATGAATGACGGGAGATATATGACAATTTTCGAAGCAAGCGATGTTCCTGGTCATCCTTTTGTCATAAAATTCAAAATTTCTAACGATGGGTTCAATTGGGACGGGCCTAGAGAGCATCTGTATACGCCAATTGAAGGCGGTAAAAAAGCGGGAGCTCCTTTCGTCATAACCTTGAGCGACGGCGGATTAGTAGCAGCATTTCAAACTGATGAAAATAGCAGCAATACAGGAGATGCGTATACTTCGATGCATACAATGGTCGCTGATAGCAACGGTGAAAACTGGGCGCATAAATCCCACACTTTCCAAGTTCCTTCAACTAATTCAGCTAATTGGAACAGCTTAATGGTCGTTGATTCAACGCATATCGTAGCTGCTACAAGCTCCAATTATCCAGTAAATAGCATCTATATTCGTCATGGGTACACCGCTATGCCACCAGCAACTAATCTAGTTAATAACGGCAGCTTTGAAAGCGGAAACATTTTAGGCTGGAGAACTTATGGCAGGGACTTTCCGGAGCGCATTCATCTTGTTCAAAATGAGAATATCGAACGCTCAGCTACGGATAACGGCGATTACTATATTAGCTTGAGCGGCATTTCCGAGCCGCGTTCAGCTTATATCGGGCAAAGTATTTCTAAATTGGATGATGGAACGTACACACTCACTGCCCAAATGCGCAGCAGCGGCGGACAAAATACTTGTGTTATGGAAGTTAAAGATTACGGAGGCGATATTCGAAGCATAGCATGTCCAACAACAGACGATTGGACAACCGTAACACTGGACAACATTCCGGTCAGCAGCGGTACGGCAACGATTGGCTTTTTTGTAACTAACAGCTCCGCCGAGCAGTGGGTAGATATTGATCAAATCCAATTTTCAATCCCAACTGAACTGACGGAGGATGTCGTTGCCCCAGCATGGCCGAATGATAGTTCCGTATCATCTTCTAATGTCTCTCAAACAGGCCTGACTTTAAACTGGACATCGGCTGAAGATGATGTCGCTGTCACACAATATAAGGTAACCTGGCAAGATAGAAATAAAGAAGCGATCGTTTCAGGAGATACCCTTAGTCTGAATGTGACAGATTTGCAAGCGGCAACGAATTATACGTTTAAGATTGATGCGGCTGACGAAGCTGGAAACTGGAGTGAGGATGGTCCGAGCATAACGGTAAGAACGAGTGGCAGCAGTTATACTCCCCCTGCACAGCTAGAACAGCCACAACCACCTGTCGTTGAAGAAGAAGAGTCAGAGGCTCCTGAGGAGCAGCAAGAGCAGCCACCGATCGTGTTTAAGGATGTTCCTGCAGGTCACTGGGCAGAATCTGCAATTAAGCAAGCAGCTAGTTTGAACATTATCAAAGGTCATCCAGACAATTTCTTTAAGCCAAATTCGCCAGCTACTCGCGCAGAGTTTATGGTAATGTTGTCAAATGCTTTTAAGTGGGACAATGAAAAAGCACCGCTTGCCTTCAATGACAGCGACCAGATTGGAACTTGGGCGACAGATGCTATTGCTCAAGGAATCCAGCTTGGTATCATTTCTGGTTATCCAGATGCAAGCTTCCGTCCAAACCAAAAATTGACAAGGTCTGAGATGATTGTATTATTGGCTAGAGCATTAGAGTTAACAATTAATGATATCGAGCACACCAGCTTTGCGGATGACGCATCTATTCCAAGTTGGAGTAAGGGAGCGGTAGAAGCATTGCGTGAGCTAGGCATTATTAATGGTCGCGAGAATAACAACTTTGCATCAAATGAGACTGCAACCCGTGCAGAAGCGCTCGTCATTATTATGCGAGTGTTAAATAACAAATGATTTATCATTAATAATAAAACTGATTTCCACTAAGTTAAAAAGGCACAATATGGCGTTATCCGCTGCCATATTGTGCCTTTTTGTATGGAGAAATCAATTCAAGGATTGCTCTTATGGTCGCTACCTTTCAAGGTTTGTCATTAATATTCCCTTGTAGCAAGCGCACGCTTAGCTGTCTCTTGGGTGAAAACACCCTCTGAAGTAATGATTTTCATAGGCAGCTCTTTTCCTGCCATGTAATCCTTCACGGCCTTCATCAGCTGAGGTCCGAGAAGCGGATTGCATTCCACTACAAAATTTAATTTGCCAGTGCCCAGCGCCTTTAACGCGGCTCTAGTCGCGTCGATCGAGATGATCTTGATGTCTTTCCCCGGCTGCAGTCCGAATTGTTCGATGGCTTCAATGGCTCCGAGGGCCATATCGTCATTGTGCGCGTACACCACATCGATGTTGCTGCCGTGCTCGGCCAAGGCATCAAGCATGAGCTTCTTCCCATTTTGCTGTGTGAAGTCACCTTGCAGGGATTGTATGATTCTATAGTTCTGTTCATTCTGGATAATTTCTTCGAACCCTTGCTTACGTCCCACTGTCGGGTCCGAATCCTTCGTGCCTTGAAGCTCTACGATATCCACAGGTACAGTGCTGTCATCGATCTCATGGACGAGCCACCTTGCCGAACGCCTTCCTTCCTCCACAAAATCCGAACCGATATACGCTGTCCAGAGGGAGTCATCGCTCACTTTAACCTCTCTATCGGATAAAATGACTGGAATTCCTGCCTGCTTCGCCTCGAGCAGCACCTCGTCCCATCCTGTTTTCACAACTGGAGAAAATACGATAAAGTCCACTTTTTTCGTGATGAACTTACGAATTAATTCGATCTGTTTGTCTTGCTTCTGGAGCGCGTTCTCGTAGAGCAGCTCAATGTTCTCTTCTTTCGCGGCATTAATAACGGAATTGGTATGCGCAAGACGCCAACCACCCTCTAAGCCAACCTGAGCAAATCCGATTTTAATAGGTCTTGCTTCAGTTATTTCTCTTACCGGTTTCGATTCAGGGTCCATCATCTTTCTTACATGATTATCTACATTCTCCCTCGTTATCTGATGGCTTCTCAAAATAACCTTCTTCGGAATCCCCTTCTCCTTGCTCAAAATATCAACCGCGTAGCGGATCGCTTCTCCGCCGCCGGTAGAACTGGTAAAGGTTCCGGTTAAGATGCCATTGTCGACTAACTGAAGCCCTCCTTTTTCCCCTACGACACCGTCCACACCTATAATCTTCACATCGGTAATTCCTTGCTTCTGAAGCGCGATGGACGCGCCTAATGCCATTGCATCGTTATGTGCAAAAATAAGGTCGATATTGGAATTGAACTGGAGTGCCTTCGTTAATTCATCCTCTGATTTATCACGCTGCCAGTCTGCGTAGATAGAATTGGTTATCCGAATGTCGTCGCGATCGTTAAGACCTTCACGAAAGCCTTCGCTGCGCTCCTCAACCATCGGCGATCCGTGTAGTCCGAGAATTTCAACAATCCGATTTTCTCCCGGCCCTAGCAGCTGCTTCGCATATTCGGCTGCCTTGCTTCCAATGAGCCGATTGTCAGTTCCAATATATAAGGTGTAATCATAGCCCGTAACACCCCGGCCCAGCACAATGACCGGTATTTTACTATAGATTTCTGTAATGGTAGGGGTAAGAAGAATCGGATCATCCAATGAGACGATAAGCAGGTCGATTCCGTAGCCCATTAGTTTATACAGATCCTCTTTCTGCTGTACGCTGTCGTTCCCCCCATCCGTAAAGATGACTCTCAAGTTTGGATAGGTGTCAGCACCTCTCTTAATCTCCTCATTCATTAATACGCGCCAAGGCTCATTCAAGTTTGGCTGCGACACGCCGATCAGAATTTTCACTTCATCACCGGGTTGGCTCGTATTTGAATTGCTGCAGGAGTATAAGCTGATTAGCCCCAAGAAAGCAGCAATAAAAAATATAACCTTAAATCGCACTACCCTCATGACCGGCTTCCTTTCCGATAAGACATTGGAGAAACCCCCGTTATTTTCTTGAAAGCTTTGCTGAAATAATGCTGGCTGTTATAACCCACCTTCTCAGCGATCTCATATACCTTATAGCTTGGGTCATTCATGAACAACACCGCTTGCTTGATACGCACCTCAGTCAAATAATCAATGAAGGACGACCCTATCTCTTTCTTTAGAAGCTTGCTCAAATAGTTAGGACTTACGCGAACTTGATCAGCAACCTCTTGTAGAGAAAGATTGGGCATCGCGTAAGCCTGCTCTACAGTCTTCTTTGCTAGCAAAACGACTGGCGACAAACTGCCCTTCATATTAATGTCTTTCACAAGCTCATTATAGATTCGATCAGCGCGAAGATAGTTTTCTCCTGCCATTCTATCTGTATAGATAACCATTCTTGCTAAAATTTCTTCAAATTTGTTTTGGATGGCCATACACAAATCGATCCACTCACTCTCGTTTTGGAGCGGAGAGAAAATTACGATATGACCTTTCTCATCATGAAATACGATGTGCGGGACTTTATTACTAAGGATATCCTCAACGATATTCTTAGAAGCAAAATCCAACAAATCCTTGGTCCACTCTTTCTTCACCGTACCCACATTTGTGCTCTGCACAACTTTAAATACGCCAATACGAGTTGATTCATTAATCGGGAGCTGCAAGTAGCTTAAATTCTTATTTACTTCAGCAGGCTCTACTAGGTCCCCTACCCACCGCCGCAAAAAATTATCACGAATCAGAATAGAATTAGTCACCAGCTGCTTATTCGTGAAGATGCGGTATTCGTCTTTCAGTTTTTTATTCGTCAGCTCTAGCAGCGCATTGTCGATCACTTCTTTTAACTGTACACGATCTACTGGTTTCAAGATGTAATCAAACACATTAAGCTTCACTGCCTTCTGAGCAAACTTAAATTCATCATACCCGGTAATGACGATGACCAGGCATTTAAATTCTATCTGCAACTCCTCTACGAAAGCTAATCCATCCATAAAAGGCATATTGATATCAACAAATACGAGGTCGGGTCTTGTCGCCCTTGCAAGTTCCAGCGCTTCGATCCCGTCCTCCGCCTCCCCGACAATTTGAATGCCTAGTTCCTCCCATGGAAGCACTTTCATTAATCCGCGGCGAATTCTAGGCTCATCATCAGCTATTAGCAGTTTCCACATAACGATCTCTCCTTTGATGATAAAGTTCTAGCTTCCAATTCATCCAGCTATAGCGGTAAGAAAACATCCACTCGGGTGCCTTCCTCATATACGCTATGAACTTGGATCCCATAGGACACCCCATAGGTTAAGCGAATCCGTTCATTTACATTGAACAAGCCAAAGCCGTCCTTATGCTCAGGATCTCCGACATTTTTCAGCCCCTGCTCAATGATTTCAAGCTGCTCCGGCTTCACGCCTATCCCATTATCGATAACGGACAACACGAGCTTAAAGTCCCTTATCTCTGTCTCGATTTGAATATGACCCTTCCCTTTCTTCATCTTAATACCGTGATAGATTGCGTTCTCTACCAATGGCTGAAGGATCAGTTTCAATACTTGGCTGTTCTTCAATTGGCTGGAGATATCATTAATTTGATAGCTAAGCTTGCCTTCATAGCGCATCATTTGAATAATCAAATAGCTCTCCACATGCTTAAATTCATTTTCAAGAGAAATTACTTCATTACCTCTGCTTAGCCCTATCCGGAATAAATTCGTAAGCGCGATTACAATCTCAACTATATCGTCAGCTTCACGATCTTGCGCCATCCATTGGATCGTGTCTAGCGTGTTATATAGAAAATGCGGCTTAATCTGTTCTTGAAGCACCTTCAACTCAGCTTCCCGTTTCCCTTTTTGTTCGGAGTAGACCATATGGAGCAGCTGTTCAATCTCTTGAACCATTTTGTTGAAGCTGTCGCCTAATTGACCGATCTCATCCTTCGAGCGGCCTTCGAATCGAAGATGCAATTCTCCCTCCTCTACTCTATGCATAATTCTGCGCAGCTTGCGAACAGGATTAATAATAGAATTCGTGAAGAACCAAGATACGAGGATGGCAAGAAATAGAGTGAAGAGTACGATAATAACGGTGTAAAATTGCCATTTGATCACAAAGGATTTTGATTCATCGAATGGAAACACACCGACAATTTTCCAATTAATATGTTCGAATTGATCCTGCATGATTTGAAAGGATCGATTGTTTATCATTTTCTCAAAATTCGTGTAACCGCTTTCTAACCATTCACTATTAATTCGATAAACGATAGGATTAACCGGCGAATATACAATGCCGCCATTTTCATCGGTAATATAGACGAACCCACTTTTTCCCAGTGACACTTGTTCAATCGTAGTTTGTATAATGCTTAGCTCCATATCGAGCAGGATAACACCCAATACCTGGTTTGTATTAGGAACCTTGAATGCCTTAACGAACGAGAGCACTTGATCAGCGCTGTAATTGTATTCAGCTTTTATATTTCTTCCTATTGGCTTGCTTATGAGCAAAACCTCATCCGGGTTGTTAACGGCCTGCTTGTACCAGGATTCAGAGGCTAATGGATCACGAATCATTCGGTCCAGCTTATTGCTAACATATTGGTCACCCTTATTAACCATTAAGATACCGGCAATTTCGGGATGTCTGTTCTCATACATTTCGATCACTTTCTCTACCTCTGCCCAAAGCTTTGAAGCTTCTAAATCGTCAGCCATCTCTTCAGAAGCTTCTGCAAAGAAGGTCATGACCTTATCGTCATTTGCTAGATATGCGAGTATGTTTTCCATTTCCTCGAAATAATGCGAGAGATTATTTTTAACTTGGCCCATCATCTGGATCGTATGCTCATTCGTTGTATCTTCTATGGATCGTTTATAAACAGCAGTCCCTACTGTGCTCAATGTGACAATCGATATTAAGATGATAATGACAAAATAAATGAGAAGCTTGAACCTGATGCTTCGATTTTGAAACCGTTGTATGAATTCCAAATTCCTAATACTCGCTATCACATTCTCACCTATTTCCTATTCTCTTTTCTTTCAGTATACAGCCACATTTTCACTCTGAAAATAACAAATTGCAAAGGGGCAAATGCCCCTTTGCAATTTGAAAGCTCTCAGATTAATACGTACGGTTTGGCAATGCGTCGATTGCTTTTTGACCGAAGAATACATCCTCATCTGATTTAATCCATTTTTCCAAAGTTTTTCCTTCTTTGTAATCAAGGATAGCTTGTCTCAATTGTGGTCCAAGCGCTGGGTTACATTCAACCGTTACATTCAATTTGCCGTCGCGGATTGCTTCAAAAGCAGGTTTGATTCCGTCTACCGATACGATGAAGATGTCGGTACCTGGTTTCAAGCCATACTCTTCGATAGCTTGGATTGCGCCAAGAGCCATATCGTCATTGTGAGCGTAAACCGCTTGAATGTTTTTGCCGTCGGATTTCAAGAATGCTTCCATAACTTCTTTACCTTTTGCACGTGTGAAGTCACCGGATTGCGATTTGATGATTTTGTAGTTAGGGTTTGTGTCAACGATTTCTTGGAAACCTTGTTGACGGTCGTTAGCAGCACTCGCGCCAACTGTACCTTGAAGCTCAACGATGTTTACTTGCTTGTCAGCACCAAGAAGTTCCATCATTGTTTTTGCAGCGTTTTGACCTTCAAGAATGAAGTCAGAACCAATGAATGAAGTGTAAAGGGACTCATCGCTTACTTTTACAGTACGATCAAGCAAGAAAACTGGGATGTTAGCTGCTTTTGCTTCTTCCAATACGGTTTCCCAACCAGTTTCTACGACTGGAGCAAGTCCGATTGCATCTACTTTTTGGGAGATGAATGTACGGATTGCTTTAATTTGGTTTTCTTGTTTTTGTTGAGCGTCAGAGAATTTCAGTTCGAATTGCGCATCGTTGCCGAAAGTATCTTTAATCGATTGTGTTTCAGCATCACGCCAGCCGCTCTCAGCACCGATTTGCGAGAAGCCGAGTACAATTTTCTTGTCTGATGCAGGCTCATTTGCAGGAGCTGTGTTCTCCGTACCAGTATTAGCTGGTGCCTTTCCTGTATTGTTGTTAGCTGCATTGCCGCCGCATGCTGAAAGCAAGAGACCTACTGCTAAAACGGTTGTCAATACAAAAGAACTTTTTTTGAAATTAAACATGTTCTTTGTTCCTCCCTTTATACTATGTGTTTTGTTTACATTATTAATATAAATTGTTTCAAGAAGATTGTATTTAGAAAATAACGTTATAATTTGCTATATTCAGCACTTATTAACATATTCGGCTGTGAATCTATCACAGCGTTTAAACGGATGCAGGAGTGTGCTGATCCCTTCCGCCAGTATTAGCCGGCAGCTCTGGAGCATGACTGATAACACGGCGTTTTTGTCTGCGGATAACGATAACTCTCTGCAAGAGAATGAACAGGAACAACAGGAATCCAACCACAATTTTTGTCCACCATGAGCTGAGCGTTCCTTGATACATGACGATGGTTTGAATAATACCCGAACAAATAACGCCCAGTAGAGGTCCAACCAGGTAGCCGAAGCCGCCTGTTAGTAGAATACCGCCGATTACACAAGCAGCAATTGCGTCCATCTCCATCCCCATCAAATGAAGATTGTAGCCGGACAGCATGTAGAACGTAAAGACGATACCGCCAAGCGCTGAACAAAATCCGCTAATCGTGTATACCAATATCGTAATACGCGGTACAGGAAGACCCATGAGTACAGACGAACGTTCACTGCCGCCAATTGCGAATACCGCTCGACCGAACTCCGTATATTTGGCAACATAGACGGCGAGGACGACGACGGCCAATGCGATGATAACACTAACCGAAATAAAATTTGATCCTACTAGATTAATTTTAAACTTCGAGATAGCCGTGTACGTCGAGTTTTCGATTGCGATACTTTGTGTCGTAATGAAATAACTTGCGCCCCGTGCCAGGAACATCCCGGCCAACGTTACAATCCACGGATGCAGATCAAAGCGTTGAATCAAATAGCCTTGTCCTGCGCCAAACAGGATACCCATGATTAAGCAAAGAGCCATTACAACATAGGGGTTCATGCCCTGCTGAAGCAGTGCAGCCGACATGACACTGACAAAGGCCACGACGGAGGCAACCGACAAATCAATTCCGCCTGTAATAATAACGAATGCAAGACCGGTAGCTACGATAATGAGATAAGCATTGTCGATAAATAGATTGAAAAATACTTGCCAAGAGAAGAAGCCTGTATAAAGTACAGAACCGGCTCCGTATAACAAAATGATAAGAAGCAGCGTCGAAAGAATGATAATGTTGTTCTGGTTAATTCGGAAGTTCAGCTTCATCCGATCACCGCCTTTTTATTCTTCTGTTGGAACATCTGTCTGAAACGATCGGATTGCATCAAGCTTACGATGATGACTACAATCGCTTTGACAACCATAATTCGCTCAGGCGGTACGCCCATCGAATAGATCGTCGTTGTCAGCGATTGAATGAACAACGCGCCGATTACCGTACCTGCTAGGAAGAAGCGTCCCCCGCGCATCGAAGTTCCGCCAATTACAACAGCCAATATCGCATCCAGCTCAATCCACAAACCAGCGTTATTAGCGTCTGCGCTGCTGATGTTCGAGCTCACGAGCAGTCCCGCAATCGCAGCGCATAAACCGCACACGATGTATACAAACAAGTAAATTTTCCGTGGTTCAACCCCTGCGTATTCACTGGAAACTTTGTTGGTACCTGTTGCTTCCAGGAACAAGCCAAGTGCTGTACGTTTCTTTAAATAAAGAACAAGAAGGAAAACGAATGCCGCAATAAAGATTGAGAATGGCAGTCCCAGAAAAAAACCTTTACCGATAAATCCGTAAGCCTGGCTATCCGTCGTCAATACTTTACCTTCTG
The DNA here is from genome assembly GCF_038630985.1 of Paenibacillus sp. FSL H8-0548. Classification (NCBI taxonomy): domain Bacteria; kingdom Bacillati; phylum Bacillota; class Bacilli; order Caryophanales; family Paenibacillaceae; genus Paenibacillus; species Paenibacillus sp. FSL H8-0548. Next base: position 4,952,363 of record NZ_CP152049.1, read on the forward strand.
TAATAAGCTGGGCTATACCGCGTCCAACGGTCATTAAGATTAACGTCCCTACCATTGGCTGAATGCCTAAGTAAGCAATAAGCACGCCATTCCATAATCCGCATAGCACACCGGCAAGCAGGGCAGCGCCTATCGCGATCCATAGCGGCACAACGCCAATCAAGGAAATAGCGACCGCTCCTGCAATAGCTAGAACGGAGCCTACAGAAATATCGATTCCTTCCTTCGCAATAACGAGCGTCATACCGATAGCGATAACCATAATAGGCGCAGCGCGGTTCAATATATCGATCAGGCTGCCGAATAAATGACCGTCTTTGATTTCAACATTGAAAAAACCTGGAACAAAAAACAAATTAAACAATAGGATAGCGGCTAAAGCTGTAATCGGCCATATTATTTTTGTATGCATGACATTAGCTGCCAGTTTGCGAATATTGCTCATCTGTTCCGCCTCCTTCTGCAATCATTTTCATAATGCTTGTTTCATTCATGTCATCGCCGCTGATCTCCCCAACCTGCATGCGATCACGCAGGACAACAATCCGATCCGCGCACTCAATTATTTCCTGGAGCTCAGAAGAGATAATGAGAATCGAAAGTCCCGACTTCGCCAAGTCCAATATCAGTCTGCGAATCTCACCTTTTGAACCCACATCAATACCGCGTGTCGGCTCATCTAAGATTAGCAATTTAGGCTCAGTTGCCAGCCACCGGGCTAGAATGACCTTCTGTTGATTACCGCCGCTCAAGTTATCAATTCGCTGTTCCATACTCGGTGTTTTGATACGCAGCAGGTCGATAAATTTTTGTGCAATTTCCTGTTGCTTCTTAAGAGGAATATAGTTGAAAATACCTTTTTTCGCTTGTAGCGCGAGTATAATGTTCTCACGTATCGTTAACTCGCCAACAATACCGGAAATTTTACGATCCTCTGGACAGAAGCCAATCCCTTTCCGAATCGCTTTCTTCGGACTCATCGATTGGAATTGCTCAGATCCCATCGTCATAACACCGCTATCTGATTGATCAATACCAAAGATCAGATTAGCAAATTCAGAGCGGCCTGAGCCGAGTAGACCAGCTAGTCCGACGATTTCGCCTTTCTTTACTTCCAAGCTTACAGGATTAATCGAACCTGCTCTCGTAAGGGATTTCGCCGACATCACAACTTCTGACGTGTAGCTCGACTCTGTCTTGCGATGCTCGTCCTCTTCTTTCCATTCACGGCCAATCATATGGGTTACAAGACTGCTCTTGGACAGCTTGCTTGTCTCATACTCGCCAACTAATGAGCCGTTCCGCAAGATCGTAATGCGATCGGATATATCATAAACTTGGTCAAGGAAGTGAGTGACAAATACGATTCCCATACCTTCGTCACGAAGCTTGCGCATAACCGTAAACAACTGCTGCACCTCTTGAGTATCAAGACTCGATGTCGGTTCATCCAATATAAGAACACCGCTGGACATATCCACCGCTCTCGCAATCGCAACCATTTGTTGAATCGCTACTGAATAATCGGCTAGAGATTTTTTTACGTCTAAGTTTAGATTCAACCGCTTCAGCAATTGCTCACTATCAGCGTGCATTTTCTTCCAGTCAATTGATCCTCTGCGCTTTGGCACGCGGCCGATATACAAATTCTCTGCTACCGATAGATTCGTACATAAGTTAATCTCCTGGTAAACGGTACTGATCCCAAGGCTTTGAGCCTCCAGCGGAGACCTAGCTGTAATTACTCTCCCGTTCAACTGCACCTTGCCTTTATCCATCGGGTGAACACCGGTTAATACTTTTATCAAGGTCGATTTGCCCGCGCCGTTCTCTCCCATTAATGCGTGGACCTCGCCTTTTCGCAGGGTGAAGTTCACGTCGCTAAGCGCCTTCACACCAGGGAAAGTTTTGCTTACCTCTTCCATCGTTAGTAATACTTTTCCGCTCATTAGGCCACTCCTTCCTTTATGAACACTCTATTTTTATGATCATCTATAATTTTACGTAATCTAGAGGTTCATGTATTTACACACAAATGGTTTTTTATATACTATTCGGTTCTTTTGTTTAGCTAATTATTAAATATCAACAAAAACCGCCACCCCCTCATTGGTATGAGAAGGTGGCGGTTTTTTTATGATTTAATATTAAGGCAACAGATTAAATAAGCTGTAAATGATTTTGGCAGCCTCTGCTCTCGAAGCATGATCCTTCGGAGCGAAGAGGTTATTCCCTTTGCCATTCACAATTCCTGCGCCTTGCATTGCGCTGACGCTTTCTGAAGCGTAAGCTGCAATATCAGATTGATCCGCAAATTGCTGCGTTTCCCCTGCAGCGCTCAGGTCTACCTTTGCAAGCTTCGATGCGCGATAAGCCATAACAGACATCTCTTCGCGAGTAATTTCATCATTTACACCAAAGCTGCCGTCTGTTTTACCCTTAACGATTTCAAGCTTCTGCGCAAGAGCTACAGCATTATAATACCAAGTTCCTTCCTCCACATCACTGAACGAGCTTACTGCGCTGGAATCAGTGAATTCAAAGGCGTTCATCAGCATCGTAATAAATTGCGCTCTAGTCACTTTGCTGCTTGGTGCAAACTTATCATTGCCTACACCGTTCACAATCTCACGAGCTGCCAGCGCTTCAATACTTGTTTGCGCCCATGCCACATTTGCGAGATCCGTAAATGTAACAGCGTTGTTTACAGCCGTGTATTTACTAAAGTGTTTGGCATCAAATTCTACTTTGCCAGTCTCAGCATTATACTTCGCATTTTTAATGATTTCGGGTTTGCCGCTGTCACTGATGTAGTAAACGACAACTTGGTTTGGATTTTCATTCGATTTCAGGTCATAATCGAGCGACACTTTAATCGTTTCTCCACCGAAATCAGAAACTTTTGCTCCGTTAATGTAGAGTGTGAAATCGTAGACAGGGTTGCTGCCGACAATTGCGCTGGCATCAGCAGACAAGCTGCTGTTATCGACTTTGGAAATCGAAAGCGAGATTTCTGTCGATGCGTCTAGTCCAGCAGTAAATTGACCTGCTGTAACGGTAAATGTCGCTGCGCCCATATCAACATTGACGCTTTCAATTCCTTTTGCTTTGGCCGCTTCAAGCTGTCCTGCTGTTAGAGCAACAACAGCCGTTTTCGCCGAATCTGTATTTTGGACTTTAATACTTACTGACTTGCTATCCGCTTGTTCAAGAAGCTTGTTGAAATCGGAAGCTGCTACCTTAACAGTCAACACACCGCTCGCATCCGGCTTCACAACTGGAAGCGTCAAGACGTTGCCTTCAACTTTGGCTGGAGCCTCAGGAGCAGGCGTCGATACCGGCGGATTGGTAGGTCCAGGATCTACCACATCAGCTTGACCGGAGATCGTGATGACAATCGTGTTCGATACAGCTGGATTGCTAACCGATGCTGCTTTCACGGTTACAGATCCATTTGCCACAGCTTTCAACAAGCCGCTAGCCGTTATTGTTGCGAATTGCGAACCGGCATTGATCGACCAAGTTACATCCTTGTTAGTTGCATTGTTCGGAAGTACTGCAGCATTCAGCTGCAGCGTTCCAGCTTTTGCTGTAATCGCAGTTGCTCCGCCTTGGCCGCTAATGGTAAGCGACTCGACTGCAACTTCTGGATCTATCACATCAGCTTGACCGGAGATCGTGATGACAATCGTGTTCGATACAGCTGGATTGCTTACCGATACTGCTTTCACAGTTACCGTTCCATCTGCTACAGCTGTCAACAAGCCGCCAGCCGTAATTGTTGCGAATTGCGAACCGACTTCGATCGACCAAGTTACATCTTTGTTAGTCGCATTGTTCGGAAGTGCGGCTGCATTCAACTGCAATGAACCAGATTTCGCCGTAATTGCTGTTGCTCCGCCTTGGCCGCTTATGGTAAGCGACTCGACTGCAACTTCTGGATCTACCACATCGGCTTGACCAGAGATTGCGATAGCAATCGTATTCGATACGGAAGGATTGCTAACTGATTCTGCTTTAACCGTTACGGTTCCATCTGCCTTAGCTTTCAACAAGCCGTTTGCCGAGATTTCAGCAAATGTAGATCCATCTAAGATCGACCATGTTACTTGTTTGTTAGTCGCATTGTTCGGAAGTACAGTCGCAATCAACTGCAATGTTCCGCCTTTTGCAGTAATGGCAGTTGCTCCGCCAAGTCCACTCAATGCGATCGAATCAACGCCAATGGCTCCATTAGCTGAAGGCATTAGCTGCGGTGTAATCGTTGGACCCCAAACTTCCATCAGATCCGGCCCAACTGCTTGTGGTACAAATTGTACGCGGTCTATCGCCAGCTTCCTTGGTTCGGTTTGACCAATTGCATAGTGCGTGTGGTAAACCATAAACAATTCAGTACCATCCGGCGATTGAATTAACGAATGGTGTCCTGCTCCAGGTACGAGCGCGTTAGCTTTCATAATCGGGTTGAACTCATACTTTGTCCATGGACCAAGCGGTGTCGGCGCTGTAGCGTAGCCTACGCCGTAATCCGGGCTTTGGAAGTGGTTGCCGGAATAGGTCATGTAGTATGTGCCTTTATGCTTAATGACGAATGGTCCTTCATTAATCTTTGCAACGGGCGCTTTCTGACTATTCTCCCACTCCTGAGTTGCAGCGAACACAAATTTAATTGTGTCTTCTTTGATCGTCTTCATATCATCGTTCATCTCAGCAACCAAAAGATGATTGTCATTATTGAATCGAACGAAGTACATGTAAGTTTTTCCATCATCGTCCGTGAAGATATGTGCATCGATCTCTTTTGGATTCTGATGAATTGGCTCTTTAACCTCCTGTTTAAACGGCCCAAGCGGTGAATCACTTGTTGCAACCGCCAGATGTTCCTCTACAGCGTAGTACATATAGAACGTGCCGTCTTTCTCGATAACCTCGGGTGCCCAGAATTGTTTTTCGCCCCATGAATCTTCTCTACGAAGAGCGTAACCTTCCTCTGTCCAATTTACGAGATCTGTCGATGTATAGACTTTAATGCCTGTTTGCATATTTGGAGAATTCGCAGTGTCCGTACCATAGAGATAGTAAACTCCCTCATAGAACATGGCATGCGGATCAGCAATGCCACCCAGCTGATTTAAGTTGTTGTAGGTTGGGCCTGTAATTGTTTCCACATAGGAGCTAACCTTCACATTATCAAACTGAGCTACCGCATTGAACGTTCTTAAACCAATCGATCCTGTCGAAGGATGCGATGGCTCAGCCACATCAAACTTCGGATAAGGATTCATGTTAAGCGGATTGTCGTTAATGTAAACCTGGATATGGTTTTCATTCACGATAACTTTAATCGAATACGATTCGTTCACATCAATCGGCAAATTCCTTGTAGCAATCTCACTCCACTTGCCGTTCGTGAACATGCCTAGTGTAGCGAATTTCTTCGCTGCATTAATGCCGACATAGTAACCGTCTAACGCATCAGGACCGATACTTGGATTAGATGCCCGGAATACGAGGCCAGCCTCTGTTCCGCTAACAATCTTCACATCAGTTTCCAATACGAAGTCAGTGAACTGTTCTGTCTCCAGCATGGCTTTATATCCAGCGCCGCTTGAAACTGTATATGCTCCGTCTTTTACAGACCATACACCGCCATAAGTGGTCCAATCAGCAGTATTACCACTAGTGAAATCTTCACTGTACAGCTCTTCTCCTGGCGTAGCATCGCCTTGAACCGTTACGATGGATTTCGAGCTGAAATCTCCGCCATTGGATACCGCTTGAATAGCGACCCTTCCTGGCGCTTTCGCTTCAACCAAACCTGTATTGCTAACGGTAGCAATATTTGTGTTCGCTGAAGTCCATGTTACAGCAGTGCCGCTTATACCTGAGTTCTCAAGCTGTACCGTCTCTCCAACTTGCAGCGAAGCTGTCTTCGGAGATAAGTCTACGCCGCCTGCGATCTCTCTGATCGCAAAATAATCAAATTTCGCGTCAATTGGAGAATCACTAGCTACGATATTACTTGCATAGAATCCTACTTTAATATTACTTAGAGTAGCTGTAACAGGATCAGATGCTTGAATCCACTCATAACCATCCCAATAGTAGGTTGTGTAAAGATTGCCTACCTTTTTGATCTTAAGTGTATGCGTTTCTCCACCTGGGTGTTTGACAAAGTTACCCGGTTTTTGATACTTTGCATTAATTTCGTACGCAGTCTCGAGAGTCTTTCCATCAGCCCATACATGGTTGAATTTGACGAAGTTGTCCGCATTCTGCCATACGATGATACCAGCTTGTTGATGATTTTTCGTAACTGGAGCAGTAAACTTCGCAAGGATTTCAAAATCCCCGCTTGCCGGTACGTTACGCAGGAATACGTTGTTTAATGAGTTGGTGGTTTGATAGATGTCTGTAGCTGTCGTACGGATGGTCATAAATCCATTATTGTTTGTTAAACTCCAATTGGATTTCAACTCTTGGAAAACTGACCATGCACTATTTAAAGTTGCCGTATCAAATTGATCAACTTCATAAAGCGATAGATTCGGTTCTTGTTTCTCCGGCAGAACTTTTACAACGCTTTCCGCCATGACGCTGCCATTCGCTGAGCTAACAACTTTAATTTGCGCAGTACCAGGCACCAATGCTGTTACCTTAAATATAGCGCTTCCTGTTGCAGAATCTGTTCCTACTTGAGTCACAGTCGCTACTGCAGGATTCGATGATTGCACCGAAACGGTTTGATCCGAAACCATAATCGGTTTTAGTGATGATGTTAGTAGCTCAGTTGTTCCGACTGAAATGCTCAAAGCAGGTTTATCCACATTCAATGATTCTACTGGAAGAATGTTAGCTGCGTCAGCCACAATACGATCAAGCACGATGTAGTCCACCTGTGCAAAATTCGTTTTCTTCGCAAGACGTATCGTATTTGTGCCCTCGTTCAAATTGACGTCTAGTGATGTCGGATTAATACGATTCCAACCAAAGTTTTGGTAGAAAACCGATTGACTTGTTCCACCATTAACCGTCAATTCATGCTCAGCAATTGCAGAGTCAGCAGATCCATTCTCAGCCATAACGATCAAGCTGTAAGCACCTGCATCCGCAACTTCAACTGTAAATTCCACATAATCGCTGGCAGTATCGAGCTTGCCGACGACTTTACCGCCAGAGCTGTTCTCTGATGAAACAACTGCCGCGTTGCCGTGCAGTGCTGCATCTTCAGCTTCATACTTGTAACGGTCAACAGCAGGTGTGCCCGAAGGCTGTTCAACCGGTGCGTTGTACGCTACAGGAGTTCCAAAGTTTGGTGTTCCATCTGGATTCCAAGTGAATTTCTGCGCTCTCACGCTTCGATTACCCCAGCTTGCGCCAGATTTCAATGTCGCGTGATAAACAATCCAATCCTCAGTTCCATCCGGTGATTTGGTAAAGGTATTATGGCCTGGACCAAATGTTGTGGCAACTTTTGTGAAATGCGGGCCACTCTTCGTCCAAGAAGCCGGAGTCAAGAAATTGCCATCCGTGTTGGTCAGCATACCCAGCGTGTAATCATCCGTCCAGCTTCCGCTAGCGGAATATACGATGAATATTTTTCCGTCTTTTTTCAAGATTTCCGGACCTTCATTAATGCGAGGAGTTCCATTCAACTCCCACGACTCAGTCGGTGTAGAAATCAATACTCGGTCACCGCTAATCGTCCATGGGTTGCTCATTGGCGCGATGTAGATATTCTGTCTTCCATCGACATCGCCTGGCCAACCAGACCATAGAAAGTACAAGGAATTATCATCAGCTTGCAATACAGCGCCGTCAATTGCCCATTTGTTCGTGGAATCCGTAATTTTTCCTTTGAACGTATATGAGCCCTGTGGATCTTGTGAATTTCCTTCCAGTACATACATACGATGGTTGGCGTTATTACCATCATCTGCAGCGAAGTAGATATACCACTTGCCGTTGATATACTGCAACTCCGGAGCCCAAAGCTCTTTCGAATACATCGTGCCTGCAGGCGGCGTATACACCGTCACGCGAGGCGCTGAACCGATGTCTTCTAATCTTTTGGCTTTGGCTACGACTAATGAAGTATCATTCAATGACTTCACATAGTAGTAATAGCCATCCTTGAATACAATCGATGGATCCGCCGAACCTGCACCCGATGAGACAGGTACAATCGGGTTCGTGAAGGTTGTTCCAGCTGTCACGTTTACCTCTGCCGTGGCTGTCTTCCCGCCGTCAACCGTTGTAGCGGTAATCGTTGCTAAACCTGCTGTTATACCTTTCACTACGCCGTCTGCACTAACGACAGCGATTCCAGGTTTGCTGGAGCTCCATATTACTTGTTGATTCGAAGCGTTTACCGGTTCGAAGGAAGCAATCACCTGCGTTGTCTCGCCTACCTTCACCGATACATTAGCAGGTGTTACAGACACGGATTCAACAGGAATTTCGGAATATACCGGAAGCATAACTCGCTTCGTCATGTTTGGTCCGGACCATTGTACATGCAAGCTTGCATCGCCTGTCGCATGTACATATTCGACAGTTACCGCAAGCTTATCTCCACCTGTCAGGCTAGTAACACCGCTTACTTCTTCTCGAACATTAGATTTCTTATCAATAACTTTAGTACCGCCGATCCATACTCCCGCGATGTTATCGCTGTCTGCATAAATCGTATAGTCTCCTGTAACGGCGGGTTGAATTGTTCCATTCCATCTTACGGAGAAGTTATCTTCACCGATGCCCACTGTTGGATCAGGTGATCCTGTTCCTCTCTCGTTTCCTAGGTCAAAATCAATACGAGGCGTAATCGATTTCTTAACCGGCTGAGCGAAGTTGATATCTTTAAAATACTGTACATTAAAGATCGGCAGCGTGTCATAAGCATCGCCAACTAGCGCTTTAATGTCATTAACATCCCATGGATGTCCGTCTGGGTAGACGACGCCATGGAAAGGAACTGCTGGTTCTTCAGTTAGAGGATTAACATCGCTGCCCCATGGGAAACGAGTGTTATCACGGCCAATGCCAAACTCCCACATGACAAAACCTAAACCTTTGTCACCGAAGTTTTCAACTACACCAGGTACCGTTTGCGTCAAACGGTTCATTACCTCATCAGCTAGGACTCCGCTGTTTGGTCCGAATTTCTCTGGATAAATCGGATAAGTGGCATCGTAAGGATGATACGTAATGAAGTCGGAGAAAGGTCCGCCTGAGAACTTATCGCCAGTAGAAGTCATCGGCTTCATTGATCCTGTTTCCCTAATCCAAATTCGAGAATCGTTCATAATTTGCTTCGTAACGGTGTCCATCAAGCCGGTCTCGCCGTTGCTTGGCTCGTTGTAAACGTTCCACATTACTACTGCATCATTGTTCTCGAATTCTTCTACTACACCTTGGACATAATCTTTAAGCTTCTCTTTGTTAGCTGCATAGTTTGCTTTTACTGCATCACCTGGACCTTCCACCCAGCGGCTGTTATGCGCGCCGTATCTTGGTGCAAGCTGATCACCCCATACCGGGAAATCATTCCAGCAATCATCAAAGAATACAAGCTCTACCTTAATATCGTATTTATCCGCTAATGCAAGGAAATCATTCATATTTGCTATGAAGTTATCCTTATCATTTTCCCACAATAGATTGTGCATGAACACACGAACGAAGTTAATTCCGTATGTTTTGGCATAGGAGAGCTCACGATCATTAATCTCATGATCATAACTGCGCCATTGCTCAATTTGGTTAACCACGTTCGTAGGAACGAATACCGCACCTTGCACCCATGACCAATCATAAGACGGTTGAGTAACCTTACCTGTATCCGTAACTTTGATGTTGTCATAGACCGCATCTACGAGGAATGTTCTTAGTCCGATAGCACCTTCTGTATAAGTGCGGTCTACGACACTAACTACAATCTCGCCGTCAATATACACGTCAATATTTCTGCCTTCTGCTACTACTTTCATCTTGTAAACCTTGTTTTGGCTGATTGGATAAGGGATCGATGCTATTCCTGTCCAATCGTTATTGAATTTACCGACAGATACACGCCCATCTATGCCGATGCCAGCATAGTAGCCTTTCAGATTGTCAGTACCAACCGTTGGGTTGCTAACTCTGAATAGGACGCCCGCATTCTGGTCGCCAGTAGCATTACTTATAGAAATATCAGTTTCGTAAGTCAGGTTGCTGTAGTTGGTTCCATCCGCAACCGCTTTGAAGCCAGCACCATCGAGCACCTTATATTTGCCGTCAGTAACACTCCAAGTGCCGCCATAAGTCGTCCAGCCCTGAGCGTTTCCATCATCAAAATTCTCATCAAACGTTTCTGCCTTGAATGTTAAGCTTGTAACCTTAACATTATCGTAAGAAACTTTGTTGTTATCGTTCCAAGCTCTAAGTCCGACTGCGCCTGTTGTATACTCCGTATCCGTAAATTGAACCTCCAATTTGCCGTTTACGAAAATATAGTAAGTCGAGTCGAGACCTACCACTTTCAATTGATTAACTTTATTTGGTAAAACGGCAGCTGTGACCCTTGTAATCTCAGTCCATTTTCCAGCGCCATTATTCGCAGCCGAATTCATTTTACCAACTTCAAGAGATCCGCTCGGAGATATTCCTGCGAAATAGCCGCTCATATTATCCGCGCCATTGCCAGGGTCCGTAACTCTAAATACAAAACCGCTGGTTTGTAGGCTGGCAGATGGATTGATATCCGCTTCCATTACAAACTGCTCAGGAGTTACGTCAAGCATCGCTTTGTCGCCTCTAGCATTTTGAACCTCGTACTTGCCGTTTACTACGGACCAAGCACCTGATTGGACACCTGTGTAAGTAGTCCAACCAACCGAATTACCATCTTCAAAATCATCCGTCAATTCCGCTTCGATTCTAGCGATAGAATAGAAAGCCTCTGCCGTTTCGGAGACCATTTCTCCCGTTTTCTCTGCATACGCTTTAATAAGCGTTGGAGATGTCACGGTGATCGGGGCAGTAAATACCGGTGAAGCGCTGTTAGGCTGACTTCCGTCTGTTGTATAACGGATAACTGCTCCAGGTGTAGCTGATGTCAATGAAACCGCTTGCGATTTAGCATAATTACCAGCAGCAACACTGAATTCAGGTGCGGAAGTCTTATTCTCCGAATACTCTCTAACGACTATATTATCAATTGTCGATGTTCCCCACCAAGTACGGATACCCACCTGTCCGCCAACTGTAATCTGCTGTCCGTCATTGTCGACATAGTCAATTACCGGGGTCGTCATATCGTTTAAGTACATTTGAATGTGATTTCCAACTGCAACGATCTTGACATGTCCTTGATTCACACCGACTGCTTTAGGCGCCACCAATTCTTTCCACACATTTCCATTTCCAGTTACTCTACCGAGTGTAACTTTTTTATCTAGAGTTAATGCTGCATAATAGCCAGTGTATCCGTCAGCAACTCTATCTGATAAATTGTTTACTCTGAAGAGCAAGCCAGTTCCGTCTGAGTTTACCCCGCCGATTTTCAAATCAGCTTCGTAAACCAAATTTTGAAAATAAGTGCTGTCTGCTACTGTTTTAGCACCAGGAGCATTTGTGACATGATACTGCTTCTGTGCATTGACTGACCAAACGCCGCGAAATGCTGCATCTGCTGATTCATAAGTACTCCAGCCAACGGAATCCCCGTCATTGAAGTCTTCATGGAACACATTCAGCGGCGTATCTGCTGTTGACGTAACTTCTGCTGCCGAAATCATTGCTGGCGGTATGAATGAGAACAACATACTAACGCATAGTATGTACGCCAAAGCTTTACGCAGTGATTTTTTCCTGCCTGCTGCTGAGTTTCTCAATGCTTTTTTCCTCCTCTGAAAATATTTGATAGTGTACCATGTTTGAAATAATTCACATGGCATAAGCCTGTTCATGACACTCCTCACGGACTATCCGGTCATGATTTATTCATTATAAAGGATAGTAGTTGGACTAGTATTTATAATAAACTGTCTTTTTATATACTTTTCGGCTATTAAGAAAGACTGCTTATGGATCGCTTCCATAAAGTCAGAACATTACACAAAATAACTGAAAATACTAAATACTTTTTATGGGTTTCATAGTATCTTTTATATGAATTATCTTCCAAGGGGGAAATTGAATGAATATTATTAGCGGGTATAGGCACCAACCCATTAGAAGCAAACTGATTATCGCGTTTATTCTAGTGTTATTATTGATGGGGACGGTAAGCGGGGCGCAGATGTTTGTATTCAACAAATATATAGACAAATACAACTCCATGCTCGTTTCAATTGAAAAGGCGAACGCCTTGACAGGCTCACTCAAATCCGAGTTCGATCCTGAAATCGAAAGAATCGTGAATGGCCGGCAAACCTTCGAGAAAAGCGGACATCACGCGATGGTCACCTACATTGAAGATCAATTAATTGAATTAAAACAAAATGAAAGCGCATCCTCTATCATAGAGAAAATTGATGCTACTAATAAAACGTTGGATTCTCTAAAATCTCAATTGGACAAGCTGAATCAGTTGATTATTGACAAAGCAACGGTCGATGAACAGACAGCTGCGTTCGAAAATATAGTATTGATTTCGAGTCTTGTCGAGTCTGATTTGGATCAGCTTATTCGCGCCAAATTAATCGTCAATTCATCCGAAAAGGACTTGATCACATCGCAGTTTCAACAGAATATTCTCATCTATAGTTCCGTTTTTATTGTTGGCATCATCGTTTCTCTCCTCATCGCATGGAAGATCTCCAGTGAAATCGCGGTACCCATTCGTAAATTAAGTATAAATATTTCACAATTAGCGCAAGGAAACCTTTCGGTAGAGTCTGTCTTCAGCCGCAATCGCGACGAGATCGGAAAATTATGCGACTCATTTAACATGATGTCCGAAACGCTGCGCACAATCATCGACAGAGTACGAGAAACGAATGAGCAAGTTGTCACCTCTTCCCATCAAATGGACGCCGGTCTCCATGAGAACAAGCAAGCCGGTGAAGACATCGCAACCGCTACAATGAAGGTCTCTCAATCTCTATATGAGCATGATGAATATGTTCAATTATCTGTACGAGAATTCGATGAGCTCGTGCGGTTATTCCAAACGATCACGACAAATTCGCACAAAATTAACACAAAAGCATTCGACTCGCTCCATATCGCCGAAGAAGGAAATCAGCATATCGAGAGCTTTATGGAACAATTCGCTAAACTCAAAATGACTGTATCATCTGTCAACCAAGATGCTAAACTGCTCTACCAGCTTTCTAATGAGATGGCCGTGATGCTTCAGAACATTCGCAAAATCTCATCCGAGACTAACATCCTAGCCCTCAATGCATCCATTGAAGCTCAAAGAGCTTCTGAGCATGGACGAGGATTTGCGGTTATAGCAGGCAGAGTCAAGCAGCTCGCTGGCCAAACCGAGAATCTATCTGTGCAAATCGATGAGAAAATGGCTGACGTTCGACGCACCGTACAAACGATTCAAATCCGAATGATAGAAAGCATCGAACAGCTGGAGCTTGGAGAAGAGGTTGCAACGAAGGCTCAGTTAGGCTATCGATCTATCCATGAAGCAAATGTCACCGTACAAGCCGAAATCCAAACGATTACTGAGGAAATGAGCAATGGCGGCGAACGAGTGAATCGAATTCACCATCTCGTGAAAGAAGTGGAAATTCGCGCTGAGCGCATCAAACAGGATATCGATGAAATCTCCTCGATGGAGGAAGAGCAAGTAACAGCGCTTAAGCAGGTGGCGGCCTCATCAGATATTCTAACGAAGCATATTAGCGAGCTTAATGAGACCGTTTCCCTATTTCAAAAATAAAATCGTTTGCTGGCAGTCTAATAAAATGACCAACTCTTGGGGGTTGGTCATTTCTGTTTCAAACGATTTTTTTATGAATTTGGTGAATTCATCCACTTGGTTATGTTGAACCTCAATACGATTGTTATTGTATTTATCTCGGATCACTTGCGTTTCATAAAGCTCGGAAATGAAAAGTCAGAAAATTAAGCAAACAATATTTGATCCAAAAAGCCAAAAGCTCGAGCACCTCTTAAAGGTCATCCTATTAACTTGGTAATTTTTGAATAAATGTACGTTAGTTGCAGTTTTTTAATGCTCACGGTATCTCTTTCTTTTTCCGTCCAGCTGATGTGCGGCTTGGTTTGCGGTTCATTTGTGTAAGCCACATGTCATAGGTATCTCACAGAAACACTTTGAGCCATCGATAAATCTGCAGCAATCTATGCTTCATTCCGGTTTCTTGCTTGATGAGTGTCAGTAAACAATATGAAATGAGCTCCATCCAGACTTGATTCATTACCACATTTTCGCTTGTGCCATAAAACGTTTTAATCTTAATATGCTGCTTCATCCACTTGAAGAAGGTTTCGATGACCCAGCGGCTTCGGTACATTCCACCTACTTTATTGGCCGATAGATCAAAGCGATTCGTGAGTAGAAATAACATATTCCCTTCTGAATATTCCGTTTGCACCATACGCAGGGAATGCTTCATCTGTGATTTGTGTGTTCCAATACGCACCTTTTCATCAAACGAAACCTTGCTGTCCTGCGGTAATTCATACGTAGATAAAGGCTCAATCACGGCGTTCTTCTTCAGACATGTAACGAAGAAGATGTTATACTCACAATAGCGATCATAGGCGGTGTAATCCACGTATCCGTGATCAAACACATAGGTAATTCCTTCTTCATCTATAAGTGCATCCATCTGTGTCTGATCATTGTCTTTGCCACCGTAATGGTGGCTTTGTCTGAACAACGTCATCCTCATTCACGAAAGCGATTCGCGTATGAATCTTACTACCAGACTTTGTCTTGCCGAACGTGGTGGAATCTATAATTTTGAAAGTCCTTCGCAAGATAGAAGAGGAAGATTGGGAGTGAATACGCTCTACCAACGATGCAAAAACCTGTTCCAGCAATGCGGGATCGACTTGATTTTGCTTCCGGCATAGCTGAGCAGCCGAGATCGTTTCCAGCCCAAGCTCCTTCTGAATATCTTCACATAAGACATCATCAGCTATGTCTCGAAGTTCGTCTCGTCCTTGCAGTTCAGCATGAAGAAAGAGTTTGAAGTAAGCTAATGTCGTGAGCTTCTTGATGCACTTATATTGACCAGCATGGGTCACTCGATCTATGAACGTTTTCGTACAAATTGGCGCTAGCCATTTACCAAATGAAGAAAATAGGATATTCTTTTCCATGAGATTGGCCCTTTTTAGTGGATTATGGACAGGAGTTACCTGCCATTCCATTGTAAAAGATCTTTTTTTGTTTGAATCACTTAAATACAGAAAGTTTCGAAAATTCAGAGAGTATTAATGCAACACTAGTGATTAGTTCTTCATTGATAGAGTAATTTGTTAAAACAATTTGTTTGTGCATTTGTTCCAATATGTCAAACGTATCTGTACTTATTTCCCCGTCAAACTCAAAGTACATGATCCACACTCACTTCCATCATTCTTGGGCAACTATGCTATAATAGATATATAACGTTCAAAACGAGGTGAAGCCGATGAAATGGGGAGAGATTACCAATTTGCATCCAGGTCGTTTTGTGCTAGTGGAAGCAATCAAGGCAAGCTCCATAAACCGTGTGCGTCAGTTAGAGAATATGGCAGTCATTCAGGACTACACTAATCCGCAAGAAGCTTGGAGCGGCTATAAGGAGCTGCATAAGCTGCATCCGACACGTGAGTTGTATGTATTCCACACGAGCAGAAGTGATATAGAAGTAGTGGAGGAGTTCTTTTCAGGAGTTCGGCAGCGGACATGAAATTAGGAATCCAGCACGGCTTACCAATCGTTTCCTTGACCATAGCTCAGAATGGTCAGTCCATCGTTTTGCGCATTGATTTTATGATGAGAGCCAAATGCAAGGTGAATTTCGAAACTATGAATATCGAGCTTGAAAATTAGACTAAATGTTGCCAACCGTGATTTCCTGCTCCAATTCCTCCAATGAAAGCCGCAGGTCATTACAACCTTAATATCACCATTACGACTGGCTATTATCTCAGATAACAGCTTTTTCAGAATCAACTGCACCTCATCAAGTGTGTTTCAAACCATATGACATTAGAAATATGGTTGCGGACGATCTTTTCACTAATGAATAATTGCTGTGCAATATCTCTAGTTGTCTTGTCCTATACTAACAGCTCAAATACCTCGCATTCACGATGGGTCAATAAAAACTTGCTCTTATGGTCGCTACCTTTCAATGTTTGTCACCACGTACACAACAATCCGGCTTAACAACAAAACAAGACAGCATATCGCTATGCTGTCCATTGAAGTGCTATGTTAGATTTGTAACTCACCAAGCTTAATAAGCTCGACAACCGCTTGTGAACGACCTTTTACGTTCAACTTTTGCATGACGTTAGAAATATGGTTGCGGACGGTCTTTTCACTGATGAATAATTGTTGTGCAATATCTCTAGTTGTCTTATCCTGTACTAACAGTTCAAATACCTCGCGTTCGCGATTGGTCAATAAAAACTTGCTCTTATGGTCGCTACCTTTCAATGTTTGTCACCCCTCCTTGCGCGGGTTTTTATGGTTTAACAAGGTTAAGGGATACAGTCAACTTATACTATGAAGGGGCGATACCATTGGTGCTGTTACGCGGAGAAAATGGGCACTGCCCACCGCTTACATCTTAGCGTGAATGATTAAGCGATGGGTAGGATCTACGATAGGATCACAGGTAATTAGAGTAAGCAGCTTATCTTTATCGTTGTAATTGAGTACGGATACATCGGTAGGCTCGACTATGGAAACTTTATACACGGTGTAGCTGTAGGTTTCATCCTTTGTCTCTACGACGATTTTATCGCCAACCGCTACTTCTCCCAGCCGGTTAAACAATCTGCCCTTCGCACGCATGCGATGCCCGGCAATGGCCGCATTGCCGACCTGGCCTATCGCTGCTGTTTCTTTCAAATGCGCCGTAGCGGATTTCATGTTTTTCTGAGTTGCACCCTCTACGACAGGCAGCTTAAGCTTTATTTTGTCGATCTTTATGGTAGCGATGGAGGCAATTTTTTGCACAACAGGAGCCGCTGTAGGTGCTTCCGTTGGCGTGCTGACGACCGCTGGCTCCGTGGCAACAGCTTCCTCATAAAAGAGCTCTGTGAGCCGCTCATACTGCTGCTGTGCCTGCTCCTCGGCTGTTTCATCGAAGCTTGCTTCTTCCCACTCCGCCATCAACTTTTCTTGCTTATGACTGTCATACCATTCACTTGCCTTAGGATAAAGTAAAATTAAAATCCCAATGACTACTAAAGTATAAGACCATATTTTCTTCATATTCCCCGCCTTCCGCTAGCTGCTCTCTATCTGCGGCTTGTTTGCTTTAAACACCCATTTTTTACTGCCGTAAAAATTAAGCACAACGGTTACTACCGTCACGATTAGCTTGGCGAGAAGCTCATTTAAGCCCCACCACTGCGTGAGAGCTGCCAGCAGCAGCAGCGTGATGCCGAGCAATATGCCATTCCAAATGACAAACCTTACGCTCGTTTCTAGCTGCTTCGGCTTCGAAACTGCCGGCTCACCTTTGACCTTATTAAAGGTATATCGGCTATTCAGTACAAAGCTATTAAGCATTCCTGCACTATATGCGATAACTTGAGCAATTAAATAATAGGTGCCTATCCAAATTAGCAAAGAAAACATAATAAAATCAATCGCTGTGTTCAATAAACCTACTAAATTAAAAGTAATGAATTGAACAAGCAGCTTCTTGTACGACTCTTTAGGCATGCTCTTTCATCCGATCTAACTCTAATTCATTGGCAGCAGCAAGGTGTTGGCTGCCTTGCTCCTTATACCCCTGAACCTCGCGTACAATATAAAGGGGCCTATTCTTGGACTCATCGTAGATTCTTCCAATATATTCGCCAATAATGCCAAGCAGCATAAGAATGATGCCGTTGAACAGCAGATTAACGGCGACAATCGATGCCCAGCCTGTAATCGTCGTCCCCGTGAACATCCGTTGGAAAATAACGACCAATAGATAAAGGAAGCTTGTTAGAGATAAAGTAAAGCCAATATAGGTTGCAATTTTGAGCGGCTTGTAAGAGAAGGATGTAATGCCGTCGATGGCAAAAGCGATCATTTTCTTTAATGGATATTTGGTCTCGCCTGCAAATCGCTCCTCGCGCTCATATTCGACCATCGTCTGGCGAAAGCCGACCCAGCTGACCAAGCCGCGCACGAAACGGTTTTTCTCCTTCAAGCCGCGCAGCACGTCGCATACCTTCCGGTCAATTAATCGGAAGTCTCCGGTATCAACAGGAATATCAACGTTAGTCAAGCTGCGCAGCGTACGATAAAACAGCTTAGCAGTAAGCTTTTTAAATACCGTCTCGCCCTTGCGCTTTAGCCGCTTGCCGTATACAACCTCGTAGCCTTCCTTCCACTTCGCGATCATATCAAGGATAACCTCAGGCGGGTCCTGCAAATCTGCGTCTATAACGATAATTGCATCGCCCTGTGCATAATCCATTCCTGCGGAAATCGCGATTTGATGACCGAAATTTCGCGAAAAGTTAATGAGACGGACATTCGGATCAAAATCACATATCATAGCTATTAATTCAACGGTACGATCTTTACTTCCATCATTGACGAAAATAAGCTCATAAGCCTCGCCCGTATTATCCATCACCAGCTTAAGCCGCTCATACGTATGCTCAATCACTTCTTCTTCGTTGTACATCGGAACGATAACGCTGTATTTCAGTGCCAATTGGTTCATCGCTATGCTCCTTTCTTAAAATAGCCAACTTGGAAACCAGCGTAGAACATGCTCAACATACCAGCTGGATACAGTCATGCCAGAGAGTGCAGGGTAAAATAGAACAAACAATACAATCGAGCCGATCAAGAAAAGATTTCGCACGAGCTTAAAGCTCGGCCATTTCTCTTCCATTACTTTGAACATATAAACTAAGCTCAAAATAATAAACGGAACCATTGCAAAGTAATGATAAAGGAACGTAAGTCTAGAAACGAGCATCCAAGGAACGTATTGAGCAAGGAAAGCGATCCAAATGATATACATCGCTTTGTCTCTTCGCTTAATACTGATCCAAATCGTTGCCGCCATTGCAAAAATTCCAGCCCACCAAATAAGCGGATTGCCCATTGCAACAATGGTTGATTTCATGCCTGCTGCCATATTATCGCCTGAATAATACCAGACTGGCCTCTTCATAAACGGCCATTCCCACCAGGTAGAGGCAAATGGATGTGTCGATACAAGCTTGCTATGATAGCTGAACATATGCTTCTGATAATCAATTAAGCTCCTCAGCGTATAGCCTTCATCCATGACGGTCAGCACTGGAATGTTGGACAACGCATAAATAGCGATTGGAACGACGATATAAAACACGAGACAAACCGCGAGCGTAGCAATCGTATACCGAGGAAAGACGGTTACGATATGCTGCAGACTGTCTTTGCTGAACAACGAGCTTAGCTCCTTGCCCTTACGGAGAATACGTTTGGCCGCAGCATACTCACGATAACGCTCAAATAACGATAATCCGAGTATAACCGCGAGTCCCGCTCCTCCATAGAGCACAATCCACTTGGATGCAACCCCCACTCCGAAAAACAGCCCTGCCAAAAACAACGGAAGAAGCGTGACGCTCAGCTTAACCCGGTAAAAACTTAAGGAATAATATTTTTGCATGAAATAGAACATCAGCATAATGAAAAATACGCCATAAACATCAATAGTCGCTATTCTCGTCTGTGTAAAATGCATAAAATCTGCAGCGAACAAGGCTGCGGCAATTCCTGCGTACAAGCTGCTTTTAAACAGCCTTCTAGCGAGCAGATACAATAAAGGCAGCATCGCAATGCCAAATAACGTGCCCGCTATGCGCCAGCCAAATGGATTCAGTCCAAACAGCTTAATGCCGATGGCAATAATAATTTTTCCGAGCGGTGGATGTGTATTTTCATAAGCTACAATATGCTCAATATGTTCAGACGCCGTTCTCGCATGGTAAATCTCGTCAAAATAAGAGCCGTTCATATACGTCGCCTTATATTTGGCAAGCTGCTGCTCGTCGAACAACAATGAAACGCTGCCTCTCTTAGCATCCTTCGCCTGTTCATCCTGAATGCCCACAATGGAAAGCGGAGTTTCATTGCCTTGCTCATAAATCGCTATTTCGTGCATAGAGAATCCGGTCTGAACCGTCGTCAGCTTGATATAACGCGCCTGCAGCGCTGCTGGCTGACTGTTCCATCTAAATACAGCAACATGACTGCTGTCGATCTCCATGACGTTATCCCAGTCGGTACCGTTTTGACTGAATTCATATTTGTATTTGCCTGTTCCTACACCGCCAAAGCTGTTGATACGATCGAGCTGCTTTACCTCGCCTAAATCAACGAAAAAGCTTTGTCCGACCGCTGCAGGCTGCCATGCGGTTTCAGGGCCTTTCATTTCGCCTAGCTGGTAAAGTGAAACGGCAGCATAGATAAGCGTGACTGCACCCATCCACAACCAATCCTTGCGGACAAAGCGATTCGAATTTTGCTTCACACGTGACATGGCTCCGGTCTTGAAGGCGGATAATGCTTCGTGATCCTCCCTCTCGACTTCGCTTGGAAGCAGCGGCTCAACGGGTTTGATCCTTCCGCTTATATAAGTATCATATCCGATATAAAGCAAGTATAGCAGCAACCCGATATTTGCCAGTGAGCACAGCAGCACGATTCCATTAAATGGGACATTCGTCGTAATCGTGCTGTAATCGAGCACATAGGTGATGTTGATAAAGTTTGTGAGGCTGAATCCCAAAAACACAGACAGCATCCTTCTGTCTAACGATTGCAGGAATGCCAGCACTGCGAGCAGAAGAATAGGGAACAAGTAACGCTCATGCATTTTGGTCACGCCGATATATACGACCGCAATCAGAACCATAGCGATAAAATACACCCGGCTCGACGCCGCAGCATCACGCTTTCTCAGTGCGAAGAAAGCAGCCAAAGCGACAGCAGCAGCTATAAAAATCATGCCCCATGTCTGAAATGAGAATAAAAGCCAAGTGTCCGTAATCGGCTTCCAATTATCATTGGTAAGCGTATAAAGGTTGAACGCATTTAAAGTAGCATACGGATAAGACGACAGGGTTCCTTTATAGAGCTGAAAAAGGCCCGATAACCCGCCATTTTCCCAGAAGAACGGAAGCGCGAGCACAATAAACGTTGCAAAGCCGTATATGGCGCTAATGGCAACTTTCTTCCATTCCTTCCGGCAAATAAACCAAAGCAGCAGCACGGGCATGAATATAAACGCTTGCGGCTTTATAAGCGCTGCAATTGCGTACCACACCGAAGCGCGCTCAATCTTATTCTGTGCAAGGCCGTGAATGGACAGCACGAGTGCAAGCGCGAAAATCGAATCAACCTGCCCCCATACCGCCGAATCCACAATTACTGCTGGATTGAATAAGTACAGCAAAGCCAGTCCTAGCGATACCGAATATCCTGCTGTTTTTTTGCCCGCCTGCACGATAAAATAAGCAGCGGCAAGATCCGCCAATATGGCTGGCAGCTTAAACAGCAGCAGCGCAGCGTTTGAGGCACCGTCTAATGAGAGAAAGTCCTTGATCAAACCGAGAATATATAGAATATAAATATAGCCTGGCGGGTAATCTACAAACATCTCCGAATGGTAAAAGGCGCCAAGCCCCTGCTTTGCAGCCTGATCGGCCCATGCCATAAACAATGCAATATCGTTGACATAACCTTTATTCGTAACTGCCAGCCATAGCCGCAGCGCCAGTGCGGCGGCAAATACGATGGCAAGAATTAACCCCTGCGAATGCGTCTTCTCGTCCAGCCAGCTCCTTTGCCGCAGAAGCTTCTTATAAATCACAGCAAACAGCAGGCTGAACAGTCCAGCGATTAGAAGCAGCGGCAAGACAGGCACAACTGCAGCATCAGGATCGGCAGCTTGTCCGGTTTCTGTTGCAACAAGGCTGAATACCTCCATCCCTCCAGGGGCCTTCGATACTTTCTCCACGCTGACATCATCGAAATAGGCCTTCCCGGTGTTGATGCTTCCATAACCACCGAGACTTGCGCCGAAAGTAATGCTCTTCTGATCCTTTCCTGACTTTGCATAAAAGTGGACATACGCCCATTTGCCGTTCGTGTCCTTGATTTCGGGATATGCAACAGCCACGCCGTCTACGAAAAAGTGAGCACCGGTCGCATCTGCGCCGATTTGTTCGGTTTTAATATAACCTGACAGCTTATAGGTTGTTTTCGGCTTGACCTTGATGGTCTGGGTCCAACGCGAATGGTTCGCTTCCTTATTTTCCAGAACGGCCGAATACGTGCCCGTGTGGGCTTCTGAGCTCGATATCGTGTATGAGGTGATGTGCTCTTCTTTCAAATAAGCGTCTTGCTGCCATTGCGCCGGGGCATTGTCAGCAACTTGTTCAAACCCTGCGTTAACGAGCAGATTGCTCGCCGCTTGCAGGGAAGCTGGCCAAAGAAGAGTCAGCAGAAGGATGGTTATCATAGCGCGACTAAACTTATTTATCATCGTTCTTTTACTCACCTCGAATTAAGTTTAGTTAGGGCTCATTGGAACATCGGTCAAACGCTTCAAACGCCTATCTTTTCTGGATTATTCAACCATAATGACATATTAACTTTAAAGGATAATACCCGCATGGTCAATGATAATAACGAAAAACGCGCCTCTCTAGTTGCATGTCTATCTCATACTCTACTATCTGCTCCCGCAGCCGTATTCTAATGAAAATCTATGCCCATTTCCATATTCCTACTAGGATGGTGCCGTGGCTGAACACGAACCTCGGAATACAATGAAATGGGTAACTAGATATAAGGGAGTGATGTTCCGCAATGGCAGATGTAGGTATAGTTATGCCTGTGTATACACAAGACAGCAGGTTGTTTAGGAGAGCGATACGATCCATTCTGAATCAAAGATACAGAAATTTTAAATTGCTTATCGTAATTGACGGCGTTACGCCTAACGTTCTCCAAATTGCTAGATTCTACGCTCGCAGGGATAAGCGGGTTCGAGTCATTCCAAGGAAAGAAAACCAAGGCACCGCGACCGCCCTGAACGTTGGTTTTGAAATTTTGCAAAGCATGCCGAGAATCAAATATTTAACATGGGTTTCAAGTGATAATTACTATTATCGCAATTTTGTCGGCGTTCTGCGGAATAAGCTCAAATATTCCCCTCCGAATGTCGGACTCGCTTATGGAAGCTTCGGCTTAATCAGGGGCGGAAGAAGACTAGATACGACGAAAACCTGGTTGATCTGGCAGGACCAGCCAAAAGAAAGACTCGTCGATTTCTATTTCATCGGCTACTCTTTCATGTACAAAAAAGAATATTCAATGCAAATCGCAGGCTGGCAGTATACGCCTGTTGAGGACTATGACTACTTCCTGCGCCTTACCGAAATTTGCGATATGGTTTATGTTCCAAAGATTCTCATGGATTTCATGCTTACAACGCCACACAGCAATTCGGTGCAGATCGAGAACAACATCGAAAAGAAACGCAACCGCCGCTACATCATGTACCATGTTATGCACCAAGCACGCTTACGGAGAAATATTAGTCCGCTCGTGACGGTTATCATGTATGGATCGGAAGGTTCGGCATCATTCACGCAAATTCTTGAAACGCTATATGAATCGAATATTTCAAACTACAAAGTATTGCTATTTGACGTAACCCCCGACCAATCTATCATTCCTATTATTGCGGATAACCCCGACTCCCGCACCAAATATTTCTGGATACCAAACGGAACGAGGGAGCAGGTCATCGCAGAAGGATTGAAGCAGGCCGATACCCCGTATTTCATGCTCTACCGCACAGAGGAGCCGCTGCCGGACATCTATCATCTCGATAAAATGCTCTACAGCATCCCCATCGCAAATTATGATCCGTCATCGCCCCAGTTTCTACAGCTGTATCATACCGGCTCAATTGTCCCGACATGAGACCCGCTCAACAATCCAACCGAACAAATGCTTGAAAATTCAGCCGAACAGGATACCGACTCCTGCTCGGCTGATTAGCGTTTCCTTCCGTATCCTTTCTTCATTTGTTTGCAAGCAAATAGACTGATCCAAGCAAGGTCCGCAACCTGCAGAATCAGTCTTTTTGCTTGCATTAAACCGACATATACGATGGAAACGGAACTGGTGCCGGGGCACCAAGGAAATCTTCCAAAATCCTTTGCTTCATATACGGATCGTAGATGATATCCCCAAACAATGAATAATAACCTGCATTGTTCGTCCAAACGTCCTGAGCGGCATTGTTTTGTACTTCCTGTGCAAAGAAAAACGCCGTATTCGCGTCATGCCCGTGATTGATATAGGCCGGATATGGCATGATTTCATGCTCAAGCTGAATAGCTCCTGTCCATACCCCCGTTTCCGACGGCTGAAATATATTATGCCTCACACCTTTGATATAATCGCTGACTTTATAGATCAGACAGTTAAAGGAGCTTGAGAAATTGAAATATTTGGCCAATATATTCGATACTGAGTTGTAAATATACCCATTCTGGCAGATTAGAACCTTCGTCTCCCGTCTCGGCCGGTAATTATACAGCATATCGATATATGCCTTGTGATACATGTCATCACTGTAAAGATGAAGCTCATACCAGTACTTATAGCCTTCTAGCTGCCTGATAACCTCAGCTTCGTATTCACTGCTTGAAATAAATCGGATGTTAGAGGGGAGTGCAGGATAGCCTAGAAGCGCATTCTCAATATAAAACCTCGAGCTGTCATGATAGACGATATAAGCAAGATAATGTGGATTGGTTTGATTCAGCAGGCTCTTTAACGTGAAATTCATAAAGATTTCGACTCTCTTATTAATCCAAGCTTCCGTGAACTGAGTGTTAGCCTCGGGCAAAGTGAGCGCTGAGACAGAGGTCGGCAACGTTTCCCTTACGTTTAGATTATTAAAAGGGATATAGACGATCAAGCGGGTATTTCCTTCATGCAGCTGTTCTTCCCGGCTTGCCGGAACCGATCTCCTCTTTATGGACGTTCTTTTTCTATTCCCTTTTTTTCTATTCCATTTTTTTCTAAGCTTTAGCGCCCTTGGCTTCGTTGCTCTCCTTTTCAAGCCCACGCTCTTCGCTTTCTTCTTTATGGTCCCTCGACGAATTGCCGTCTTCTTTCTTTTGGCCATAACTTTACGTTTTACCGTCCTTTTTTTCATAAACTCTCCGCTCCTTTTTATACCTTGCTCCCGTACGTATCAGGCTTGTTTCCGTCAAATATTTCATTTGCCCAGAACAACACAATCAATTCACCGTCTGTAACGTTTTCGATCGCATGAGTGTAACCAGGCGGAATATCCAAAATCATTATTTTTTCGTCTGACAGCGTGTAGGAAAAGGAATCCTGTTCGAATATATGTCTGAACTTCACCACTGCCTTCCCTTTAATGACGCAAAACTTCTCAACCTTTGTATTGTGATAATGATGCCCTCTCTCCACTCCTTTTACTGTTGTCGACACAAAAAGCTGTCCGGCGTAGGGAGATTTAACGGTTTCGAACAAGCTTCCTCTATGATCATGAAAGGTTTGGAGAGCATAGGCGAAATCGGAGCGGTCCAAATAGGACAAATAAGTGGAGTATAAATACTTCGTAAACGGATCCGACAAATTGGGAAGGATTGAATGCGTGCGTATCGCTTTAAAATCATAGATTTGGTCAGCCAAAGCCTTTAACGTGACAGAAAAGGTAGTTTCTATATTGCAATACACATCCTCAGTCGGTTCATCCTGTGCGAGCAAAGCCATGAACCGCTCTATGACGTGATCGATATAAGCAAGCTCAACCTGCTGATCGGGATTCGAGATGCTGATCTCTAAGTCTCTGGATATATGATGACAAAAAGTAGCGACAACGGAGTTGTATTCCGGTTTGCACCATTTGCCGAACAAATTCGGAAGCCTGCATATATGAATGGCTGTCGAAGTCTCTTTCGCATATTGAATCAGTAAATCCTCAGCTTCCTTTTTGCTTCTCCCATAAGGATTGTCGGCTGCTGCATGGATGGTCGATGCAAATATGATCCTTGGCCTGTTGGTCATTGCGTTCAATCCATCTATGATTCGCTGCATCAGTTCAACATTGCCACGGTAATCCTCCGGCCGCTCAGGCCGATTAATACCCGCCAAATGATAAATGACATCCGCCTTTGACAATTGCTGCTGAAGCTCCTCGCTGCTTGTGCTTCTGCTGCACGATAGCACAGCCGCATCCGGCAGCTGTAATAATCCTTCTATCAGATTTTTGCCAATAAACCCATTAGAGCCTGTAACCAGAATATTTCTCATAACGTTCCCCTCTCCGACATGTTCAACTCGAAAAATCCTCTGTCTAGTATATGTTCGTTACCACGCAATGCGAGTCTATTTTCAAAATAAGGCTGATATCTTCTAGTCTATGAACTAAATCTCTCTCAAGTTGGTTGAATGACCGACGCGGCTAGCAGTCCGGTCGAATACAATAGAGTAATGTTCGCAGAAGCCATAGACGTGCAGTCGCTCTATAGGAGGTGAGTTCTAATGTAAGGATCTAGAAGATGCACTTGGCTAGGAGGAGTTTTAGACTAATATTTTACCCGGAGGCGGTAGTCGGTGAACAAATTGAAAGTAATGACGATCCTTGGCACGAGGCCGGAGATCATCCGTTTGGCGTCGGTCATCAAAGCCTGCGATCTATACTTTGATCATGTCTTTGTGCATACGGGCCAAAACTGGGATCCCCAGCTCAATGACGTTTTCTTCGAAGATCTGCAGCTTAGAAAACCCGATTATTATTTGAACGTAGTCGGCAAAAATCTAGGAGAAACAATCGGCAACGTTATTTCACACTCCTACGATTTGATGGTACAGGTACGACCGGATGCCGTGCTGCTGTTAGGCGATACAAATAGTGCGCTGAGCGCGATTTCCGCCAAAAGATTGAAAGTTCCGATCTATCATATGGAAGCGGGCAATCGCTGCTTCGATCAGAATGTTCCGGAGGAAACAAACCGCCGGATTGTCGATCACATCAGTGATGTGAACTTACCTTATACGGAGCATAGCAGAAGGTATTTACTCGCAGAGGGCGTTCGCAAGGAACATATTTTTGTGACAGGCTCCCCGCTCCCCGAAGTATTCGCTCAATTCAAGCATGAAGTGGACAACAGAGATATTTTATCCCAGCTCGGCTTGGAGCAGCAGAAATATATCGTGCTCAGCGCGCACCGTGAGGAAAATTTGGATATTGATGAGCGTTTTACCTCCCTGATTGAAGGCATTAACTACGTTGCCGAGAATCTTCAGCTTCCCGTCATCTATTCCGCCCATCCTAGATCGCTCAAAAAACTGCAGGATAAGCAATTGCAGCTCCATCCCCTCGTTCGTATTCACCAGCCGTTTGGTTTCCTAGATTACAACCACCTGCAGCAGCATGCCTACTGTGTTCTCTCCGACAGCGGAACGTTAAGCGAAGAATCTGCCATTCTCAATTTCCCCGGCGTATTAATTCGAACCAGTACGGAGAGGCCGGAGGTGCTGGATAAAGGGACCGTCGTTATTGGAGGCGTATCCGGTCATGATATTTTGGAATCCATTCGACTCGCGGTTGGCATTTACTCCAGTAACACTCACGTAAACCCATTGGTTCCAGATTATCAGGATACGAATGTTTCCATTAAGGTTGTCAAAATTATTCAGAGCTATACCAAAATCGTTAATAGAGTCATCTGGAATAAGTAGAAGCAAGTAAAAGAAGAGCGATCATGCAGCACGAAGCCAGGCATAAGTATCTGAGGAGGGTGACACATGTTTACAAATAAAACGGTATTAATTACGGGCGGTACCGGCTCGTGGGGACAAGAGCTGACTAGAAACCTATTGGGATCTGATCCGAAGGAAATTCGTATCTTCTCCCGCAATGAATTTACGCAGGTCGATCTCAAAAGAAAATTCAACAACCCGAAGCTTAATTTCATTATCGGTGACGTACGCGATTATGATGCTGTCTATGAAGCATGCCAAAACGTAGATTACGTCTTCCATCTTGCCGCCCTGAAGCATGTGCCGATTTGCGAATTCCAGCCTTACGAAGCGCTCAAAACAAATGTGCTTGGCACCCAGAACATTATCCGCGCAAGTATCGCGCAGGGCGTCGAGAAGGTAATCGATGTCTCGACCGACAAAGCGGTAGATCCTATCAACTTCTATGGAATGACCAAAGCAATCGGCGAGAAAATCATTATTAAAGCCAATGATTTAAGCGAGAAAACACGCTTTGTTTGTATACGCGGCGGCAATGTGCTCGGAACGAACGGCAGCGTTGTTCCTTTATTCAAACAGCAAATCATCGACGGTCAAGAGCTTACGCTTACCGATATCGACATGACACGTTTCTTTCTGACCGTGCCTGAAGCCATTCAACTGCTGCTGAAGGCTACTGCGGTAGCCGTTGGGGGCGAAACCTTTGTTATGAAGATGCCGGCATGCAAAATCATCGATCTTATTCAGGTATTAAAAAATGTTTTCGGAGGATCAAACTTGCCGATCAAGGACATCGGAATTCGACCAGGCGAGAAGCTGCACGAGGTATTAATCTCGCAATCCGAATCGCCTTACTCCTATAAGTATGATGAGCAATATTATGTCATCCTCCCTTCGCATCCAACGGAGCAGCTCTATAATCAATACAACCATCTGCCGAAAGTAACCTTCCCGTACTTCCAGTCCGACCAAGACCTAATGTCCTATGACGAGATTGAGACCTTGTTAAGAAAAGGGAAATTCATTTAATACGATTAGAAATGAGGGGAAAGCAAACTTTAACGAACAAACCTAGGTGGTGTGCTTGGTGAAAACGAACAAGAAGAAAAGGAAGGCTGCGACCGATATTGGCGTTTCGATTATTACTTGCACGAACAAGCTGCCGTATATGTACAATATATTCAACAATTACGGCAGGCAAATCGTGGAGAACAAAGAGCTGATCATTATTTTGAACAATGATCAGCTCAGCTTGGCTGATTGGCAGGAGCGCTCTGCTATCTATCCCAATATTTCCGTCTACCAGCTGCCCGAGTCTGCAAGTCTAGGCGAGTGCTTGAATTTCGCTGCTGAACGGAGCCGGTTCAATGTGCTGGCTAAATTCGATGACGATGATTTTTACTCACGCTATTATGTTAGCTCAGCGATTCATGCGCTGCACACGACAAAAGCGGATATTATCGGAAAAAGTGCGTATCACACTTATTTGGAAGAGGACCGGGCTTTATCCCTTCGATTTCCCAATAGAGAAAACACGTATACGAAACAAATTGCCGGAGCAACACTGCTGTTTCGCAAAAAAGTATTCCAAAGGGTGCGTTTCCAACCTATTTCCCTTGGCGAGGACGTTGCTTTTCTAAGAGATTGCCGTTTATCGAATTTCAAAATTTTCACAACAAACCGTTACAATTATGTTTGCAACCGCAGAGCGGATCCAAATCTTCACACCTGGAAGCCTGCAAAGGAATATTTCCTTAGTACCGGCATCCTCATTGCTCAGACTGACGATTATCGCAAATTCGTTGTCCAAGAATCCCTCTAATGTGTGTGTACAAAAACAAGGATGGCCGCGGCCATCCTTGTTTTTGCGTCAAATCCATCCAACCGCTGTGTCAGCTCCAGCCTCCGCCGAACCGCACGACCTTGGCTTTGCCTTCCGCCCCGCCAGTCACATTGCGAGTGTCATAAATAAACGAAGCATGCTCAAGCAGCATCTGCAGCGGCAGGCTCGAATGATCCGTCGCAATCACGACACAATCCAGCCCGCTTAGTACAGCTTCATCCAGTTCCACGCTCATGAGCTTCTCGCCTCCGACTTGTATGGAAGGGACATAAGGATCATGATACATCACGCATTCCGCCTCGAGCTGAAGCATATGAATAAGCTCGATCGAGGCTGATTCCCTATGGTCGGCAATATCCCGCTTATAAGCAGCTCCATAAACCAAGATTCGCGCGCTAGACAACAGCTTTGGCGCCAAATGCAATTTCAACTGCTGCGTAATGTACATCGGCATGATGCGGTTGACTGTGTTTGAAATTTGAATGAAATCCGATTTGATGCCATATTGCTTGATTTTCCATGCCAGATACGAAGGATCAACCGGGATGCAATGGCCGCCGACCCCAGGACCGGGATAAAATGCCTTAAAGCCAAACGGCTTCGTATTGGCTGCTTCAATGATTTCCCACAAATTCAATTCCAACACATCGCATATCATTGCCAGCTCATTAATAAAGGATATATTGACAAGACGATATGAATTTTCCAGCAGCTTTGTCATTTCAGCGGCATCCGTTGAAGAAACGCTATGCACTTGATTGAATACGCCGCTGTACAGCTCAACAATCCTGCTCAAGCAGCTCGGCGTAATGCCGCTGACCACCTTCGGAATTTGTGCGACTCGGTAATCCGTGTTGCCTGGGTCGACCCGCTCCGGCGAATAGGCTAAATTGACGTCTTCGCCGATCTTCCAATCAAAAGCGCTTAATAGAGGGAGCAGCACCTCACGCGTCGTTCCCGGATACGTCGAGCTTTCCAAAACAACAAGCTGTCCCTTTCTTAGCCGGCAGCCGATTTCCCTAGCCGCCTGCGTAAGAAAGCTTAGATCCGGCGTCCCGTAAGCAGTAAGCGGAGTCGGGACGCAAATCATAACCGCTTCGGCCGACCCCAGCTCGCTGTACTGATCCGATGGAACGAAACGCTTTGAAGCTATCGCTGCTTGAATCTCATCGTCCTGCACCTCTAGAATATAGCTTTTCCCTATGCTAAGCTTGTCGATCTTCTGCTTATCCGAATCAATGCCAAGGACATGAAAACCTCTCTCGGCAAACAGCAGCGCTAACGGAAGACCCACATAACCAAGCCCTACAATAGCTACCGTTCGCTGCTCGCTTGGAGACCAAATGCCTGCTTCCATACTCATACTCTATGTTCTCGCCTTCTTTCTATTTGCAATAGTCAACTGAAATAGTATATGAAAGCGTCATAGGAAATGATTGGACAAATTGCGGCTAATCGTTGCTGCCAATGCTCTGATAATAGTAACCCATCGCCTGCATGTCCTGCGCATTCAGGATGTTCCTGCCGTCGAATACATTGCCATGCGACATCACATGCTTCATCTGGGCCCAATCAATTCCCCGAATGATTGGCCATTCCGTGCAAAGAAAAACCGCATCTGCTTCATGCAACGCCTCCTCCACCTCCAGGCATACCGCTACGGATTCATATTTCGCATCGTTCGGAAGGATCGCAATAGGGTCGTACAGCCTCAATTGGGCTCGTTCATTTAAGAGACTCTCGATGATGCGAAGAGCAGGAGCTTCCCTTATATCATCCGTATCCGGCTTAAACGCCAAGCCTAAAATCGCTATTTTTTTACCCGAAAAGCTTCCGAGCCGCGCTCTGGCCTTGTCCGTCAAATAACTATGCTGCGTTTGGTTGACCTTCACGACCTTCTCCAGCACGCTCAGCTCGATGTTGTTCTGCCTTGCCGTCAGGATTAAAGCAGATACATCCTTCGGAAAGCATGATCCCCCATAACCGATTCCTGCTTGCAAGAAGCTTGAGCCAATACGCGGATCCAAGCCAATTCCTCCTGCTACATCCTTCACGTTGACGTTTAGCTCATCGCAAAGCCTAGCGAGCTCGTTGATATAGGATATTTTGGTAGCTAGAAACGCATTTGAAGCATATTTAATAAGCTCTGCCGTTCGAGGAGTCGTGATCACAAAGGGACATTTCGCAGAATGGTAAAGCGACTTGAGCAGATTCGTCGCTCGCTTGCTCTCTGATCCAATGACAATACGATCCGGATTCAATGCATCTGTCACTGCTTTTCCTTCACGGAGAAATTCCGGGTTAGACGCTACGTCGAAGGGGTAGAAATGCTCCTGCGCAGCCTCAATCCAGCATTTGACCAGCTCCTGCGTCCCGACTGGAACCGTGCTTTTGGTTACGACCAGCTTGTAGCCATTCATTTTCTGGCCGATCTCCGAGGCGACCTGCTTAACGAAGAGAAGATCGGCGCTGCCGTCCGGCAGCGACGGCGTTCCAACGCAGATAAAGATGACATCGCTCTCTTGAATGGCCCTGTCTTTGTCCGTTGTAAATCTGATTTGGCCCGTTTGGATATGCTTCTTCAATAAATCCTCCAAGCCCGGCTCATGGAAATGCAGCAGACCCTGTCTAAGCTGTCTGATTTTGTGAACGTCTGTATCAAGCCCCGTCACCTTCCAGCCAAGCTCGGCAAACACCATAGCCGTCGTTGAACCGACATAGCCGGTCCCGATCACTAATATTTTCATTCGTTTCCCCCTTCTTTCTGTGCCTGTAATCCCGTCATAACAGATTGGCGCCCAATCACCGTATCTTTCAGCGGGTAAGGAATATGCTTCAAATGAACGCCGCTTAGCAGAATGCTGTTTTCTATACGGCAATCCTCAATATTCGAATCTGCACCAATCGACACATACGGTCCGATCACGCAGTTTTTAAGGACGCAGCCTTGATTGATGGACACTGGAGCTACGATCGTACAGTTCTCTACAACAACGGATTTATGAATGGCTCCCTGAGGCGGGAGTACCCCCAGCATTTGACGATTCGCCTCCAGCCAACGCCCCACCGTTCCGACATCCATATTGAGCTGCTCGGTCACATGGTAGGTTACCTGCTTGCCATGCTCAATCAACCATTGAATCGCATCGGTAATCTCATATTCCCCTCTAGGTGATGGCTTAATATGATCCACAGCTTCGAATATGGTACTGTCAAAAGCATAAGCGCCCAGAACCGCAAACTTGGACTTCGGTGCCTTCGGCTTCTCTTCCAGCTGCACGATGCGTCCCTCCATCACTTCTGCAATGCCATAATCCCGAGGATTCGCAACCTCTGCAAGCAATAAGGAGCCCTGACTGCCTCTTTCCTCCACATCGAGCTTCAGCTCTGTCAGGCTTTGGGAAATTAAATTGTCTCCCAGCAGAAGCAGAAAGGCTTCCTCTCCGACAAACGTCTGAGCTTGCCTGACCGCGTCTGAGATGCCTCTCGCTTCATATTGGTAAATATATGTGATCGCGACTCCCCAAGCTTCTCCATGACCAACCTGCTCGCGAATGAAGCCTTCCTGCCACGGATGGATAACGACTCCGATTTCCACAATGGCAAGCTCAGTCAGTTTCTCGATGCAAGCTTGCAGAATAGAAATGTTGGCTACAGGAATAAGTGTTTTTGGAAAATTTAAAGTGATCGGATACAATCTCGTCCCTTTACCCGCACATAGGATAAGTCCTTTCAATTCGCATCTCCCCTAAAAAATCAGTTTCTATTAATCTATTAAATTGCTGCAAGATTGGTGTGGGCCGAGCTGCTCATGCGAGAGTGAATACAGCGGAACTTTCTTCGCCCAACTAATGAAAGCGCCGTGTCGCCTTCTGAAAACCGCTCATATCCTATCAAGAAATGCCCATAGATACTAACCTAAGGGAGCTGTGTGAAATTGAAGATTGCTCAAATCTCAACAAATACTCTACCTGTTCCCCCAAAAGATTACGGCGGCACGCAGCGTGACGTTCATTATCTAACTGAGGAATTGGTTCGCCGCGGACACGAGGTCATCTTGTTCGCCAAGGAAGGCTCTTCATCGCAAGCTACCCAGACCTTTGTATATCCTTCCAACAATCCGAAAAAACAACTCGATTTCATCATTAAAAACCTGCCGGATGATGTCGATTTCATTCATGATCATTACGGTATTGCAGCAAAGGCCAATCCACCTATTCCGACGATAAGGAACTCCCATTCCAAAGGAGTGCGCGGTGTACAAATTCCGGTCTATGTAAGCAAAACGATATTGAGAAAATACGGAAAAAACAAAGGCTATTATGTGTATAACGGCATTCGAGTCGAGGACTATATTTTTCAAAAAAAGAAAAGCAACTATCTTCTCTTCATGGGTCGGATGATGGAGCAAAAGGGCGTTCATCTCGCTATCAAAATCGCCAAAAAAACCGGAAAAGAGCTCATCATTGCTGGTCCGGTTAACGATAGGAAATATTTTAATTCAAAGGTTAAGCCTCATTTAAATAAACGCATTCGATATGTAGGGAGCGTGGGCGGCAAAAAGAAGCAGGAGCTGCTGTCGGGAGCGAGCTGCGTGCTTTTTACCTCGACCTGGGATGAACCTTTCGGACTCGTTCTCATTGAAGCTTTAGCAAGCGGAACTCCCGTGCTTGGCTTCAGGAAAGGAGCGGTTCCCGAGGTTCTTAAGGGCTTGCCGCAGCTGCTGTGTTCTAACACAAGAGATATGATTTCGAAAATTAGACACGCTAAACGGTTTCCCTCTGCCTATAAATGCAGGCGGTATGTGAGGGAGAATTTCTCAGACAGCGTCATGACCGACAATTTCCTAAAGCTCTATAAAAAAATCATCAAAGAAAAAAAATACAAGCTGATCAAAAAATCAACCTGGAATAAGCGTAAAGCAAAAATAGTTAAAATGCAGGAGGAGATACATCCATGATAACCATTATTGCCTGTACAATGAGAACCTCGTTTATGGACAATGTATTCGCCAATTACGACCGGCAGCTTTGGAAGGATAAAGAGATGATCATCGTGCTCAACAAAAATAATATGGATATTAAAGCATGGAAAGAAAGAGCGAGAAAATATCCTAAAGGTGAAGTCCGCGTATTTAAGCTCCCGCAAAAATACAAGCTCGGAAAATGTCTGAACTATGCAATAGCACGAGCAAAGGAAGGCATCATAACTAAGTTCGACGATGATGATTATTATGGGCCAAAATATTTAAGAGAATCTGCCCGAGCGCTTAAAAGAGGGAAAGCCAAAATTATCGGCAAGCATACCTCTTACCTTTATTTCGAAGGAAAGAAGGCGCTCATGGTATTTCGCAGAGGCGGAGAGTGGAAATACCGGAGATCGGTCAAGGGGGGAACGCTTCTCTTTAGAAAGTCTGTGTGGAGGAAAGTGAAATTTCCGGAAAATAAGAAAGTAGGCACTGATTCCAGCTGGACCGGTAGATGTCGAAGAAGAGGCTATAAAATATATTCTGTATCCAAAAAACATTATGTTTGTGTCAGACGTAAAAACACGAGCTCCCATACGCAAAAAAAGAGCACAAGACGGTATATGTCCCACTGCAAGCTAGTTCGATATACGCGTAAATTTCGACGGTACGTTTCATAATTGAATTCTTTTATGATAAGGGGAGCTGAGCGACTTTGAGGATTGCTCAAATTTCAAACAATACGATAACCGTTCCTCCTAAAGATTACGGCGGCACACAGCGCGAGGTCTATTATTTAACCGAAGAATTGCTCAGACGCGGGCATAAGGTTTTTTTATTTGCTAAAAAAGGATCGACTGCCCGTTCTACCAAAACCTTTGAATATCCCACTGACAACGCAAAAGAGCAGCTAGCATTTATCAAAAAAAAACTTCCAAGACGTATCGATTTCATTCACGACCATCACGGCATTGTCGCAAATGCGAATCCGCCAATCCCAACGATCCGTAGCTCTCATTCAAAGGGAGTTAAGGACGTACAGCTCCCCGTTTATGTAAGTAAAACAATATTAAAAAAATATGGTGAAAACAAGGGCTTTTACGTGCATAACGGTATTAGATTAAAGGATTATAAATTCAGAAAAAAGAAAAAAAACTATCTTCTTTTTTTAGGCCGGATCATGAAAGAAAAGGGTGTTCATCTCGCGATTAAGGTTGCTAAAAAAACAAATAGCAACCTTATCCTCGCTGGCCCGGTTCATGACAAAAAATATTTCAAGTCTAAAATTAAGCCGCATTTGAATAAGCGTATTCAATTTGTAGGTCCAGTTGGCGGCACCAAGAAGCAGAAACTGCTGTCTGAGGCGAGCTGCGTGCTGTTTACCTCCACTTGGGATGAGCCGTTTGGACTAGTCCTTATTGAAGCGCTGGCAAGTGGAACGCCTGTACTTGGCTTCAA
This sequence comes from Paenibacillus sp. FSL H8-0548, assembly GCF_038630985.1. Taxonomy (NCBI): domain Bacteria; kingdom Bacillati; phylum Bacillota; class Bacilli; order Caryophanales; family Paenibacillaceae; genus Paenibacillus; species Paenibacillus sp. FSL H8-0548. Next base: position 4,988,585 of record NZ_CP152049.1, read on the forward strand.
GAAAGGCGGTGCCGTACCGGAGGTTCTGAGCGGACTGCCAGTGCTTATCTGCAAAAATACAAAGAATATGATCTCAAAAGTAAAGCATCAGAAAAAGTTCCCCTCTGCCAACAGATGCAGACGCTACGTTAAAGCTAATTTTTCAGACCGTGTCATGACCAGTAAATTTCTCAAGCTATACAAAAAAATTATAAAAAAAAACAAATATAAGCTCTTAAAAAACACGAGCTGGTACGACCTATGATAAACCTCGCAGTTGAAGGTGTAACGATAATTACGGCGACCATCCGAGCAGATTTTATTAAAAATATTTTTCAGAACTATGATCGCCAAACCTGGATGAAAAAAGAGCTTATCATCATCGTTAACCGAAATCATATTCACTTACATCCCTACAAGCAGAAGGCAGAGCAGTACCCAAATGTGTACGTGTACCGCGTGGATCAGGACAAAAATTTAGGAGAATGCTTGAATTATGGAACCTCCATCGCCAGCTACAATTATATAGCGAAGCTTGACGATGATGATTATTACTCCCCTTATTATATCGAGGAAGCCATGCAGCTGTTTTTAAACACAAACGCAGAGATCGTGGGCAAGCGCTCCTGCTATTTCTATTTCCCACATCTCTCCAAGCTGCTGCTTCGCAAAACCTCTGTACCCTTCAACAGCCGTTGCAGGAAAATAGCTGGAGCTACGATTATGTTTCACAAAAACGTTTTTAAAGAGGTTCAGTTCTCCACGAAGCTGCGTCAAGGAACTGATGTCCGTTTTGTTCAGGGTTGTATAAAAAAAGGATTTCGTGTATTTACGACTTCCCCTTATAATTTCGTCGCATTTCGTAGAGAAAACCGGTTGTCCCATACGTGGAAGGTGAGAGATAAAGATTTATTATTAAGTAAAAGGGCTATCGTGATTCATACCGATGACTTTAAAAAGTATGTTGACAAACCGTTGAAACGACAAATCCATCCGGATCTAAAAAAATCTAGCTTACGTGCAGACACCTACTCCGATTAAGATAGGTGTCTGTTTTTTTGCGAATCGACCATTTTTACCTATTCGACTTTTTTCAAATATAGGAAAGTATAAGTTTCACATTTATACTCCGCCTATATTTCTCAGAATGAAACGCGCCGCGCCGCCAATGGACGGCGACAGTCGTTTCACCTTGATTTATGACGAGTCCGCTTGCTCTTCCTCCCGGAGATTCTTCTTCTTTTGGCGGGAGCTGCTCTGAACGGCTTTGGCTGAGTCTTGTTTATGCGAGGATAGCTAGAAGGAGTATCTTCTGTCTCACTTGAATCGTCTGGATTAAAAAATGTGTTGGATAGTAAAAATGGATTGTCTAAGTTCGGATTCTCGTAGTAGCAGCGACGAAACAGCCCTTTCGTCTGATTAGACACAACTTCTCCGCTGGCAAATAAGCTATAGCTCCAAGCTGCACCATCATTTACACTTGGGAGTTCCTTGCTGTATTTCCGAAATAAGGATTGATACAGCTCAGCATTCTCTATTTCTATCCAAGCAGCCGCTTCCAAAAAGTCGCCTGACAGCCGCAAAGCTCGCAGCGGCAAGCCATCAATACAATAACCGCTGTGTGGCGTCAGCGTAATATTCCAGCGCTCCATGAGGTTTTCAGCAGTTACAAAATAACCTGGATGACGCAAAGAGTAGACATCATCAAACAACGTATGGGAGTGATCAAGCCAGTCTTGATCTGCGAATTGCTTGCTGCTCTCGTCATAGCAGCAGCTATTTTCACAAATTCTGCACCACCACCGTAGAAACTGCTCCGTGCTCGAATGTCTTTTGAAGGCCATAAACCCTGAGTGATAAATTCCGCTTTGTCGAAGACTGAGCAGTCTATCCATATCCAGCGCTTCTGGATCAATGATTTGCCCAATCAATATAATCGGATGCTTCTCCGAGATTGCAATAAGCTCCTCCAAAGGAGAGATAATCAGCGTTTCCGCATCCATATACAAAATAAGATTATCATCTATATATTTACTATACATATACTTCACTAATAACGACTTGCAAGCTTGAGCTGCTTCTTGGACTGTATATTGGAAAAAAAATTTTTGCATATCAGCAAAAGCGCCGGTATCTTGCATCAAAATAACTTCATCAAAATAAGGACAATGAAACGCTTCGCTTGGCATGGATGCCTCCATGACGCCGCAAACAACCTTGCTGCTTGGCATATGCTGCTTTACCGATTGAGCCATTCGAATGGCCACTGGCAAATCTCTGGCACTCGCAACAGTACCTATTATCATACTGCTTCTCACCTGCCATCCTCTCGTAGTCGATTGTCTTTCATGATAGTTAGACCAGCTCCTCTCTTATCATATTCTATGATTGCCCCGCTTCATAAGGAACGCTAGTATTTGTCTAGATTTCGTTTACTATAATAAGTTAAACTAGAAATCTACGTTTGGGCGCTGCGCGAGAAGATCATTCTTACGATCGCTGTTGCAGCTAGATTCTTTGATTTCCTAAGACATTTAAAGGTAAGAATCCACCTGCAAAGACGAACACTTCGTTTCTCCAAAACGATCTTCTCGCTTCGCTAAATCTTCATTTTTTAAGTTAAACTTATAGGTTAGACTCCAATGCGCAGCCATCCTTACTGCGTACGACCGAGATTTGCTCTATCATGCACTAGTCTCCGCTAGATTAAGGAGAAGTGCCTACACTGCACTAAGCACAATGAAAACCTCACATGAGAGCTGTTTCAGACGGCTACATTGTACGATTGCACTAGAATGAGCTCCAAACCTACGAATATCGCCCTAGAATAGGCATTCTATTGCACAAACTATAGTGTACGTACCCTAGTTAGGCGAGTAACGGCGATTACGTTGTATAAACTGCAACGTAGCTTCATCGACAAGAATAGAAAAAGAGCCCAAGTATATTTTTCCTTAGGCTCAAGTTATCTGGTTATTGATAAATACGTTAGACATTAATCATAAATCATTCTTTTGTCCTTAATGCTTCTGCCCTTCATACTATCCTCCCCAGGCTTTGCAGGAAAGATTCGTTCTGTCATCGCATTAAACTCCGCAATAAAGCCTTGAATCGGATGTCCAAGCTTTACATCATTCATATAAGCGTTCATCCGTCCAACAAAATCAGGATTAGCAGAAACGTAAACATGCTCAACACCAGGCTTTAAACGCCTCACCTCATTAACAATTTCATCCTTCATTTTTTCGGTCAGCATGAGATGGCCTGTTGACAGACTGCTCATGCGCCTGCTAGCCTCAACGCCTTTTTTGCCCATATAACCGCTGTTCGTTCTACTCATTAGCTTAGCATCCATTTGCGGCTCATTCTCATCCAGTGATACGGCAACGTAAGCATTATGATCAGTTAGCATAACGTAGGCTAACTTTACGGATGGCAAATCCGTAATTCCTTTTGAAATGCTCTCACTCATCTCCATCCGATAATTTTTATGTGAACCAATAATATTATTGCTGTTCAGCCTGCGTCCATTAATTCGGTTCTGTTCATTCATCTGATCATCTGCGAACCGTTTATTCAATAATACATTGCCATTTGCATCGTATCTTATGCTGTTTGACCGGATGTCTTTATTCCCAAGCTCACCGTGTTTTTCCATGCAGCCTGCCAGCAATGTGCTTAGCAACACACCTGCAGACAAAGCTACGATTTGTTTGCGCATATATCCATCCTCCAACTAAATATAATTAGGCCTCGGACCTTTATGTATCGTTTGCTTTTTCTACATTTGCTATTCATTCGATTGACAAAGAAGATCGATTGAAGTAAATTAGTAACAGATACTAGTACTTGGTACTAATTTCGAAAGGAAGTGTGCTGCTTATGAATGAAAGAAAAATTGCTGCTGTACATTCGAATGCCGTCATTACCGCTATCGGTACTTACGTACCTGAACGAATATTAACCAATTCCGATCTAGAGAAGCTTGTAGATACCAACGATGAATGGATCATGCAGCGTACAGGCATCAAGGAGCGTCATATCGCTGCGGATAATCAATTTACGAGTCAGCTTTGCTTTGCTGCGATCCATAATATGATCGAACGATACAACGTACAAGTGACTGATGTCGACTACATTATTGTGGCTACCTCCACGCCGGATTGTATCATTCCGAGTGTATCATCGCAGGTACAGGCGCATTTTAACATCACGAGCACCGGAGCTATAGATATACAAGCTGCATGTGCAGGCTTTGCCGCTGGCATTCAGCTGGCGAACGGGCTGCTGCTATCTGGCGCATATCACAAAATTTTGGTTATCGGCGCTGAGACATTATCTAAAATTACCGATTATTCAGATCGCACATCCTGTATTTTGTTTGGGGACGGCGCTGGTGCATTACTCATCGAAGCGTCGGTAGACGGACAGGGTGATATTAAAGCCGTGTATTCGAACACCGATGGTGCACGCGGACACCATCTATATTGCAGCAGCTTAGCTTCCGCAATTGGCGAGCATGATATTCAGACGAATGGCTTTATTGTACAAAATGGTCGAGAAGTTTATCGCTGGGCAGTAAGTCATGTAGCTGAGGGTGTGCTGCAGCTCTTGGAGGGGAGCGGGTTAACGCCTGACGATATCGACTGGTTTATTCCGCACAGTGCAAATATGCGCATTATTGAATCGCTATGCGAGAAAACTGGTTTTTCACTAGCACAGACATTATCCAGTATCAGGAAATACGGAAATACCTCAGCAGCTTCTATCCCGCTTGCTATTGATGAAGCCGTCCAAGCCGGTACCGTTAAGCAAGGGCAGCTCATGCTTCTGTATGGGTTTGGCGGAGGGCTGACTCAAGCTGGAGTCATTCTCCGCTGGTCGCTTCCCACACAACGACAATAAGCCCTATATCTAATCGCTCAGGCTCCCCTGACAGACGATAAAAGATATAAGACTTAAAATTGCACTGGCAGCTTAAGGCCGTTTTTCATATGCTGCATGATGACCATCCTCAAACCCTTTGGCAAATCCATGATTATAACCGTCATTAAAGATTTTGCCGAGCTCGGCTCGTTCATTTTCTTTTTGAGCAAGGCGCTTCCTATGCACCGGCTTTCGGCGCTGAAGCGTCTTTTTGCCTGCTGTCGCTCTTCGCTTCGCGCCTTTGCGTGTTCCTCTCGTCGTTTCATGCATGCTGGAGGATGCTTTTCTTTTATCGTTTGCCAGCTTCTCCCCCTCCTCCACTTCTTTTAATGGCAGATAACGGAAGCGCTGGCTGAAGCCATGGCTTTGCTGGGACTCCAACTCGCTTCACTCGTCTGCGCCATTGAAGAATGGTGACTGATTCTGCAATCTCCTCCTTCATGTCTGTAAGTGACCTTACATTATCAAGCAGCAGCTTAGCACCCTCAGGTGAACAATCGACGATATCAGCAACACTCTCGAGCATCCGCGCCAACGCCTGCTGGCTTCTTGCTAGAGCCGCGAGAAAGGATACTCTTGCCTCTTTTTCAGTCAGCATATTTTCCATCAGTTTTTGTTGCCGAAGGGGATGCCTTGGCCAAACGAGGATAGTCCATTTCCAAAGTCCTCCGATTCCTCTTGATCCTTCTGAAGCACTGCCTTCAAGGTCGACACGATGCCTTGATTCAGCTTGGAGATACTATCAATAACCTCAATCACTTGATCATGCATCTGCAGCGACTGCTCCACTTGTGCTTGCTGCGTATTAAAGGCATGACTATTCAAATGATTGCAAATCCAGCCCTTCATTTTCTCCGCTTCAGCCGCTTTAGCTTCCAGCATAGCAGCTATATTCCATTGCATGTTCGCTGCTGAGCTGAGCATTCGCATATATGCTTGTTCGCGATTCATCGCAATCAAAGCCTCCCTGTCAGTCAATCATTCTTCCTCATCAGCTTCCTTAAGCTCACGAATAACAAAGGTAAGCTGTGAAGCCATTATTTCTTGAAAATCAGCGATACTATTTAAATAAGCAACAATATTTTGCCCTACCGCCTGTGTATTTTCCAAAAGTCCGGACATTCCTCCAAAGCTCGGGTGCTCATCTGGAAGCGCTAATACGATTTCAGATAGCCGTACTGTCACATGACGCTCTGCTTCCAATATTCTTGCCATTTGCTCATTGGCATGAGACATATGCTGTATAATTTCCGTTATCGTATTCTGCATGGCACCCTCCCTTTACTTCTATAGCATATGCGCCCCCGGCAGGGATGGTACTCGAAAGAGGCTACAAGGATTGGAGAAGCTTAATCGGTGAAACAATAGGCAGTCCGTCAGGTATGCCACTTAGCTCCTTCGCTGACAAAGCAGTCGGTATACGTTCATGCAACCCCCAGCTTTCAGCAGCATGCCTGCCGATCAGTGGACGTTTTCTACCAACTTCAAAGTAATAGCGTTCCCCCTTGGAGCCTATGCCTAGCCCTCCATCTACCGAGGCCGGCCTCTCCATGCTGCTCAACGAACTCAAGCTAGCTTGCAAGGTCTCTGCGGAAATTGTCTCTCCAATTGGCCAGCGCCATAGATTCAGCTGTGATAAAGAGACGACAGGCAGCTCCCAAGGCCCCTCTATTGGTCTTCTGACACCTTCTTCTATCCAATAAATCGTAGCGGCTAATCCCTTTACAGCTACTGCCTGCGGATAAAATGCTGCTTCACCGAGCTGATGGATTTTCTCCCGCGATTCGTCCTTGCTCACCCGGTTCACTTTCGCTATTGCATCTAAATCGAATAATGCATCATTTTCCGTATGCCATTTACTCGCAAAATAGCTTTTGGAACTGGGCAGTTCCGCTCCAGCGAAGATTGGACCTGAAGCATGTACGTACGAATCTCTCGCACAAGCTAGAGAATAGCCTTGCAATCTTACCCTCAGGCTATAATCCTCTGTACTTAATGCTGCCTCCTGACAGCCTTCATCCATAAACCCTGCGCTTTCAAGCAGCTCTCGACGAAATAAGAGGCAGCCGTAAGACAACTGCTCTGCTTCGTACCATTTGGAAGATTCATTTTTATTATTTTCTCTCGCAAATTCATGCATTTGCTGATGATTGCTAAAACCGTTTGAAATCGGACCTGCCATTCCAATGCTCGTCTTGCTATACAAGCATAACAGCAAATTTTCGAGCCAATTTTTCGTAGGCAACATTTGACTGCTGAGCAATAAAATCGTCGTTCCCTTGGCCATCATCAGTCCTCTATTTACTGCGCCGATTTCACCTAATGACTTGTCTAAAATACAATATCGCACTTGTCCGTCCAATTGCTTTAAGTACTGCTCTGTGCCATCGATCGAGTTATTATCAATGACGATAATTTCATAGGAAAGATCTGTTTGATCCATAATACCTTGAATGCAAGCTTTTAACGACTGCAGCTGGTTTTCACTTGGGATGATAATGCTCGTTCCCTCAAAATGCGCATCATAGCTTTCCATACCCGCTTGTAAGCCCTGCTTATAGCCTTCACTTACACCTTTCTTGTATCTGTCTAATCGCATTTCTGCATTTTTGCGCAAGTCAGTATTGCTTTTGAGACGTTGGACAGGTCTTTTTTTGCGTCCCATCAGAAATCTCTCCATTCTGTCAGGTGATCGTGCTTTTCAACATCATAGTTTATGTCAGGCAGCTTTATATGTAACGGCGAGCGTACCGCTTAATAAGAATGGCTTTTAAAAAGGTTAAGGTGAAACTTATACCTTCCTATATTTCAAAGAAAACGCCCCGCAGTCAATAAAGACCTTGCGGGACGGCATTCTACTTTCAGCCTAAACCTGTGCTTTACCCATTGCAATCCAGTTAACATGACCTCTAGGCTCTTGACTGATACGTGTACGAATGATGATGACAGTCGCTTTATCGGCCGACTTAGAATGAACAATCGCATAACAGGCCGGATTGTCAGTCGTTAAAGTCAAGACAAAACAATTGTCTGCAAAAGGCTCCTCGAACGTAATCGTTAATTCGACCTGCTCCGCTTGAACATTGAAGCTATACGGAAGCAACCCAAATTGCTGCTTAACGATACCGCTGCTTGCACTGACGATCACTGGAGAAAACTGCAAGGCTGAAAGCTCAATTGAATGCGGCTGGATATGTCTAGCTGATATAGAGTCATCGGCTATATACGAAGATTGCTTCACTATTGCACCAAGTATAGAATAATCAGGCAGTATACCTGCCGCCAGTTTATCTGCTGTAATGCTGCCAGAAGCTATTTGCTCCGTTCCTACGCTGCTTGGCGCGAGCTTCGCCTTCGTCACGCTTCCCTCAGACAGTTGCTCCGTTCCCACGCTGCTTGACGCAAGCTTTTCTGTCGTCACGCTTCCCTCAGACAGTTGCTCCGTTCCTACGCTGCTTGACGCGAGCTTTTCTGTCGTCACGCTTCCTTCAGACAGCTGATCCGTTCCTACGCTGCTTGACGCGAGCTTCTCTCTCGTTACGCTTCCCTCAGACAGCTGCTCCGTTCCTACGCTGCCTGACGCGAGCTTTTCTGTCGTCACGCTTCCTTCAGACAGCTGCTCCGTTCCTACGCTGCCTGACGCGAGCTTTTCTGTCGTCACACTTCCCTCAGACAGCTGATCCGTTCCTACGCTGCCGAGCGCGAGCCTTTCTGTCGTCACGCTTCCTTCCGACAGCTGATCCGTTCCCACGCTGCCTGACGCGAGCTTTTCTGTCGTCACGCTTCCCTCAGACAGCTGATCCGTTCCTACGCTGCCGAGCGCAAGCTTCCCTCTCGTTACGCTTCCATCCGACAACTGATCCGATCCTACGCTGCCTCGCGCTAGCTTCTCTGTCGTTACACTTCCTTCAGACAACTGCTCTATTCCTACACTGCCTTGTGCGAGCTTCCTTTTCGTTACACTTCCTTCTGACAGCTGATCTGTTCCTACGCTGCCTCGCGTGAGCTTATCTGTCGTTACGCTGTCTTCAGACAGCTGCACTGTTCCTACACTGCCTGCCGCGAGCTTCCCTGTCGTCACACTTCCTTCAGACAGCTGATCTGTTCCCACGCTTAATCGTGTAAGCTTTTCTGTCGTCACGCTTCCATCCGACAGCTGCTCCTCTCCCACGCTGCCAAGCGCAAGCTTCCCTGTCGTTACGCTGCCCTCAGACAACTGATCCGTTCCTACGCTGCCGGGCGCAAGCTTCCCTCTCGTTATGCCGCCTTCCGACAACTGCTCCTCTCCCACGCTGCCTAGCGCTAGCTTCTCTGTTGTCACACTTCCATCAGACAACTGATCCGTTCCTACGCTGCCTAGCACAAGCTTCTCTGTCGTCACACTTCCCTCAGACAACTGATCCGTTCCCACGCTGCCGAGCGCAAGCTTCTCTGTCGTTACGCCGCCTTCAGACAGCTGATCCGTCCCCACGCTGCCGAGCGCAAGCTTCTCTGTCGTTACGCCGCCTTCAGACAGCTGATCTGTTCCCACGCTACATAACGCAAGCTTTTCTGTCGTCACGCTTCCATCAGACAGCTGATTCTCTCCTACGCTTCCGAGCGCGAGCTTCTCTGTCGTCACGCTTCCATCAGACAGCTGCTCCTCTCCTACGCTGCTGAGCGCAAGCTTCGCTGTCGTCACGCTTTCGTCAGTCAAATGCTCCGTTCCTACGCTGCTTGGCGCTAGTTTTCCTGTCGTCACGCTTCCATCCGACAGCTGCTCCTCTCCTACGCTGCCGAGAGCGAGCTTCTCTGTCGTTACGCTGCCTTCCAACAGCTCCTCCGTTCCTACTGCTCCTGCTTCTATCTGAGCACTGCCAATGATGTCAATGGCGAGCTTCTCACGTGTCACAGCACCATCATTTAGCTGCTCGGTTCTTATGCTATTTACAGATAATTGCTTGCTATTGACCGAGCCTGACTTCAGCTTGCTGCCCAAAATACCCTCATCAGCAATTCTATCGAAAACAAGCACATCAGATGCCAAATGAGCAAGCGTAATCGTTCCCTTACGGATATGGTACCCTTGAATCGTATCCGATTTTAAATGCTTGCCTGCCAACGATTCCAGCTGCACATGCTCGCTAGAGACCGAATCCTGGGCAAGCTTTATTTGTGTAACCGATTCGTTTTTCAGCGCGTTCTCTCCAACACTCTGTGGTGCCAAATGCTCAGCGAGCACAGATTCTAGCTGAAGTTTATTCGAGCTAATTGACAAATCAGCAATTTTATCAGATGAAATTCCTTCCTCAGCGATATGCTCCGAACCAACTGCACCCATACAGAGCGCTTCCGCTCCAACTGAACCGTATCTCAAATGCTCAGAGCCGATGCTCCCTGCACTAAGCTTCTCAGCTGTAATCGATTCATCTTCCAAATGTACAGTTTGCACACTGCTCTCTCCCAAATGGATACCAAGCACAGATGCTGCATCTAAATGACGGCTTTGGATCGTTTCATCAGCAATCTGCCTCGACTGTACTGCGCCAAAGGCAAGCTTTTCAGCTGTAACGCTGCCGTCCTTCAGCAGTTCACTCCCAATGGACTTCTCAGCAAGATGGCTGGCTGTAATTGCCTGCGCCTCTATGTGCTCTGAGCCAATAGAATGTAGCTGGATATGCTGTCCTAGTACAGACCTATCAGCGATATGAGCAGATTGTACAGCATGCTGTGCAATCTTAATGCTAGTAACGCTGCTATCTGCAAGCTTAGCCGACGATACACTCAAATCAGTGAGCTTATCCGTGGTCACTGACTCGGGCGACAGCTTGAGCGAATTCACGACGTGATCAGACAAATGATGTGAAAAAACCGCCCCAGGACCAATATTGCGCTCCGTCACTGCACCTTGAGCGAGCTTGTTGCTCGTAACAGAGCCCTCCATCAACTTATCGTTATCTACAGCATTCTCAGCAAGATGCTTGCTTTCAATAATTCCTGATTTCAAATGCTCGCCACTCACAGCTTCAGCACATATAGCGTCACCAGTTACAGCACTAGCCGAAAAATGATACGATTTTATCGCTTCCGGTGCCAGCTTCTGAAAGGTTACAGCCTCATCCTGCAAATGCCGTTTTTCAACCGCATCGTTGGCTAAAATCGTACCATCAACCGCGCCCTCCGTTAGCTTGCTCCTTGAAACCGATTCATCAGCTAAATGGGACATGCCGACAGCCTGTATGCCAATATGCTCTTCTCTAACCGCTTCCGGAGCGAGCTTTTCCTCGTCCACAATCCCATTTTGCAGATGATCCCTCTCGATTACCTTTGGTGCAATATGCCTTGAGTAAACCACTGCTGCAGCCAAATGTGTTTGTAAAATCTGTGCTTCGGCGATTTTGTCTGCTGTTACACTAGCGAGCCCCAAATGGCGATTCAGTACGGAATCATTAGCCAGCTTTTGAGCATTCACACTTTGATCTGACAGCTTCGATACCGTGATCGAATGATCAACCACTTTAATAGTAGATACGGATTGATCCGCAAGCTTCGCCGAATTGACAGAATGCTCAGCGAGATGCTCGCTTTTGATTTGACCTGCTCCGATGTGTGTGCTCAGCACAGATGCTGCTTGCAGGTGAGACGAAGATACCGATCCGTTCGCTAATTGTTCGGCTTCAATTGATTTTTGCTGCAGCTCCCTTGTTCCGATTGCTCCCGCTGTAAGATGTACAGCTTCGATTTCGCCGAGGGCCAAATGCTTTCCTTGAATAATTCCATCAGCAACATGCTCAGCGAGCAATATCCCTGGCTTTAAATGCTCCGCTTCAATCGATTCAGCAGCAATTTTCTCACTCGTAACCGCACCATCACGAAGTTTCGAGCTCGTCACGGCTCCATCGACAAGCTTAGCAACATTTATGATGTCATTTGCCAAATGATCCGGACGTATCGTACCGCTTTTAATTTTCTCCGCAGTAATCGATTGATCGGCAAGCAGCTCTGATGTAATGATTAATTCTTGCAAATGCTTCGATTCAATCGAGCCCTCTGCAATTTTATCCGCGCTAATTGTGCGATCAGCAAGCTTTTCCGAACTAACGCTTCCATCACAAAGCTTACTGCCGGTTATAGATTTATCCTGTATTTTATCACCAGAAATCGAATGGTTCGCCAGATGATTGGCAGTTATCGCTTCATCCGCAATTTTGGACGAGTTAACAGCTCCATCTACTATATGAACACTTCGAACCGTATCATCAGCGAGCGCGCTTGACTTCACACTGCCTGCTTTGAGATTGCTGCTATCTATGGACCCTGGTGCAAGCTTCTCCGATGTTATAGCATAGTCAACCAAATCATCAGTATAAATAAAGCCGATTGGGCCTTCCGGCTCCTTCCTCTCTTCGAGCTTCTCCAGCTTTTCCTCTAGACTAAGCATCGGAGTAAGCTCCTCTGGCTCAACCTGCTCCTCCAGCTCCATCTGCTCTTCTTGCTCATTCACTTCCAGCTGTTCAGTTTCCAGCTGCTCCACTGGTTGCTCAAGCACAGTAATCGCGCCATTAATACTCGCTGTAGCGTCCTCATCATTCACAATTTGTATAGAAATCTTGGCCGATTGTTCCTGTACGGATGCCTTCTTCTTGTTCAGATCATCCAACCACTTTAACTCGGAATCATTTGGATTATCAACATAAAAAAGTGGCTTTCGCCCTTTCGAGCTCTTCCCTTTTCTGCTTTTTGTCATAGTCCTCTCCTTCTTCCACCTCAAATGTCATAGGCAATATATGCACTTACCAGTAGGCTGGCTACTAGGAGACAAGACATTTGTGGCTGCAAAGCTCATAAATACACAAAAAACCGCAGGAGCATCCAGCTCTCCGCGGTTTTTGAATAACAATCCATTCCCTTATTTCGATCTTGATAACAGATATAAAAAATACGGAGCTCCGATTACAGCTACTACGATCCCTGTCGGAATCTCGTTTGGCTGAAACGCCCAGCGTGCCAGCGTATCAGCCACAATAACCAGCAACGCTCCAACGAAAGCCGATGTCGGTATCAATACTTGATGCTGTGGACCTACAAGACGTCTTGCCAAATGCGGAGCAATAAGTCCCACGAACCCGATGCCACCTCCAACAGCGACGCAGGAGCCAGCTAATCCTACAGCCGCCGCAAGCAGCCATGCTCGTTCCTTGTTCACCTCAGCGCCTAGCCCGACAGCCAACTGATCGCCAAGATTTAGTGCATTTAACGATTTCGCTTTATACTGTACGAATGGCAAAATAATGATTAGCCATGGCAAAAGCGCAAGAACATACTTCCAGTTCGTTCCCCAAATGCTTCCAGCCATCCATACGGCAAAAAACTGATATTTTTCCGGCGTAAGACGTAAAATTAATATTTGCATAGTAGCGCTAATACCTGCGGCCACAGCGATACCAACTAATATCATCCGCGTCGGCAATAAGCCCCGATGTCTTTTGTAAGAGAGCACGAATATGATCAGTGCTGTCGTCCCAGCACCGATTAACGCAAGAAACGGCATTAAGAAGATCGAACCCTTTTGCGTCGTTGGATAAAAAGAGATGAATAAAATAACGGCAAGCCCTGCGCCGGCGTTTATGCCGAGCAGTCCCGGATCAGCAAGCGGATTGCGCGAAAGCCCTTGAATAATGCAGCCCGAAACCGCAAAGCCGGCACCAATCAATAGGGATATAACAATACGCGGCAGACGAAAATCAAATAAAATGAGCTCCTGCTTGATGGTTCCAGAACCAAATAACGTTTTAAATACATCGAGTGGCGCTAAGCGAATAAAGCCTGTATTCATACTAATGATAAACGAGATGACAATAAGCGTACTCAGCACTGACATGACAAGAATTGCACGCTTTCTTCTACGCTGCTCGGTAGCTGTAACAAATAAATGATTCATCGCTATTCCCCCTTCATCCTAGTGACAAGATAGAGGAAGAACGGCACACCAATAACTGCAATAATAACACCGATAGCTACTTCCTGTGGAGGGTTGACAATTCGGCTTCCGATATCTGCCATAACCATAAGCAGACTTCCCAATATAGCCGAGCATGGAATAATCCATCTGTAATCTACACCTACAAGAAATCTTGAAATATGTGGAATAATCAAACCTACGAATCCAATGGACCCAACCGCAGATACCGCCGTACCCGCTAATAATAAAACGATAATTACTCCTGCAGCCTTTACAAGTCCCGTTCTTTGACCTAGCCCTGCAGCAACATCATCACCTAAGCTAAGCAATGTAATCGATCGTGATAATAAGAGCGCACCTAACAAGGCTCCGATAATCCATGGCCAAACAATTTGAATCTGAACCCATTTTGTTCCGGCTACTCCGCCTGCATACCAGAAAGCCAGATCTTGCCCGATTTTATAATAAAGAGCTATACCTTCTGTAATAGCCAGCAATAACGCTCCGACAGCAGCCCCAGCTAACGTAAGCCGAACAGGCGTTAAGCCTCCTTTTGCAAGTGAGCCTATACCATATACAAGTCCCATTGATACCGCAGCTCCAATAAAACATACCACCATTAATCCCATATACGATATGGATGGAAAAAAGGCGAAGCAGACTGCTAGCATAAAACCGGCACCAGCGTTAATGCCAAGCAAGCTCGAATCCGCCAGCGGGTTTCTAGTCATTCCCTGCATAACAGAACCTGCTACTGCAAAAGCAGCACCTACTAGGGCTGCTGCAACCGCACGCGGCATCCGCAGCTCTTTAATAATTTGATGCTGAATATTATCACTATTAAAGCGAAATACTGCTTCCCAAACTGTAGATAGACTTATGTCAGCAGCACCGACCGATATCGATAAGGCCAAGGACAATATAAGACCAGCAATCCCACCAAACAAAATAATAGTAGCCCATAAAGGCCGTGAACGCAGCTTAGTACCCTCCAGCGCATTCACTTTCAAAGGAGAAGACATTAGTTAACTACCTTTCTGTACGTAAACTGTTAGTTAGCGTTTTTATTGAAATAAACGGTAATAAAACGATACTTAATTCTATAACTATGTAATAATATTAAAAAAACCTGACACATTGATAACGATTCTCGTTTTCAATATATCAGATTTTAATAGTTATTTCAATTAAATTATTAGGTCTTCCGATGATCGCTTGGCGGTATCAGCTATAAATCATGCTCTTACCGCCTTGAATACGATCTGCGTAAGAAGAAACGGCTGTCGCCGTTTTGGCGGCGCTGCGCGTTTGACTCCGGAAAATATAGAAAGAGTATGGCGAAATGATATCCTTTCCTATATTTTAAAAAACATCGGCTACAAGCCGCTTTCCTTTAGCAGCTCCAACCACTGATCTGCAGTATGCTGCCACGTAAATGTCTGCTCCACTCGCTCACGGCTATGCTCGCCTAGCATTTGTCTTAGCTGCTTATCATGAAGCAGCTGCGAAAGCCTCTCTCGCATCTCCGTTTCAATGTTCTCTTCATTAATTAAATAACCCGTCTCACCATCTCGGATAATTTCCTTCATGCCCCCAGCCCGTGTCGCTACGACAGGTACACCGCATGACATGGCCTCGACATTAACAAGTCCAAACGCCTCCCGTTGTCCTGATGGAACAACGACAACATCCGCAGCAAGCATCCAGCCGGGCACCTCGGAATGCGGTACGTAAGGTACAAATCGAACATAGCCTGGACTTTTCCGTCCCAAATGCTCAAGCTTTCGAGCATACGAGGTTTTCCGATGCGAGCCATAAAACGGGCTGCCAACGATGACAACGACAAGCTCAGGGTGATTTTTGGCCAGCTGAGGCACGATATTAAGCAAATGGTGCACACCCTTCAGCGGAATGAGTCTTCCCATGAACAGCACAACCTTTTTATTGCTCAAGCCTCTTTTTCTGCGAAGACTATCCCGTATAGCCGCGCCCTCAACAGAGTATTGGGAGGGAAACCGTAATGTATCCACCCCGGGATAAACAACTCGGAGCTTCGATGCGGCCTCTGGTACTTTGGATACGACGATTGTTCTTAGAAACTCACTATTTACAATAATTTTATCCGATGCCTGCAAGCATTGATGCAGCTTGGCTGAAGAAATATACGGGGATGAAATAAAAGTAGAGGAATGCAAACTAAGCCATACCTTCTTGTCTGGATTCATTCGCTTCATCGTAATCACAAACTGAGGACGGTTCTCGACATCAATAATATCAGGAGAAAAGCGCTGCACCGCATGTCCTACCTTATAAATATAGCGCTGCTTGTTACCGGCTGGAAACCGTTCACAAACAACGCCATTAAACTTCCCGCGACGGGACAATCGCTTGCTTAATCTACCAAAAATTCGAGGCTCTGCGCTCGGTAACAGGAGCGGTGCAAACTTCTCTATTACCCTTTCTACGGAGCTGCTTCTAGACGAGGGTATAGGAAAGGAGCCCGGGGTGACAATCGCCATCTTAATTGATACCATCTATTCGAATGCCTCCTTATGATCTGCGATATTGCAGTATCATACGCTCTGAGCATTCGCTTTGACAGGGCACCAGCCAGCCTACAGCTTGAATTTCATTTGAAATAATCCAGCCTTGCGTGCTGCCATATAAATAATGACAACTAACGGTCCAATGAAAACACCGATAACGCCTACAAGCTTAAACCCTACATATAAGCTGACAAGTGCTGATAATGAGCCTATTCCTACGGAATCGCCCAAAATTTTCGGCTCTACAATACGGCGGAATACGGTAATGACAAGAAACAGGATGAAAAGTCCGACACCTACGTAGACATCACCTGTCACTAGCAAATACGTACCCCATGGAACGAGCACCGAGCCAGTACCCAGTATTGGCATAATATCTACGATAATGATCAGCAGAGCAATTGCAAGTGGATATTTCACATTTAGCACCAGCAGACCAACCAAAGAAATGATATATGTAAGGGCACTCAAAATGAACTGTGAACGCAAGAAGCCAAAAATTGATTTTTTAAGATTATACAGCACCGCATTCACTTGTGGCTGCGATTTCTCCTCAAATAAGGACAATACGGTTTCTTTCATCGTATTCAGACTGTAGTTCATCATATAAACCGCGACCAAGAAAACAATAAAAAAGATAAACATCCCTGGAATGCTTGAGGCGAAGGCGATGACCGAATTCGATAATGTCCCTACCATTTTCGTTAATGTGCTCGTTAGCTCCATTAACCACTTTTCCAGTGTTTCAATCGTATCTGGCGGTAAATTTTGATAAAGTGATTGACCCTTCACCATCAAATCGTCAACCAAGCCATTAGCATTTTCAAAATAATTCGGTACTTTTTTGAAGAAAGCAACAAGCTCTGCAATAATTTTGACGCCGAGCAAGGCAATCAGACCAATAATAATAACTGTAAACAGGCTGCTTGATATGGTAGCTGCTAGGAGCCTATTCATTCGAAACCTTTTCATGAACAGCTGATTAAGCGGCTCCAGAGATATAGCTACAACAAGTGCAAGCATGAAAGGAGCTCCTACAGTAAAAAACAAATAGAGCAGCAGCAATCCTAAAGCAACGAATATTATTGTCTTAATCGACAATAGCTTCTCCTCCTCTCTATTACTTTATATGCGCTTAATGCCGCTGTTAAACCTGAATTTCCTGCCTCTTACTCGAGCACAGCGCTGCGTTCATGAAAATTGACATCTTTATAGTACATATCTTTTACAAGAAGATTAGGTCCGCAGCAGGCCGCTGCTGGACAATGACAGTTGACGCTTTGAGCGAGCGAATGGTCGAGCCACTTATCGAACAGCTCTTCCAGCTTAGCAGTGCCAATATTGCCGAAGGCAGGGACATCAGAGAAATCGGTAACATAAACATCACCAGTAAACAAATTAACATTCAGTCGATTGCGGCCATCAGGATCATTGCGAACCGTAACATTCGGCTCCTTCAACAATTTTCTTAACAGCTCACGCTCCGCATGATTGGTGCTGCATTGATAGAAGGGCAAGGTTCCGAAGAGCATCCATACTGATTTGTCTCTAGCACTTAGTAATCGGTCGATAGCCTCCAACATTTGCTCACGTGACAGCACTGGCAAATCCTTGGCAAAGGAGCTTGGATACATCGGATGCACCTCATGCCGCTGACAGCCCATTTCAACGATAAGCTCATGGATCTGATCGATTTTATCATAGGTTCTGTAATTGATCATGGACTCAGCAGAAACGAGAACACCTGTCTCGCTTAGAAGCTTCGCATTCTCAATCATGCGATTATATAGCTTGGTCGCCGCTTCAAGCGACACATGATGACCTGCTTTCGCAAATCCAATTTGGTGAAAGTCCTCCGGCGACGTATAATTGAAAGAAATATGCATTACATCGAGATAAGGAGCCAGTTGCTCATAACGTTTGTATGGAAGCGTTACGTTCGAATTAATTTGCGAACGAATGCCGCGGCTGCGCGCATATTGAAGCAGAGGCACCATATAATCTCGTACCGTTCGATCGGAGAAGGTAGGCTCCCCACCTGTTATGCTAATGGTCTCCAAATGCTCTACCTCATCTAGACGATCAAGCATTTGCTTAAGTGGAAGCTTAGCAGGCTCCGAGATGACGAGCGTGTCTCCCACGGCGCAATGCTCGCAGCGCATATTGCATAGATTGGTTACCGTCATTTCCACGCTAGTTAAACGATGCCGTCCGAATTGCTGAAGCGAGCGAATCGGATCCCACGGATCATTCGTCGGCGACAGCTTCGAGAGCGGTCTTGTAGTTTGTTGAATATCAATTGTGTTCATTATTCTCAGCACCTGACTTATATCTGGATTAAATCATTCTTTATTTATTGTAATGCTCGAGTGCAAAGTAAGCAAATAAAACGAGAAAAAACGAGAAAAAGGAGCCTTATCGGCTCCCCAGCTCAAAAACCCCTATATGCCCGACGCACGCTGAATATCCGTAATATCGTCATTCACGCTTACAATCATCACCGTAAGCTGCTTCGATAGGTCTACTTCATAAGGGAGCTTTAGCTCCTCGCCTGCTTCATTATACAATACACGGACAATCGGTCTATGCGGATAAGAATGATTAAGATCAGATACGATGCCCATTTCGCCAGTTTGCAGCTTTACGGTAATTCCAATAGGATAGATTGCCACCTTGTCACGGAACAACTGCAGCATTTGCTGCTCATACAGTGTTCCTGTCCCCGCATACAGCCGCTCAATCGCATGATGTGGCAGCATCGGCGAGCTGTATATACGATTTGTCGTCATCGCATCATACGAATCGACCAGCCCAATCCACTTCGCATAATCATGAATCTCATTACCCTTGATCCCCCGCGGATAACCGCTTCCGTCAATACGCTCATGATGCTGAAAAGCACAATGTGCAACAAGAAGCGGCAAATTCGGCTCATCCTTGAGCAGCTCATAACCAATTTTAGCGTGCTGCTTGATCGCTTCATATTCCTCATTCGTTAGAGATCCAGGCTTCTTCAGCACATCAACCGGAATCTGTGTTTTGCCGATATCATGCAGCAGCGCACCCATGCCAAGCGTAGTCAACTCATCTCTAGAATAGCCGTTTGACATGCCAAGCAGCGTGGTGTAGACACAAACATTCAAAGAATGCTGGTATAAATAATGATCAACTGAGCTCATATCCATCAGCATGATCATAGCATCACCATTTCCAGATAAATCATCAATAATCATATTCATCATTTGCTTAAATGGCTGAGCTATATAAGGATAGGTAGTACCCTTCTTACGCTTAGGACGATCCATCATTTCACGAAAGCTGGTACGAATTTCTTTGAGTGCAATCATCATCGTATCCTCGCTAATAATAGAAGGAGGAACAATATCATCCGTTCTCGGATCTGATATATAAACATATTGTATTCCGCATTGCTCTAAGCGGAAAATTAGTCGTTCCGTCAGTTCAATATTCTCACCAAGCAAGACAAGACCTTCTTGCGAAAAAATCTTTTTGGCCAGCTTCATGCCCGACCTGCATCTCGATATTGGCAGCAAACGCATTTTCTCGATCCTTCCCCATAAAAAGATATGCTAAATATTACATCGGAAAAAGTCGCTCGTAATATTAATGTACGGGAAAACCGAGAAAATCGCAACCATTTTTTAGTGTTTTTTCGACATAAATTGTCGGTAACCGTCACATTTTTCGATTAAACTGAAACATCTCGCCAACGCAGCTGGTGGCATTCGATAAGAGCCGACGTATTTTTTAATTGGGAAGCAATGACATCTCGAATGAATTCAGGCAAATAATACGTGAATTGAGCAGCTTTAGCCAAGGTCTCATAACCAGCCTTGAAACTGAACATATCGATCGTGCCAACCGTATATAGACGTGAGTCCACTAACGGATCGCCATTAACTTCAACAGAAACGATTTTGCTCATCGGCGGAAGGGAGGAATCATACGTTAACCGCATGCCGTCAATCGCGAGCGTGCCAAGCACCTCGCCCCGAAATCCATACCCTTTAATGGGCTTATGAATGAATTCAGGCAACAGTGCCTGCTCAAGCGCGATTCTTATTTCAATGCCTTCAATGCTTATCCGGCAGGGATTGATTGGTGATGGACAGAGGGCATGCAATTCTCCCTCCGTTACATCACCCTTAGCGAGGCCGCCGAGCAGCTGTCCTGTGTTGACGATGCCAATCTCGGCATCAGTCCAGTAACGCAAGCCGGCTGCCAGAAGATTGACGAGCGGCGATTCTTTCTCGACTCTGGCTGGCAGCGGACTGTCGAGTCTTTCAATGACACGGCTCAGACGCTGCTGAGCCGTATTTCGGTAGCTGCTGATGATCGCAGCAGCAGCAGGATGCTCTGCCCATGCGGCAGTAGGTACGCATGCAGCTCGAAATATAGGACGAGATGAGATCGAATCGATTCCGATTTCAACTCTTCCGATATACTCTCCGAATTTACCGGCCGCACAGATCGTCGTATTGCCGATTACAATCGGCACCTCTAATAAATGATGCGTGTGAGCACCCAGTATTAGATCGATCTGCGGTATCCTCTCCGCCATTTGCCTGTCATTAGACAGTCCCAGATGCGACATCACGACAAGAACATCAACCTGCTCGCGCAGCTGCTCTGCTTGCCTCCTAACCGCTTCAAAAGGATCAGTAACCTGCCACCCAAGCAGTGAATAAAAGTCCGTAAATGCAGCCGTAACCCCAATAATGCCGAATCGCAGCCCATCCTTATTAATGATGGTGCTTGGAAGAAGCCAGTCAGGCTGCTCTTGTGTTGCAGTCTCCAGCATATTAGCACACACTACCGCAAATTTCGCACGGTTTGTATAAGCGTCCGCAATTGTCTGAAAAGCGTAGGTCAAGCCCTCATTATTACCAAGGGTAACAGCCTCATAACCAGCATCGTTCAACAATTCCACATTAACTATTCCATCGCTGCCTTCTGTTTCTACCCGCATTCGATCCATATGATCGCCGATGTCTAAGGCCAGCACCCGATCACTGCCGTAGGTTCGCCGCTCCTCTGATATAATAGAGGCGATTTTGGCTGCATGCTCCAGACGACTATGGATATCATTGCTATGAAGGAGCACTACCCGTGTACGAAAGCTGTCTGTCAAGTTCATCCACGCCTCCCAGCTTCTATTCTAACTGGCTATCGCTAGCCCCCTATTTGCGACATTCGACGCTCTGTTGGGATGTGAGATTGCTCACCATCCGCGAGCTTCGCTGCCATTTCATGATTCTCCGGCTTAATGTCCATCGCTCGAAGGAGCAATTGCTTCATTTCCTCCGGATGGCCAAAGGCTTCCTTTACATTCAATTCATCGACCCAATAAAGACAAGGCTTAATCGAGCCGTCTGCCGTTAAGCGTAATCGATTGCAGTTGCTGCAAAAATGATCGCTTATAGGATGTATAAGTCCGAATGATCCGCGTGCACCCTTCATCTGCCAATCATCGGAAGGCCCGTTACCGTGTACATTTGCTCTCCTGCTAATATCATATCCTTCTTGCCCAGCAACCTCGAGCACACGAGTGAGTGACAAATAGTGCTTTTTCCAATTTTCATCCGCGTGACCAATCGGCATATATTCAATAAATCTAACATGCAAAGGCTGCTCATAAGCAAGCTTAAGAAATGATGCAATTTCATCCTCGTTGACTTCCTTGAGAAGCACGCAGTTCAGCTTTATTGGTTCAAAGCCCACAGCAGCTGCTGCTTCGATGCCCTCCATAACCTTTTTAAGCTCGCCGCGCCTTGCTATAAAGCGAAATCTTGAGGAGTCCAGTGTATCGAGACTAATATTAACACGATTCAAGCCAGCCGCTTTAAGCGCTTCAGCTTGCTTCGCTAGAAAAATTCCATTAGTCGTTAATGCTATATCTCGAATGCCAGGAATGGCAGATAAACGGCTAATTAAACGATCAAGGCCAGGGCGAATCAATGGCTCACCGCCAGTAATACGAAGCTTCGTAATGCCGAGCGCTGCGCCCGCCTCGACTACCTCGACGATGTGATCATAAGATAATAGATTTTCGGATTCAGTGAATTCCATTCCTTCCTCCGGCATGCAATACAAACATCGCAAATTACAACGATCAGTTACTGAAATTCGCAAGTAATCATGTACCCGTCCAAAACGATCCGTCAATATAGGCATGAATCTCACTCCCTTTCTGTCTATTTATCAGCATAACATTTTTTATTAAATTATGATATTCTAGAAGCAGCTAAAAACCTACATGATGAGAGGTAACATACCATGACATATAACTGGTCTATTCAATTGTTTGCAGGGCTGCCTGAGCGTCTAGGTACCACCGTTATAAACATGCAATCCGATGCTGAAGCTATGAGTGTTGCTGATTTAAAAGCCGCTATATCTGCTTTATATCCTGCTCATGCCGCAATTATTCACGTTTCATTTATCGCCTGCAATCAGGCTTACGCTGCCGATGAAATACTCGTCAATGCATCAGATGAGCTTGCCCTGCTGCCCCCTGTCTCAGGCGGCGAGGGACAGGCCTCGCCCGCTTCCGAGTCGGTACAACGGTATGTCATTACGACCGATACGATAAGCGCCGATGATGTGCTCGCGAAAGTCATTGTTCCCGAGCATGGAGCTGCGCTCACCTTCGTTGGAACGACTCGAGAATGGACGCACGGTCAGCGTACTGTGCGACTTGAATACGAAGCCTACGCTCCTATGGCTATCGCAACCATGCAGCAAATAGGCGATGAAATTGCCGAGCGCTGGCAGGGCGCCTTATGCGCCATCACACACCGTGTTGGCGTCGTAGGCTTGGCAGAAACTAGCGTTGCCATCGCGGTATCCTCAGCCCATCGAGAAAGCTGCTACGAGGCTAGCAGGTACGCAATTGAACGTCTCAAGCAAATCGTACCGATATGGAAGAAAGAAATTTGGGAGGATGGCTCAGAGTGGAAAGGTCATCAGCTTGGACCTTGGAATCCAATCGAGAAACTATCCGAGTTTTAGTTTCCTTCTTCCTACTCATCTATGGGCGGAATGGGACCGGCATAGTCTTTTTTACTATTCCCCTCCACATCCCGCTCAAAAATTAAATCGTTTTTTGTCGAATTAATAGGCATTTAGTCACTATTGCAATACCCTCTTATTGCCAATTAGATCAAAGGTTGTTAGTATTGTAGGTACATTAGTTACTACAATATATTGAGGTGTCTTCATGAGGGTCCATGTTACTGAATTATTAAATGGAGACCAGTTAAGCAATGATACGTTTAACGTCTATGGACTTCATGTACTATCTAAAGGAACAATATTAAACGGCCATGAAATTTCAAAACTGTTTCAGCATCAAATCGATTATGTCAATATCGAGGAAAGAGCTAATAACGAGCCAAGTGCACGCACCCTCGAATCTACTGTCAATCCTAAATGGCTTCCTACGGTGCAGCCCATCTACGAAAACGCTGTCAAAAAATTTGAAGAGCTTTATAACAAGGTGCATGATGAAGGTACGATTGCCGAGGAAGAAGTTAGCAGCATCGTTGAATCATTATTAAATAATCTTCGCCTTGAACGTGATGTTGTGTCTATGCTCCTATTGCTTAACACAAAAGATGATTATACCTATCAGCATTCTGTGCAGGTCGGCATGCTCTCCTATTATCTCGCGACTTGGGTTGGTTATTCCAATGATGAATCCATCCAAATTGGCAAAGCAGGATTTTTGCATGATATAGGTAAATGCCAAATTGACGAGCAAATTATTAATAAACCCGGCAAGCTAACAGAGGCTGAATATGAAGAGGTAAAAAAACACACCTTATACGGATATGAAATTATTAGTAACTCCTTAAATGAGCCTTATCTCGCTATTGGAGCACTTCAGCATCATGAACGAAATGATGGTACGGGTTATCCCAAGGGAATTACCGGTGATCAAATCCACCCGATAGCCAAGATTATTGCGGTGGTTGACATTTATAGTGCCATGATCTCAAAGCGTGTCTATCAAGAGGAGCGCGACTTATTATTCGTACTTAAAGAGCTTTATAAACTTAGCTTCAATGAACTCGATCCGCTCACAGCTCATACCTTTATTAAACATATGATGCCAAACTTTATAGGCAAAAAAATCGAACTGGTCAGCGGTGAGGTCGGCATTATTGTAATGACTCATCCAACTGAATTTTTCCGACCGCTCGTCCAAGTTGACGACCAGTTTATAGATATGACGCTTGAGCGAAATTATGAAATTAAACATGTATACATTTAATCCTTCAATACTATCCTTCATGATGATCCTGATCGTTGTGAAGGATATTTTTGATGTTTATCTATAGCGCAGAAAAACAGATGATGAGGCTAATCAAGAAATCATATTGCGCAAATATTATACTATTCGTATGGATGGTCACCCGTCACTTCTACGCTGCACTTTTTACAATGAAACCGGCGCCTGAGCGGCTCCATAGAGTCTACAGTGTACTTTCTGCAATAGAATCAGCCTCCTAGCGCTAAATTAACCCATAATGGCGTGAATCTATTGTATTTTGTACAATGTAGATCCGTGAAACGGGCTTTGTCACGTATTCTGTTGTACAAAGTACACTACTTTCAACGTTAAGTTGCTACCCACCATCCTATCAAACCTCGCTCGCTTCTCCCACAACGATGATTTATAATTACATCAGTCATTTTTCACACTGCCCCACAATGCTGCTAGATATATTTCGCTATTACATAAGAAGAAACTTATACTTTCCTGTATAAAAAAAAAAGCCTCGCATACCGTGATATACATCACAGTACACAAGACCTTATTCATGCTATTATTAACCGATGGAACCTTCCATCTCGAATTTGATCAAGCGGTTCATCTCTACCGCATATTCCATCGGCAGCTCTTTTGTGAACGGCTCGATGAAGCCCATAACGATCATTTGCGTAGCTTCCGCTTCGCTTAGACCACGGCTCATGAGGTAGAACAATTGATCCTCAGAAACCTTGGATACAGTAGCCTCATGCTCAAGCGTGATGTTGTCGTTCAAAATCTCGTTATAAGGAATCGTATCCGATGTCGATTCATTATCAAGAATGAGCGTATCACATTTGATATTCGATTTTGCACCGTCAGAGTTGCGTCCGAACGAAGCAAGACCACGGTACGTTACTTTACCGCCATGCTTACTGATTGATTTAGAAATGATAGTTGAGCTCGTATCTGGTGCAAGGTGAGTCATCTTCGCTCCTGCATCCTGATGCTGACCTTTACCTGCAACGGCGATTGACAATACCATGCCTCTCGCGCCGCGACCACGAAGTACGACTGCTGGGTACTTCATCGTCAGCTTCGAGCCGATGTTGCCGTCTACCCACTCCATAGTTGCATTCTCGTCCGCAACAGCACGTTTCGTAACTAGGTTGTAAATGTTCGATGACCAGTTTTGAATCGTCGTATAACGTACGCTTGCATTTTTCTTAACTAAAATTTCAACTACCGCGCTGTGTAAGGAGTTTGTACTGTAAACCGGTGCCGTACAGCCTTCAACGTAGTGAACTGAGCTGTCTTCGTCAGCGATAATAAGCGTACGCTCGAATTGACCCATATTCTCCGAGTTGATACGGAAGTAGGCTTGTAGAGGAACTTCACATTTAACACCTTTAGGGATGTAAATGAAGCTTCCTCCTGACCATACTGCACTGTTCAATGCTGCGAACTTATTATCATTCGGAGGAATAATCGTTCCGAAATATTCTTTCATAAGCTCAGGATATTCGCGAAGCGCAGTATCGGTATCCGTGAAGATAACACCCTGTTTCACAAGTTCCTCTTGCATGCTGTGGTATACAACCTCAGACTCGTACTGAGCCGATACACCCGCTAGAAACTTTTGTTCAGCCTCAGGAATACCAAGCTTGTCGAACGTTTCTTTAATTTCGGTAGGAACTTCTTCCCACGTCTTGCCTTGCTTATCCGATGCACGCACATAATATTGAATATCGTCAAAATCAAGATCATCCATGTTGCCGCCCCATTTTGGCATCGGCATTTTGAAAAATTGCTCAAGTGATTTCAAGCGAAAATCCAACATCCACTGAGGCTCGCCTTTAATATCCGAAATCGTACGTACGATTTCTTCCGTTAAACCTTTGCCAGATTCAAAAACGGCTTTGTGCTCGTCACGGAAACCATACTTATAATCTTCCATTTCCGGCATTGATTTAGCCATGGTCATTCACGCTCCTTATCAATCTCGTTTTAATGTGATTCTTGCTGCTGCTCAATTCCTTTGCGCAAGGCGTTCCACGCAAGTGTCGCGCATTTAATCCGTGCAGGAAATTTGTTTACACCTGAAAGTGCATCCAGTTCCTCATATTCATCAAATTCAACCGGTTCGCCTTTCATTAAGGCCGAGAATTTCTCAGCCATTGCAAGCGCCTCGTCAAATGTTTTGCCTTTAACCGCTTCTGTCATCATCGATGCAGAGCTCATGCTGATCGAACAGCCTTCGCCGCTAAATTTCGCGTCGACAACTTTACCTTCAATAACCTGAAGCTGAAGCGAAATGCGATCGCCACAGGTAGGGTTATTAAGATCGATCGTAACCGACTCTTTATCCATTGTACCACGATTTCTAGGACTTTTATAATGATCCATAATTACTCTGCGATATAAATCATCCAATTGCATGACCGAAGAACTCCTTTGTTTGTAGTAGTGCATCGGCTAAGCGGTCAATTTCATCTTCAGTATTATAGAGATAAAAGCTTGCTCTTGCCGTCGCTGAAACATTCAGCCAGCGCATAAGAGGCTGACAGCAATGATGGCCTGCCCGAACTGCAATACCTTTGGAATCTAGCACGGTTGCAACATCATGCGGATGCACGTCATCCAAATTAAACGTTACAAGCCCTACACGATTTTGCTTCGGTCCGTACAATGTAATCCCATCCATGGAAGACAGCTTCTCATATGCATACGTAGCTAAACGTCTCTCATGCTGATCAATTTCGTCAAGTCCAATTTCCTGCAAAAAATCAATAGCAGCGCCAAGCCCAACTGCTCCCGCAATAATTGGAGTTCCGCCTTCAAAGCGATAAGGAATCTCTTTCCAGGTCGACTCATATAGATCAACAAAATCAATCATTTCCCCACCATACTCAATTGGCTCCATCTTGTTCAGCAAAGCCTTCTTGCCATATAATGCGCCGATGCCTGTAGGACCACACATTTTATGACCAGAAAAAGCATAAAAATCAACGTCCAAATCTTGGAGATCGATTTTCATATGCGGAGTGCTTTGTGCTCCATCCACAACCATAATCGCACCATTCCGATGAGCGATTTGCGTTATTTCTTTTATTGGATTAATAAGTCCAAGCACATTAGAAACGTAGGATACAGAAACAACCTTTGTTTGCGGTGTTATGGTCTTCTCTACATCCTCTAAAGAAATAGTGCCGTCAGGCTGCAGTGGAATATATTTCAAGGTTGCGCCAGTAGCTTTCGCTGCCTGCTGCCACGGGATCAAGTTGCTGTGATGCTCCATCGGCGTGATGACAATTTCATCACCCTCACCGCACATCGAGCGAGCATAGCTTGATGCGACCAAATTCAGTGCAGTCGTAGTACCGCGTGTGAAAATGATTTGCTCTGGTGCTCCAGCATTCAGAAATTTCGCTACCTTCTCGCGTGCGCCCTCATAAGCGTCAGTCGCTCTGGAGCCAAGTGTGTGCACACCGCGATGAACGTTAGCGTTATCCAGCTCATAGTACCGATTAACCGCATCAATAACGGAGCGCGGCTTCTGCGAAGATGCCGCGCTATCCAGATAAACGAGCGAATGCCCGTTTATTTCTTGATGCAATATCGGGAACTGTTCCCGTATCGCATTTATATTCATCCCTCTAGCTTCCTTT
Source organism: Paenibacillus sp. FSL H8-0548 (assembly GCF_038630985.1). Classification (NCBI taxonomy): domain Bacteria; kingdom Bacillati; phylum Bacillota; class Bacilli; order Caryophanales; family Paenibacillaceae; genus Paenibacillus; species Paenibacillus sp. FSL H8-0548. The sequence continues at coordinate 5,016,920 of NZ_CP152049.1, forward strand.
CGAGCAAACGCTGAAGCTGACCGCGTACCGCCTCGACTGGAATTTCCGATACGACGGGTGCTAAGAAGCCATAAATAATTAGACGTTCAGCGTCTTGCTTAGATATACCGCGTGACATCAAATAATAGACCTGCTCAGGATTAACTTGCCCAACGCTTGCCGCATGACCGGCAGTTACATCATCTTCATCTATAAGCAAAATCGGATTGGCGTCGCCGCGTGCTTTCGGGCTCAGCATGAGCACCTTCTCGGTTTGAACACCGTTCGCCTTCGTCGCACCCTTCTCGATTTTCGTAATACCGTTAATAATCGCGGAAGCTGAATCCTTCATAACTGCGCGAGTAACCATGTTGCTGTCTGAGCTTTTGCCAAAATGAACGGCCTGCGTTGTCAAGCTGTTTTGCTGTGCGTTTTTGCCAACGCTGATCACCTTCGCATCCGATGTAGAGCCTTTGCCCTTCAAGATGGATTTAGTGTCTGACAAAGTATGGCCATCATTCAAATCACCAATAATCCATTCCATTTGGCCATCATTTTCTATAACTGAGCGACGAATGGACATATCCACGCCTGTCTCGCCCATATGATGGATAGAGCTGAAACGAACATGAGCACCTGGCTTCACGAACACCTCAACTACTGACGGATGAACGAATGGCGCATTGCTTGCGCCTGGCTCGGATACAACACAGTCCACATAAGTTACGCGGCTATTGCTTTCTGCAACGATTAGAATATGAGGAGCAAACGTCGCTTCTGCATTATCATTGAAGAAAATAGCTTGCAGCGGAAGCTCTACTTCAACATCCTTTGGAACGTAGACGAAAACTCCGCCGTTCCAAATTGCTGCATGAAGCGCCGTCAGCTTATCTTCATCCTTCGTTACTGCTTGAAACAAATATTTCTGAACGAGCTCGCCATGCTCTCTGCAAGCTGTTTCTAGATCTGTGAAAATAATGCCTTTGCTAGCATATTCACTTGAAAACTGATTCCAGATGATGCCGGAATTCCGTTGTATAAGCAAATTTTCAGTTCCTTCAGTAACCAATTCGCGAACAACCTCTGGAAGCTCGCTAATTGCTCCAACCGCTGTCGGCTGCTCATAGCTGCCTACTGCGTTCAAATTCCACCGTTCAATACGAACCTTTTCAGGCTTTGGCCAACCGAGTGTTCCGGCAAGCTCAGCCGCTTCTCCGCGCAATTCAACCAGCCAGTTCGGCTCGCCTTTAGTGCGTGCCAGCGCTTCAGCAGCTTGACGGTTTGTCGGAGTCGTTAATTGTGTACTCATCCGTTATGCCTCCTCCTCTGCTTAAGCCTGGCCGACTGTTTCATCTACTATGCCAAGTTCTTCTTTAACCCAATCATAACCTTCGTTTTCCAAACGCGCTGCAAGCTCAGGACCACCTGATTTTACAATGCGGCCTTGCATCATTACGTGTACGAAATCCGGTGTAATATAGTTAAGCAAACGCTGATAGTGAGTAATAATCAAGAAACCGCGATCTTCTGAACGCATAGCGTTTACGCCTTGCGATACGATGCGTAGAGCATCAATGTCAAGACCCGAATCGATCTCATCAAGAACGACAATTTTAGGATCAAGCAGCATCATTTGCAAAATTTCATTACGTTTTTTCTCGCCGCCGGAGAAACCTTCATTCAAATAACGGTGAGCGAACTCAGCGTTCATTTCAAGCTCCTTCATTTTGCCTTCCATCTTGCGAATAAATTTAATCAACGAAATTTCGTTTCCTTCACCAAGACGTGCATTTAATGCACTGCGAAGAAAGTCGGAATTCGTTACGCCAGGAATTTCACTTGGATATTGCATCGCAAGGAACAAGCCAGCTAGCGCGCGTTCGTCAACACCCATTTCAAGGATGTCTTCACCATTCAATAATGCTGTGCCTTCAGTTACTTCATATTTAGGATGTCCCATCAAAGCGGAAGCCAGTGTAGATTTACCTGTTCCGTTAGGGCCCATGATCGCGTGAATTTCTCCGCCTTTAATGTCAAGGTTGATTCCTTTTAAAATCTCTTTTCCGTCGATAGCCGCTTTCAGGCCTTCGATGACAAAATGTGTTGCCATAATATGCTGATCCCTCCAAGGTTGGTTATATTCGCCTAGTCATATCTACATAGAATAGACTTTCTATTATAGACTGATTCTCAATGATTCTCAATAATCATTTTAATATAGTTTTAGTTATAAATCAATGTGAGAAGCCCTGTTTCGCTGAATATGTCCTTTTTTGTGAACGAAAGAGCTCATTTACCGCGCTTATTCGAGCGCCTGCTTGATTTTTAAAATTTCGGCTTGAAGTTTTTCTTCATCCAATACTTGAATCAGATGAGGAGTATCTATCTGCTCTTCCAGTCTTACCCAAGATTTGCAACCATTATAAGCAGGACGCATCGAAATTTCTATCGGCTCCGCTACACGGTATACTCTAAGCACCAGAACATGAAGCGGCTTCGTCTTTTTCCATCGCAATCTTTCCTCAGCAAACGTATCGGTCCAGATATGCAGATCACGCAAACGATCCAACGTTTCTTGATCCGTTACTTCGATATCCTGAACGACCTCAGCATACGCTTCGAGTTTTACAGTCTCTATGGTAGCTGCTGCAAGTGTCTCATCCAATGCATCTGCAAAACTTTCTTTCAATAGATGTTTTTTCTGATGCTCGTACGCAGGCATGAAATAAAAGCTTGGACTAATTAACTGAAAATCCCGCGTTTCTTCAATAATGCCCCCTTTTCGCATCACGATAATTTGGTCACCGTCCAAAAGAGCTTTTACACTCACCGCCCACTCTTTCAGAGCGACTGGCTGCCTATTATTTAGTGTCATCATTATGCATCCTCCATAAAACTTGTTTATAATAGATAATATTATATCAAACGAAGGTATTCCAAGGCGAAATAATATACATTATACTATGTTGAGATGAATACTGGGCATTGATGCCCTACTACTATAAAGCGGAGGTGGACAGACATGTCTGCATATCATCCATTAACAGAACAAGAAGCCACTCGAATAGCACTAACGCTAGACGGGTTCTTCCAAGAGGGAGCTGCTTTGACATGCAGTGAAATTGGAGACGGCAACTTAAACTTAGTTTTTCATATCAAAGACCCTGCCAGCGGCAAAAGCCTAATTATGAAGCAAGCATTGCCATATGCGAAAGTTGTAGGGGAGTCTTGGCCGCTTACGCTCGACCGTGCTCGTATTGAGAGCGAAAAGCTTATTTTGGAAGGCAAGCTTGCTCCTGGCCTTGTACCAATCGTTTATAAATACGACCCTGAGCTCTACCTAACGATTATGGAAGATCTCAGCGATCATACTATTATGCGGCAAGGTCTGATTGCAGGCACGCGCTATCCTAAATTCGCAGACGATATTTCTACCTTTACTGCACGCACATTGTTCTTCACCTCTGATCTGGGGATGAATCAACAAGACAAGAAGCTGCTTGTAAAAGAGTTTATCAACCCTGAGCTCTGCAAAATTACTGAGGATCTTATATTCGATGATCCTTATACGGACTCGCCTAACAACAGCTTTGATTCCGCGATACGAGATGCTGCTGAAGCACTTTGGCAGGATCATAACCTTCATCTCGAAGTAGCGATACTGCGCGATAAGTTCTTAACTAATGCACAAGCCTTGCTTCATGGAGATCTTCATACGGGCAGTGTATTTGCAACACCTGAATCAACTAAGGTTATCGACCCTGAATTTGCTTATTATGGACCGATTGGCTACGATATTGGCGCGGTCATCGCAAATCTGCTGCTTAACTTTGCTGGTCAGGAGCACTGGAATGCTGATGAGGACAAACGGAGTGATTTCCGTCGTTATTTGACAGATACGGTACGCGATGTCTGGAATTTATTCGACAAGAAGTTCCGAGCATTATGGGATGAGCATGGAACTGACCGTATTGCTTCTTCAACGCCTGGGTATAAAGACTATTACATGAATCGCCTGCTGCAGGATACAATTGGCTTTGCAGGCTGCAAAATCGTGCGCCGCATCGTAGGCTTATCGCATGTTATCGACATCGACCGTATTCCTGACGCTGCCGCTCGCGAGAGAGCACAGCGTATAGCGATTGCTATCGGCACGACGCTTATTCGCACGAACCGTCAAGCACAATCCATTGAGGAAGTTATCGACGCTGCTTTTACTGCAGTAAGCAAATAACTTAAGACAGAAAGGAACTAACATCATGACAACGACCAATTACGCTGGCTTGCAATCCGTTATTTGGAAAGAGGACAAGCTTGACCTATTAGACCAACGGCTACTGCCGGAGGAAATCATATATTTACCTCTAGTAACAGCAGAGGACGTATGGGAAGCGATAAGACATCTGAAGGTTCGTGGAGCGCCAGCAATTGGCATCTCCGCCGCTTATGGCGTAGTGCTTGGCAGCCGCGACGAGCAATCCTCTGAAGCCTGGCTTGCACAAGTAAACAAACAAGCGGAATACCTTGCAACCTCTCGACCTACAGCAGTTAATTTGTTCTGGGCGCTTGATCGCATGAAAGCTGCCGCAGCAGCCTACATTGAGCAAGGGTTGTCTCTTGAGGAAAGCAAAGCTGCCCTGCTGACAGAAGCTATCGCGATCCAAAGTGAAGATGAAGAAACGAATAGAATGATCGGTGAGCACGCCTTGTCTTTATTCAAGGATGATATGGGCGTACTGACTCACTGTAATGCTGGCGGACTTGCTACAGCTAAATACGGTACAGCGCTTGCTCCATTTTACCTAGCGCTAGAGCGGGGCATTACACTGCGCGTTTATGCTGATGAGACTCGTCCTGTTCTTCAAGGCGCTCGCTTGACTGCTTTCGAACTACAGCAAGCAGGTGTTGACGTTACGCTAATCTGCGATAATATGGCAGGAATGATTATGGCCAAAGGCTGGGTCGATGCTGTCATCGTCGGTACAGACCGTGTGGCTGCAAACGGTGATGTTGCCAACAAAATCGGTACCTACAGCGTAGCTGTTTTGGCGAAAGCTCACGGCATCCCTTTTTATGTTGCAAGTCCGCTTTCAACCATCGATTTGAATACCCCGACTGGAGAGGGAATTCCGATCGAGGAACGGAATGCAGAAGAAATTACAGAGGGCTTCGGCAAGCGTACTGCTCCGCAGGGCATCAAGGTTTACAATCCAGCCTTCGACGTTACGCCAAACGAATATGTAACAGCAATCATTACGGAAAAAGGCATTGTTCAAGCTCCTTACGATGTCAATCTTCGCAAGCTGTTTGAGCAAGCGTAAACGACTTATATGTTAGAAGCCCTTATCAGAATGTTGGCTGTTCAATAGCCGCCTGCTGATAAGGGCTTCTTTTTGAAAATATAGGAAAGTAGAACATTTCGCCATACTTTCTCTATACTTCTGGGAATGAAATGCGCTGATGCCGCCAAAGGACGGCGACAGCCGTTTCCCCTCAGTTTATTTAGAGCATTAATTGCAGCGCAGCCGACCCTTTCATGCCAACAATAATGCCTTTTGCTTCCGCTGTAATCGTAACTGACTCCAATGGGGCTTCCATCAGTTCCTCCAGCGTACGTACGCCAACAGCGCGTCCAGCCAATATCTCCCGGTCCCCCAGTCTCTCGTTAAGCAGCGTAACGTCTAGCGCACCACACATAATATATCCCTTATCCGTCATAATCGCGAGCAACGTCGTTTTGGGCAGCTTTACTTCAACGCCAAGAACGATCTCCCCGTTCTCAAGTGTGAACGGAACCATCCGCATCATATAAGGATCCACCCCCTTTGGGTAAAAAGTAAGAGGACTGCAACATCATTATATGCAGAGATTAATTTTGCAGTGTTGGTTAAATGCTTATTTGTGGGAGGGGGTGGGGGCTTAGATGGAAAATATCACAAAAAAGGTCACAGATATATAAGACAAAAATTTGCTATGCATAATATTGTTGTATGATCCAAAGGTGATTGGATATCGCAGACGCGTCAGCGCACACTTCTAACGGAAACCACAGACGCTAAATCGCCTTTATTTTTCGTTTCAAGATTGTAACGGAAACACAGGCCTCTATTTGTACCCAACATGCCAGATTTCGCTTCATTTCTGCGGAATAGCGTCTCTCTGTTCCGTTAAAATGTGACGCTAATCCAAAATGGAACTTTAGCGTCTCTGGTTTCCGTTAGCGGTTAAACCCCCTAATTCCGGCTGCTGGCGCAGCATCGTTATCAACAGGTTCGGAGAATGTAAAGTATCCTAGACAATAAGAAAAGCATCTTCAATAATGATGCTTATTTTGTAACAGCGATTTGTACTATTATAAAGAGCTCTTTTATAAAGCTTATGTGTCACGAAATATCAATTCAATGTCCGGTCAGTAAGGCAATTAAATGATCTATATAACTCGAACTTAAAGAATGAAGTGTAAGCGAAGCGAGAAGATCGCTCTGGAGAAACGAAGTGTTCGCCTTTGCAGTCATATTCTCACCTTAAATGTCTTAGGAAATCAAAGAATCTGACTGCAACCGCGATCGTAAGAATGATCTTCTCGCGTAGCGTCTTAATTGATCTTCTCGCTCAGCTCCCACAACGTAAATGTTTAGTTCAATTTATATAATAAGCAAAAAACAACTATACAGTATTGGTTAAATGCTCAGCACTGAGGGAAGGATAAAGCACAACAACACACTAATTAATTCTATGTAAAACCCTATATTAGTGGTATATTAGAACTATATCTTATCGTTCGGAGGTCCTATGGATAAATTTCCCACGCCCAAAGACCAAACATCCTTTATATTCAATATTGAGGTGCTTGTTGAAGAAAACAATAATGCTGCTGCAATAGAAAAGTTGCTCCATGCCTTGAACAGCTCGGGATTCGTTGATTTTCGTATCCTATCCGGCATCCAGTTAGGCGAGCAAATTGAGGTTCGAACAAAGCAAGCTTCATCCAAACAACCGTTTCCGATTCCAGCCAACGTCAGCCAAGTCGCTAATGCTGCTAAGTCAGATAAGCCTGATCAAGAATCATTTGAGGCTTTAAGCTATTCTGATAAAATCAAATCCATAATGAAAAACAACACATTAATTAGATTAATCGTAAACAAAGGTCTTGGTATCAAGCTCAGTATCCCGTGCAGAATCATAAATATGGACGAGACCGAAAATATTATTACGATATATCATGTTGATGAAAAGCAGGTATATACGTTCCGTTTAAACGAAATTGAAGATTTCTCTTACTGATCTGAATTTAACTATAAAAAAACCGTACTTTGACGAATGAAACGGCCAAAGTACGGTTTTTTTATGCGTAACCAGGAGATAACATTTGTTCGATATTCTCGCTGGATACTGGTGGGCTCCAGAAAAAACCCTGCATTTCATCGCATTTATGCTTCTTAAGAAATTCCATTTGTGCTTCAGTCTCGACACCCTCTGCGATCACCTGAATATTCAAGTTATGCGCCATAGCAATAATCGCTGCTACAATTTCGGCATCATTTGGATCCTGCTGAATATCGCGCACGAAGGAGCGGTCGATTTTCAAACGATCTATCGGAAAGTTTTTCAAATAATGGAATGAACTATAACCGGTGCCAAAGTCATCCACACTAATATTTACTCCCAAATCAGTTAAGTCCAGCAAGCAACGAGACACATGGCTGACATCCATCGTCATCGACTCAGTAATTTCTAAATCCAAATATTTTGCATGCAGGCCTGTTTTCTCAAGCACGTCCGCTACCTTGCTGGCCAAGTCGTTTTGGACAAACTGTCTAATGGATAAATTAACGGAGACCGGCATAGGCGGCAAACCAGCATCCTGCCAAGCTTTATTCTGTCTGCATGCTTCTTCGAGCACCCAGTCGCCTATCTGAACGATCATACCGCTCTCTTCAGCCAGTGGTATGAAGCTTCCAGGCGGTACCATTCCCCTAATAGGATGATTCCAGCGCACAAGCGCTTCTACCCCAACCATCTTGCCGCTAATCAAATCATACTGCGGTTGATATTGAAGCACGAACTCATTACGCTGAATAGCGCGGTACATTTCATGCTGTAGTGTAAGGCGCTCAAACGAGGAATTGCTCCAGCTCTCTGAATAGAGCAGGCAATCATTTTTGCCGCTTTCTTTCACCTTTACGAGTGCCATGTCCGCTTTCTTGATCAGAGCATAGCTATCGTCTTCCTCATTCTTATTCGTAACTGAGCCGATGCTTGCTGTAATATGTAACGGAAAGCCGCTTAGCTCATAGGGCTCTTCAATAGACTTAAGAAGCTTCTTCGAAAGCTCTAGCAAATGCTTCTCCGACTCCAGATCGCAAAACAATAAAGCAAACTCATCACCTTCCATACGAGCTACAAAATCATTCTCATAAAGATCGCGGTTGAGTCTCTCTGCTATTTGCATAAGGAGAATGTCACCGAATTCCCGTCCAAACGAGGCATTTACCAACTTAAAGCGATCCAAATCCAAATAGCAAATGCCAACTACACGATCTTCTTCCTTCGCTCTAGCTAAGGTCTCGGTAAGCTTCATTTGAAACAAGGTCCGATTCGGCAGTCCAGTCATGTCATCGTAGTAAGCCATATAACGAATCCGTTCAACATTCCTTTTCCGGTCGCTTAAGTCATGGCTTATTAATAAAATACCGATGACCTCTTCGTCTTCAATCATCGGGGAGCAAAGCATCTGAAGCTCCAATGGGAAGCCAGAACCATGTGTAATGTTAATATTGGATTGCTTTGTTTCTCCAAGCAGCGCCTGCTCAAACGTTTCCAGCAGCAATTGCCTGCTTCCTGGCTCAACTAATCGCGAGATTGAGGCGCCAAGAAGATCGGACCGATGATAACCAAGCGTTCGACTAGAAGCCTCGTTCATCTCCATAACGATACCGTTTCTATCTAACACCGCTAGCGGCACAGCATCCGAGCGAAGAAATGCCTCTACAATTGCTGTATGATAATTTTGAAGGCTGTAATTTTTCTTCCTCTTAATATACACAATAATTGCGGTTACGAGTAACGAAGCAGCTATTGCAAGCGCCGTCCATTTGTACATAAGGTTAGAGATGAATAAAAAAGATATAAATATCCATACCAACGCAAGTGCTCCAAGCAAACTAGTGATGATAATCGGCACATTAAAAATTTGATTAGGCCGCTCTCGCTTCTTTCTATTAGGAAAACCATCCATCCGTTTTGTCACGCACAAACGTCCTTCCTGTATCCCGAGTCAAGTAAGTGTTCGCTTTATTATAAACGAAACAAGCGATCTGGTATAGAAAAATTTACTAAAGCAACTTGTTTTTTGTTGCAAAAAAGCATTATATGTCGTTTACCCTTATTATGTTATATCGCTGCCCTTCACTCTTGATTTATTTATAGCTGCTATAATGACACATGCCCAGCCCGCAATTAGCGCTACGCCGCCAATAGGAGTAATCATACCCAGCTTGCTAAAGCTGGTAAGCGACAAAACATATAAGCTGCCGCTAAATATAATTGTCCCTGCAAAAATAAGGCGCGCTCCGTTCAATAGCAGCTTGCTCTCGCCAATTTGTTTTGCAAACAGAGCAATCAGCATTAGAGCGATCGCACTGTACATATGATAACGTACCCCTGTTTCGAACACTTCCAAGTAATGCTCTGTCAAATGCTCCTCCAAGCCGTGTGCACCGAATGCACCCAGTGCAATAGCAAGAGCTGCATTAATTCCACCAATTGCAAAATATTTTGTAAACATATGGTTTTCATTCCTTCCATTTTTGTGTATAATTTGATTTTAATTAGTTAAAGGAGACGATTGAATTGGACAATGAACCAAGAAACGAAATCAACACCCCGCCAGGAAATGAACCTTATGCATCAAAACCAATTTTCTCAAATGAGCACTCTGACACCATAGTTGTAAAAAAACATTCCGGACTTGGCATTGCAGCATTCATCATCGGTTTGATCTCTGTTGTGCTGCTTATCATCGCCCTTGTCTCAGGCAGCTCTTCGGTTGACCAGATTGTGAATTCTGATCTTATCCTTGCGGACCCTAATGACACTGCGGCTTTCCAAGCCTCTATCGAATCACTCGGAGAAGAAGTTCTCGTTTCCGTTGTACTCGCAGTCGTTTGTATCTTTGGCGCCGGCTTTATTTCATTCATCGGGCTTATATTAGCGATTATCGCTGCTTGCTCCAGCAAACGCCGCAGACTGTTCGGTGTTATTGGCATCGTACTTAACGTGGTTGTTATTGTCGGCGGAATCTCACTTTTTATTGCAGGCATCAATGCGATTGCTGCCAACTTCGCTTAACTATCGAGTCTGCTCCAGCCTCCTTCGAGTGCCGGAGCAGACTCTTTTTATATCAGCTCATTTTACAGTAATGTTTGTACGGCTGAATCCCTCTCTCGTCTTGACTACCTCAAGGCATGCTGGAAAAGCATCCTTAAGCTCCTGCACATGGGATATGACGCCGATCATTCTTCCTGCCTTCTGCAAATCAACGAGCGCAATAATAGCCTTCTGCAGCGACTCCTCATCAAGTGAGCCAAAGCCCTCGTCAATAAACATCATCTCAATAGTGACTCCGCCCAAATGTGATTGAATGACGTCTGTCATGCCTAGCGCCAGACAGAGCGAAGCGTTAAACTTCTCTCCACCGGACAACGTCTTCACATCACGGTTCTGACCTGTAAAAGCATCGTAAACGTCAAGCCCAAGACCACTCTGTTTTCCTCTATTTTCTAGGCGATCACTGCGCTCTAATGAAAACTGTCCGCTAGACAAGTTGCGGAGACGGGCATTGGCTGCGAACAAAATCTGCTCCAAAAATTCAATTAGAATATACCGCTCGAATGAGATTTTCAGCGCATTATCACCCTTCAGCATTTGAAAGATGTCCATGACCTCCTCCAGCTGGGCTTCCAGTCCCTTCACCTGACCGCTCGCGCGTCCTATGGAGGCTGATAGGCGCTGCGCAACCTCGCCTGTACGAATCGCTGTTTGAGCTGCGGCATGAATTTGCTCAAGCTGCTGCTTGCTTATGTTCAGACTTTCTTGCAGTTGAACAATATCCACCCTAGGCTTGCCAGCAAGCTCAATTTGAAGCTCCAACAGCTGCTGCGTAACGAGAACAACCGCCGTTTGGTAAGCGCTTATAGCCTTGCCCAGCTGCTCTCTTGCAGCTTCTGAGAGTGCAGCTTCAGCGTATTGCTGAACCGATTCAAAGCCAGCCTTCTGAAGCTCCTCAAGCAGCCGCTGCTCAGCTAGCTGCTTACCCTGCTCTGATTCCTCCAGCTGGCGCTCCGCTTGATCAACATAAGCTCTCTGCTCTGCCAGCTTAGCTGTTGCTAGCTGCAGCTGCTCCTGAGCGCTCTTCCAAGCGGTCCTCAGCTGATCGGACGCTGTCTGCTGCTGTTTGATTCTCACATTTAGGCTCTCTGGTGAGCGCAGCTGCTCTGGTATACGGTCCAGCTCCTTCTGTAGCGCGGATTGCTGTGATGCCCGCTCTATACTCAGCCGCTGCTGTTCTTGCTGCAGCTGCTCCTTGGCACGCTGCTGCTGCTCTTGCTGCAATTCCATCTGCTCAAGCAGCTGCTTAAGCTCAGGAACCTGCTTAGCTTTAATCAGAAGCTTGTCCGTTTCTTCCTTAAGCGCACGCCATTGCTGCTGCAGCTGAGCTCTTTGCTCCTCCAATCGAACCGCCTGCAGGCCGTATTCGGCAAGCTCTTTTGCACCTTCCTCACGAGTCGCTTTGGCTGCTGCTGCCTGAGCACGCGCCTCCAGCCATTCACGCTCGATGACTCCAAGCTGCGCCTTGGCATCCTGCAATCGCTCGCGTGAAGGCACCTCACTGCTTGAAACCGCTTTGGCGGGATGCTCTAAGCTGCCACATACGGGACAAGCCTTATCATCATGCAAATGAGCGGCAAGCAGTGTTGCCTGACCCTCAATCCATGAGGTTTCCAGTCGATCATGCTCGTCTCGCGCTCTTGCGAACGACTTTGAGAAGTCCTGCTCCAGCTGAGAGAAGCGCAGCATCTCCTTCTCTACATCAACGAGACGCTTCAGCTGCTTCCCTTGCTGCTCCACTAGACGCAGCTTGTCCAGCTTCTGCGTTAATTCGGCCGTATCAAGCTCTATTTCTTTTAATTGAATGCTCATTGACTGCTTCTTATCGCGCAGCTGCGCAATGCCTGTCTCGGAAGCCTTTAGTTTAGAGGTGCAGTCATGCTCTGCTTGGATCAGCTTCTCAATCCTGTGCTGCTGACTGGCCAGCGTGCTCACGATTGGTGCCATCTCCAGCAGTCTGCTGAGCTCACGCTCGGTTTCGCGCCGTTCCTCTTCACGCTGCTCCTCTGCAGCATGCTGACCTGCCGCTTGCTTGTGCCCTTGCTCCGCCTGCTCTCGATCGGCTAGTTTTCCAGCATATTGACTGCGCTTCGTTATCGCATCCACATGCGTACGGTCAGCTTGCTCCTTATACGGCGTCAAATGCGCTGCTTTAATCGCAAGCGCAAGCTGCTGCTCCTTTACTGCATAATCCGCCTGCTGTGCAGCAAGCTGGGCCTGCTGAGCCTGCTTTCGATCATGCTCCTCATGCTTGCTATTTATCGTAATGGCTGCACGCAGCTGTGCTTCCTCTTCTTCTATTCGAACCGCCAGTACATTTTTCTGAGCGACAGCTTGCTCCTCTGCGTTCCGGTAGAACTCTCGCTCCTGCTGCAGCGCATCCGTTATCTGTGAAGCACTATATACCTCTTGCTGGAAAGTGCGGGAGAGCTCGCTATCCACACGCTCTGGAAGCGCCTCTTGCACCTGCTTCATATAAGCATTTACCGTTGCCTTAGCCTCTTTCAATTGATCCTGAATGCTTCGGTTTTTCTGCTGGAAGCGACCCTCCAAGCGCTCATAAAGCTCTGTCCGAAAAATACGGCGCAATATTTCTTCCTTATTATCCGTGTCCGAAGTAAGCAACTTGCGAAATTCTCCTTGCGGCAGCATTACAATTTGACTGAATTGCTCCTTGGTCAAGCCTATAATTTGCTCAAGCTTGGCATTTACGTCGGAGACGATAAAACGATCAACCGCTGGAACAGCTTCACCGCTCGTCATTTCATAAAGCTCTGCTTTCCCGCCAGTTTCGCCTTTATTGCTGCCCTTTCGATGCGGCATTTGTCTAATGACCTGATAGCTCCTACGACCAATGGCAAAATCAAATTGAACAGCGGTATGTGTATCCTCAGCTGCAAAATGACTGCGCAGCATTCGTGGATCAGAACGATCCTCCCCGCTGGCAGTTCCATAAAAAGCAAAGCAAATCGCATCAAATATAGAGGTTTTTCCAGCTCCAGTATTTCCTGAAATTACGAATAGTCGACGGTGCTCCAACAAGCTGAAGTCTATCGTTTCCGTATCGCGATAAGATCCAAACGCAGTCATCGTAAGCTTAATCGGCCTCATATCACGCCACCCTCCTCACGAAGCAGCTCTCCATACGTATCCGCGAACAATTGTTTTTTTGCATCCGAAAGCTCTTGCCCCTTAACCTCCTGATAAAATGCAGCAAACAGCTCGATCGGATCAGCTTCCCGTCTCCCTGTTCCTCCCCGCGCATCAGCTGCCGCTTCATTTCCATTCAAGCCGCCGGCCAGCACTGGTCTGCGCTCCACGTGGAGCGCATTCGGGTAAACCGAGCGTACCTTCTCCATAGGAAACAAAACCGGATTTTCATTTAGCAATGTTACAAATACATAATCCTCGTTCACTGGCTGCTTTTCTATTTCTTCAATTAATGCGATTACTCTGCGCATATTCCGCAGCGGCTTCAGCTCACGTTTTTCAATTTCCACGTGACCGGCCTCATTTAGTTCAATTACCAAATATCCCTTCACATGGCTTTCTTCTGAAATCGAATATTTGAGCGGAGAGCCCGCATACCTTATCGTATCGTTCCGAACAAAATGTGCCTGATGCAAATGACCAAGCGCTGTATAATGAAAGGCTTCAAAATAAGCCGCACTCACATGCTCAGCGCCGCCAACCGACAATGGACGTTCCGAGTCGCTCGTATTCTGCTCCGGCTCTCCCGTTGCCGTAATGAATGCATGGCCTACAAATACATGTCTAGCTGATTTGTCCATACCATGGGCAATCCGTGCAGTAATGACGCGCATCGCATCATCATGTGTACGGATCGACTCATCTCCTAGCTGATAGCGAACCTGTGCAGGATCTGCATAAGGTACAAGATGAAAATGCACCTCGCCGAAATTGTCGCTCAGCACGACTGGCTTCAGCCCATCCTTCAATTGCCCCACCAGATGAAGACCGCGGCTTTCCATCAGCTTTGTGCCAAAATTAATACGATCAGGACTGTCATGATTACCGGATATCGCAAGCACAGGTGTATTCAAATCGATAACGATCCGTGCAAGCAGCTCATCGAGCAGCTCGACAGCCTCGGTTGGCGGGACAGCGCGATCATATAGATCACCAGCAATAATAACAGCATCCGGCCGCTCTGCCTCAATCGCTTGCAGCAGCTGCTCCAGAACATAACGCTGATCCTCCGTCATATATACGCCTTGAACTAGCTTTCCCAAATGCCAGTCCGCAGTATGAAATAGCTTCATTTACTTCAAACATCCCTTCCTAGTTCATCGGAATTGTTCCTTTATATTACCATTCGTACCACCCTAGCGCATAGTATGCTGATAGGAGTTCCGTGATAGACTGCTAGAAGTGGACTAATTTTCCTTCACATAACCGCTATAAACTTGAATATATTGAGTAACAGACAAGAATTAAGCGAAGGTCGTCTTAAACACTGCATGAATGCTGGAAGGTTAATTTATTGGAATGAGGTGAGGGAAATGAAATCAGAACCGCTGTTTGTTGTATCCCGTGAGGACTGGTCACTCCACCGCAAAGGCTATGAGGATCAAGCGCGACATCAGGAGAAGGTACATGAGGCTATTAGGCAAAACCTTCCCGATCTGGTTTCCGACGAGAGCATCGTCTTGTCCGATGGCAGACGTACAATTAAGGTTCCCATAAAAAGTCTCGACGAATCCCACTTTATATACAACTACAACAAGAAGCAGCACGTCGGACAAGGAGACGGAGACTCGCAGGTGGGTGATGTGCTTGGCGTCGATCCTCAGGCTGCCAAGGGACCTGGCAAAGGCCAGGATGCAGGCGATCAGCCCGGTGAGGATGTTATTGATACCGAGATCAGCATTGACCAATTAGAGGATATGCTATTCGAGGAGCTAGAGCTCCCTAATCTGGAACAAAAGCAAAAGGATCAGCTTCAATCCACAGAAATTGTGTTCCACGATATTCGCAAAAAAGGCATCATGTCCAACATTGATAAGAAGCGTACATTAATTGAAAATCTAAGGCGCAACGCCAACGCAGGCAAATCCGGTATCGGAGGCATCTCCCCTGACGATCTGCGTTACAAAACATGGAACGAAATCGTGAAGCCCCAATCGAACGCGGTCATTCTCGCACTCATGGATACATCGGGCAGCATGGGATCTTTTGAGAAATATTGTGCCCGCAGCTTTTTCTTCTGGATGACTCGGTTTCTTCGCAGGAAATATGAGCATGTAGAAATTGTATTTATTGCCCACCATACGGAGGCTAAGGAGGTTACCGAGGAGGAATTTTTTAATCGCGGGGAAAGCGGAGGTACGATTTGCTCATCCGCTTATCAAAAAGCGATTGACATCATCGATAGTCGTTATCCAACTCCGAATTGGAATATTTACCCTTTTCATTTCTCGGACGGCGATAATCTGACCTCAGACAACGAGCGCTGCGTAAAGCTCATCGGTCAGCTGATGGAACGAAGCAATATGTTCGGTTATGGAGAGGTCAATCAATACAATCGCAGCAGCACTTTAATGTCGGCCTATAAGCATATCAGCCACAAAAAGTTTATGTACTCGGTAATTAAGGAGAAGAGCGAGGTATACAAGGCGCTTAAAACTTTCTTCTCTAAAAAAGTGAGCGGTGCCTAACCATCATCCGCAAAACAAAAACAGCTGTCTCAAAAGGCTAATGCCTTTTGAGACAGCTGTTTTACATTGAAATATAGAAAAATATAAGTTTCAGCCTCAGCTGGCAGAACCAGCGAATTCTTTGTCCGGATCGGTTCCTTTCGTTTCTTTGCCGAAAAACAGAACCGTCAACGCTCCAACAACGATCGTTATGAAAAAGATCATAAAGATCGAAGAAATCGCGACATGCCGTGCAACGAGCATCCCTACAAGATACGGACCAATAATGCCGCCAACACGCCCGAAGGACGCCGCGAAGCCAACACCAGTGCCACGCACCGCTGTAGGATACAGCTCCGGCGTATAAGCGTACATCCCTCCCCATGCGCCAAGGTTAAAGAAGGAGAGACAAATGCCTGATGCTAGCAATACTCCCTCCGTTTCAGCGCTGCCAAACCATAAGGCACTTCCTGCAGTAAGAAGCAAATAAGCTACAAGCACAAATTTCCGCCCGAATTTCTCTATAAAATACGCCGCCGTAAAATAACCCGGCAGCTGAGCTAGCGTCATGATGAGAACGTACTGGAAGCTTTTCATCAGATCGAAGCCCTTAAGCACCATGACAGAGGGCAGCCATAAGAACATGCCATAATAGGAGAATACAACCGTGAACCATAAGATCCACAGCGTTACCGTCGCCTTGCGATGTCTTATTGACCACAGCGACCTCATTCGGTCACGAATGTTCAGCCTGCTCCCCTTCTGAGCTTCAAAGCTAGGCGAGTCTTTAAGTGCTCTTCTCAAATACAAAGCAAAAAACGCGGGCACAGCCCCAATTGCAAAAGCCATCCTCCATCCATATTCCGGAATGATGAAATAGGCAATTAGCGCTGCGACGATCCAGCCGATAGCCCAAAAGCTCTCCAGCAGCACAACTGCGCGACCTCGCTCCTTTATCGGTACCGATTCTGATACCAGCGTTGAAGCGACTGGCAGCTCGCCTCCGAGCCCAAAGCCCGCAACAAACCTCAATACACAGAGGACGATAAAACCCGTTGCCAGAGCCGATAGACCGCTTGCAATCGAAAATATAAGCAGCGTCCAGAGCAATATCGCTCTACGCCCATAACGATCCGCAAGCAGCCCAGATATTGCAGCCCCTACAGCCATACCAATGGAGTTAATAGCCATCAGCAAGCCAACCTGCTGTGCGCCAAGCTGCCATTCAACAGCTAATGCCGCAACGATAAAAGAAATCATGCCGACCTCCATAGCATCGAACATCCAGCTAAGACCGGCACTAAATAACAATTTCCGCTGCTTGGGATTACGCAGCAAAGCCAAATTTTTCATCTAAAGACCCCTTATACTAAGCTTATTTTCTATTAATAGCTCAACCTCATAAGCAGTATTTTACAATCCTATAGTCATATTTCGGACATCCATGGATACGCTCCAGCCTGCAGCCTCTCACATTCATCTATGGTGACGCAGAACGATACGGTTTTCCGTTTCAGACGATACCCCACGTCCCGGCCTACAATGTACTTTTTGCAACAGAAACCTCACATGAAAGCAGATTCGTCCAGCTACAATGTAATTATGCAGTAGAATAGAGCTCAAACGAGCGAATATGCGAGAAAAATCGGAAATCCGTTGTAAAAAGTGCAGTGTTCGATAAGCTCGAATCGAGTATTACCCGTTTCGTTGCATAAAGTACAATGCAGCCTCCCTGTTTCCTAGCCCACTACACCGAAAGTGTATTGTAAGGGCTAGTACGCATAAAGCTCTGCATTCATCAAGCACGCATTTGGTTTTATGTTCTATTAATTAGACAGCATTTCCTAATTTTTTGGACATCCTTACCTAATATTAACATGATTTCTGAGTATTGAATCAATATCGCTCACATCTATTCTTTCCAAGTGAAGCTGCAAAAAAGCCTTAACTCTGCAGTGAGGTCAAGGCTTTAGTACAACACTACTCTTATGGATTGCTGACGACTAGCTCATCCAAGCTTTTAAATTCATAGCCTTGGCGGCGCGCCTCGTCTATAATACTGCCGAGAGCCTCTGTATTGTCCTTTGAGACGGAGTGCAGCAATATGATAGCACCAGGATGCAGCTGCTTTATAACCTCTCTGTAGGCATGCTGGGAGCCTCTTTGTGCATTCACATCCCAATCCTTATAGGCAACGGACCAAAATACATTGATATAGCCAAATTGCTTGCTCGCTGCGAGTACCTTTTCATTAAAAATGCCTCTTGGCGGCCGCAAATATTTCATTTCCTTCTGACCTGTCAAAACCTCAACCTGCGTTTTCACCTTGTCGAGCTCCGTTTTGATGCTTCCCTCTGACAGCTGAGACATATCCGGATGGCTCCAAGAATGATTGCCCACAATATGACCTTCTAAAACCATTCGATTCAGCAACTCCGGCTCTTCTTTCACATAATGTCCGGTAACAAAAAAAGCAGCAGGAACCTTTTTCTCCTTCAGCACATCTAAGATACGGGAAGTAAAGCCGTTTTCGTAGCCATTATCGAACGTAAGATAAAGCTCCTTTTGACTCGTATTGCCAAGAAACAACGCACCGTGCTTCATCATGATGTCTTTAAAGCCTTCCTCGTCTATCGAAGGCAGTCTTCCCTCCACGCTTTTTTTAAATCCGAAGTGATATACCCCCGGCTGGCCAAATGCAGCAGCAGGACTCGCTAAGCTCCAAATAATCGAAGCGAGCATCACAGTTAACCCTATCTTTAGCTTCAAAAGTAAAGCCCTCCTTGTTTCATGATTTCTATTGCCTGCAATTGACATGCTGCGTATATATTTCCCCATTACAGCATAAAAAAACCGCTATTCCCAATCGCTCAATGAACGAATAAGAATAGCGGTTTATGTGTCAAACATTAGTTTAAAAGATGGTCGGGACGACACGATTTGAACATGCGACCCCCTGGTCCCAAACCAGGTGCTCTACCAAGCTGAGCTACGTCCCGAGAAAAGATGGTGCCGTCGAGAGGACTTGAACCCCCAACCTACTGATTACAAGTCAGTTGCTCTACCAGTTGAGCTACAACGGCACATCAATTATGTTCACCATAAACGGTGATTAGCGATGTTAGTTTGGAAATCCGAACAACATCTGAAGAAAAATGGTGCCGTCGAGAGGACTTGAACCCCCAACCTACTGATTACAAGTCAGTTGCTCTACCAGTTGAGCTACAACGGCGTATAGATGATTGTACACCATTAAAGGTGATTTGGTTGCGGGGGCAGGATTTGAACCTGCGGCCTTCGGGTTATGAGCCCGACGAGCTACCGGGCTGCTCCACCCCGCGTCATTAAGAAAAAATATGGTGACCCGTAGGGGACTCGAACCCCTGTTACCTCCGTGAAAGGGAGGTGTCTTAACCACTTGACCAACGGGCCTTGAAAAATTAGAACGGAGAGAGAGGGATTCGAACCCTCGCACCACTTACGCAGTCTAACCCCTTAGCAGAGGGTCCCCTTGAGCCACTTGGGTATCTCTCCAAACTTGGCTCCCCGAACAGGACTCGAACCTGTGACAACTCGATTAACAGTCGAGTGCTCTACCAACTGAGCTATCAGGGAAAATATGGTGGGCCCTAGTGGACTCGAACCACCGACCTCACCCTTATCAGGGGTGCGCTCTAACCAGCTGAGCTAAGGGCCCAAAGCATAAACATAAATCTTATGTAAGATGTATTGTTTAAGCATAGGACAGGCAAATTACGCCCTGAAAACTGGATACGAAAGGTAGGTTTGCTGAAAACCTGTTCTGCTGCTGTCTACCGGATGTATGGGTCACAGTAAACGTGTTTAGGATAAGCCCTCGACCGATTAGTATTCGTCAGCTACACACATTGCTGTGCTTCCACCCCGAACCTATCAACCTCGTCGTCTTCAAGGGGTCTTACATACTGGGAAATCTCATCTTGAGGGGGGCTTCGCGCTTAGATGCTTTCAGCGCTTATCCCGTCCGTACTTGGCTACCCAGCGGTGCTCCTGGCGGAACAACTGGTACACCAGCGGTACGTCCATCCCGGTCCTCTCGTACTAAGGACAGCTCCTCTCAAATTTCCTGCGCCCGCGACAGATAGGGACCGAACTGTCTCACGACGTTCTGAACCCAGCTCGCGTACCGCTTTAATGGGCGAACAGCCCAACCCTTGGGACCTACTTCAGCCCCAGGATGCGATGAGCCGACATCGAGGTGCCAAACCTCCCCGTCGATGTGGACTCTTGGGGGAGATAAGCCTGTTATCCCCAGGGTAGCTTTTATCCGTTGAGCGATGGCCCTTCCATTCGGTACCACCGGATCACTAAGCCCGACTTTCGTCCCTGCTCGACTTGTAGGTCTCGCAGTCAAGCTCCCTTATGCCTTTGCACTCTGCGAATGATTTCCAACCATTCTGAGGGAACCTTTGGGCGCCTCCGTTACATTTTAGGAGGCGACCGCCCCAGTCAAACTGTCCACCTGACACGGTCCCCGAACCGGTTTCACGGTTCTAGGTTAGAACTCCGATACGATCAGGGTGGTATCCCAACGGTGCCTCCACACAAGCTGGCGCTCATGCTTCGTAGGCTCCCACCTATCCTGTACAGATCGTACCAAAGTTCAATATCAAGTTACAGTAAAGCTCCATGGGGTCTTTCCGTCTTGTCGCGGGTAACCTGCATCTTCACAGGTATTAAAATTTCACCGGATCTCTCGTTGAGACAGCGCCCAAGTCGTTACGCCATTCGTGCGGGTCAGAATTTACCTGACAAGGAATTTCGCTACCTTAGGACCGTTATAGTTACGGCCGCCGTTTACTGGGGCTTCGGTTCACAGCTTCGGGTTACCCCTAACCGCTCCCCTTAACCTTCCAGCACCGGGCAGGCGTCAGCCCGTATACTTCGCCTTACGGCTTCGCACAGACCTGTGTTTTTGCTAAACAGTCGCTTGGGCCTTTTCACTGCGGCCCCCTCGGGCTATTCACCCTACCGAGGCACCTCTTCTCCCGAAGTTACGAGGTCATTTTGCCGAGTTCCTTAACGAGAGTTCTTCCGCGCGCCTTAGCATACTCTGCTCGCCTACCTGTGTCGGTTTGCGGTACGGGCACCTAGATCTCACTAGAGGCTTTTCTTGACAGCCGGAGTACATGACCTTCGCTACTGTAATTTTCGCTCCCCATCACAGCCCAGCCTAATAGTGTGCGGATTTGCCTACACACTAGCCTCACTGCTTAGACGGACTATTCCATCAGTCCGCGTCACTGCCCTTCTGTGTCACCCCATTGCTCAAACAATCTTCGGTGGTACAGGAATTTCAACCTGTTGTCCATCCACTACGCCTTTCGGCCTCGCGTTAGGTCCCGACTTACCCTGAGAGGACGAGCCTTCCTCAGGAACCCTTAGGCTTTCGGCGGACAAGATTCTCACTTGTCTTTTCGTTACTCATACCGGCATTCTCACTTGAATACAGTCCACCAGTCCTCACGGTCCAACTTCAATCCGTATTCAACGCTCCCCTACCCAAGTACCCTAAGGTACATGTCATAGCTTCGGTGGTGTGTTTAGCCCCGTTACATTTTCGGCGCAGAGTCACTCGACCAGTGAGCTATTACGCACTCTTTAAATGATGGCTGCTTCTAAGCCAACATCCTGGTTGTCTTTGCAACTCCACATCCTTTCCCACTTAACACACACTTGGGGACCTTAGCTGATGATCTGGGCTGTTTCCCTCTTGACAATGGATCTTAGCACTCACTGTCTGACTCCCGAGTAGCACGTCTATGGCATTCGGAGTTTGACTGGACTTGGTAACCCTTGGCGGGCCCCGCACCCAATCAGTGCTCTACCTCCACGACGCTCATTCCTCGAGGCTAGCCCTAAAGCTATTTCGGGGAGAACCAGCTATCTCCGAGTTCGATTGGAATTTCTCCGCTACCCCCACCTCATCCCCGCACTTTTCAACGTGCGTGGGTTCGGGCCTCCAGTGCGTGTTACCGCACCTTCACCCTGGACAGGGGTAGATCACACGGTTTCGGGTCTACGACCACGTACTTATTCGCCCTATTCAGACTCGCTTTCGCTACGGCTCCGTCTTCCCGACTTAACCTTGCACGTGATCGTAACTCGCCGGTTCATTCTACAAAAGGCACGCCATCACCCATTTAACGGGCTCTGACTTTTTGTAAGCGCACGGTTTCAGGTTCTTTTTCACTCCGCTTCCGCGGTGCTTTTCACCTTTCCCTCACGGTACTGCTTCACTATCGGTCACCAGGGAGTATTTAGCCTTGGCAGATGGTCCTGCCGGATTCCGACGGGGTTTCTCGTGTCCCGCCGTACTCAGGATCCGTCTCGGAGAGTGCTTGCTTTCGGTTACAGGGCTTTTACCTGCTCTGGCGGGCCTTTCCAGACCTCTTCGCCTACCAAACACCTTTGTAACTCCATGTGAGACGTCCTACAACCCCAAGGAGCAAGCTCCTTGGTTTGGGCTAATCCGCGTTCGCTCGCCGCTACTGACGGAATCACTATTGTTTTCTCTTCCTCAGGGTACTTAGATGTTTCAGTTCCCCTGGTATGCCTCTACCCAACCTATGTATTCAGTTGAGAGTAACTGCCCATTACGGCAGCTGGGTTTCCCCATTCGGAAATCCTCGGATCAATGCCTGCTTACGGCTCCCCGGGGCGGTATCGTTGTTCGCCACGTCCTTCTTCGGCTCCTGGTGCCTAGGCATCCTCCGTGCGCTCTTACTAGCTTAACCTATCGTTCCGGTTGATTCGGCTTGTGCGCCGTTTTCATTTCATTCCACTGATTTCCCTAAACAGGATAGCGGTTGGAATAAAACGAAAAGATGTCGCAGCAATCTCGAACAACCTTCACTAACAATTAAATCATTGTAGCTTAAAGGATGTTTCAGCAATTCTTTTCTTTCGTTATCCAGTTTTCAAGGTGCAATTGTTTTCTTGCCGTTCACACGGCAGGAAGATTAGATTATCATGTTTGCTCGTTACAATCAACATGTAAATGCTGGTAATTCGCTG
>NZ_CP152049.1:6577500-6685000 GCF_038630985.1 Paenibacillus sp. FSL H8-0548
TGAAATAGCTATCAATCTCCGGCAATGCGCCTAAATTTCGGCGATAACCCATATAGACGGTATCCCGCGTTCCATCCTTTAAGCTCCCTAACTCCAGCAATGCTTTTCCATAAACAGTCGTCGCTGGGTCATCCTCGAGATTGACGAGCAGTACGTCGGTTTTCACCTTAGGATCGAATGTAGGCACCACCCATTTGTCATTCGCAGTCGTGAGCGTTGCTCCACCCTGATAGTCATTTCCAGGCAATACGACATTACGTCTGTTAGGTCCCCACCACATTTCTCCTGCGGGATAGGCATAATAAACCTCCGGACGATAAGCAACCAGCTCAGCTAACGAATCTGGAGCTAATAGATTCGTCCGATATTCATCCAGCCATTCAAATTGAATAGGCTTGGCTGTGTAATAGGCATAAGCTTCGGTACAGGCTGTATGATAGCTGCAATTGAGCAAGAAATCATAAATGCCTTTCGAGCCGCTCTTGATCAAGTTATCGAAATGATCGTACATCGTTTGCTGATCCGGGTAGCCTTTCACACCCGAATTATACTTCTGCTCCATGTTCTCATCTAACTGTGTTTCGGTTGTAATCAGCCACATCGTTTGCGCAGACTGTTCGGCTGCCGAGTAAGGATATCCGGCCCGCTCCCTTACCAAATACTCGGAATTTCCGTACACTTCTCCACCTATGCCTTGAAAACCGCCGGCTTGTTGATGGTTGATAAAATACTTCCTTTGGCTTGAAACGTATTTATAAATAACAGGTATGGAAACAATTTCATTAATAGCGTCTGCAACCTTCATTTGATAATCGTTGAAGGAGTCGTCTCTGAAATCCGCATAATCATCCCACAGTCGGCCCTGATAAGCATCTGCCTTATACGTAACATCAGGAGATGCTGAATCGACTAGTAAAAGCTGGTTTTTCCAAGCTTCTTCCCTTTCCCCCCTCACGATAGGAACGAGACGGGCTGCTGTTTCGTAGGAAGGAAGTGGTGTAAGCATTTTCCATGCCTCATTCAAATCCTCAATCGTGGAATAACGATTATTCAGCCACGTAATAAATTGAGCGCGATAGACAGGCGAATCAATCAACATACTCTCGTTCTCAGCATATACACCCGATTCGTTATTGACCGGGTCTACGAATAACCGGAAGTTAGGTCCAAGCCTTAACTTGCTGACATGGCTCTTGATTTTATCAAGAAAGAGATCTCCCTTATCCCAAATATTGACCAGTACGTGACTCTTGTATTTCACCTGTGGAGTAAAGTAGACCGTATAAGTACCCTCGCTTAAAGTCGGCACCGTGACATCGGCCTTAAATTCAAGCATGCTGCCGCTTTGCTTCTCCACCGTCCCTTTGCCCGAGGCGACCACTTCCCCCGTCTTAGGGTTAACGACTGTAAACAAATTAGATATAGCCGTTATGCTAAAGCTCGAAGCTGGCGCTACAGCATTCTGAACGTTAGCGGATGGAACAATGAGAGAGACTTCGCCACTTTGAGTAATATCCTCCACTTTCAACCAACCAGATAAATAGGCTCCCGTAACGTTCCCTGATTCCGCTTCAATCCAGGCGTAGTCATTGATTGGATGATTCGGTTTAGCGATTCCGCTCGGTGTCCATGCCCAATCTTCAGGTACTACCGCAATCGCGTCGAGTCCTTGGGCGTATAAGCCGTCATTGATACTTTGTCTCGGCGTGTCGGTCAAGAAGCCCAGTGAATGCGTTCCGCTTGCTAACTCTACAGAATCCAGCTTATGCCATCCGAACTGCAAAGCCTCAATGGTACTGAATACCGGTTCGCCAGATGCATCGCCAGTTGATTGATAAGCCCCGTTGTCAAGCTTCCACTGATAAGAGGAAGCATAGGATTGATTATTCGGCGTGCCTAGCACCCAAATGTCATAGTTCCCCGCGGCAGGAAGATGAAATGAATAATCTGCTGTCCCCTTAGAACCCGGAATTTTAGTGTACATCTTCAGGAATTGTCCGCCGCTGGCTGCCTTGAGTGACGTAGCCCCATCGCTCGCCCTAGGCATATACGCAGTCTGAACGACCTCCTCCTCGTCCCCATGGTTGATCGCGTTAAATTGAATACCGTAAGTAAATCCTTCTTCATCCAAATAATCGAGCAGCCACTGCCATGCCCATGCCGGTATTCCAGCTCCATGCACGACAGCATTGATATACAAATCCTTTAACCCTTGAGCCTTCATATATTGTAAAACCCGCTTATCGTCTTCCCAACGCGCTTTGTTTGCAGCAGCGTCCGTTGTGGAGAAATAAATCAAATAGTCAGAGGTAAACAATCCCCCGATGGGAACAAATGGTACCCCATCCCATATCATCGTGTGGTTTTGGTCTGCATACCAAAAGTGGGTTTCCCCTAGCTTCTTGTCAACGAAGCCGCCATTCGTGAGCGGCTTGTAGCCATCGCTCGATGCCGTGGCGGAAACAACCGTCAAGCTCGGTTCCGATGGTAAAGCTTGCAGCTTATGAAGTCCAAATTTGACAACATAGCTCGCGGCTGGAATGTCTTTGGGAAGCTGGAAATCGAATACAACTTCCTTATTTTCACCGACCGGTAAGCTAGATGTATTCACCGAAGCAAGCTCCGATACGCCCCACAATACATCATCTTTCCAGAAGCTCAGATAGGCTGTCGTATCGAAATCCACAGCTTGCAGCAATTCGAAGGAAGCCGTTCCCTGCAGGGTCGCCTCTCGGTTCATTTGTTGCGGTACTATTAATTCCTGTATTTCCACCTTAAGCTCCGGTGCATCCCCTTGAGCTGAACCCATTGCGAATGACTGCACGAGTACGGAGTCGTTACCATCCGGTGCATTCGTGTAAGGAATATCGACGATTCCGGTTCTTACCTCGTAAGAGCCGTCAGGTGCATTAAATGGAATTTTCAGTTGCATCGTCTGAACGTTTTCTTCCCCGTTCGTCCAGGTCTTCTTAACGGAGGGAACAACCTCGCGTGATACGACCTCTTCGTTTAGCATCAGATCGGCAAAGAAGTACAGCTCGCCATTAAAGTCTGCTTCCACCTTATTCGTAGTGGTGACGGTCACTATATCCTCTCTTTGCACAATGGTCTTATCTAGTTCGCCGCTAACAAAACTAAATTTCACTTCTTGCCCATTAAAAGGCTTATTGAGGCCTTTCGGTGACCATCCCCACGAATCCGGAACGATGACCCAAGCATCAATAGCTTGCGAATACAAGCCATCTAGAGAGGCTTGCCTTGGCGTATCCGTTAAGAAGCCTAGCGAATGCTGACCTTGGCTTAATTCAGATACACCTAGCTTTTGCCATGACATAGGCAATCCTTCCGGTGTGACATACACCGTATTAGCTGAAGGGGAATCGACGACTTTATAGCTGGCGGCATCCAGCTTCCACTTAAATGGAGATAGCCATGGGTTATCTCCGGGTGAAGCCAATACCCAAACGGAATAGTTGCCGGCTTCAGGAATATCAAACTCATAATCCGCTGTACCCGTCGCCCCCGGTGTCATGGTATACATTTCGAGAATTTGTTTGTCGCTTGCCTTAGCATTATATTTCGAACGATACTCTCCGGTTATCGAAGCAGCTTCGCCTTCCATCCAGACATATTTAGGAGGAATAATAGGTTTGGGTGCAGGATGTTCCAATCCATTAGGTGTCCATTCCCACACCTGCGGCACGACAGCCACAGCATCAATCCCTTGAGAATATAAACCGTCCAACGCGGCTTGTCTTGGGGTATCTGTTAGAAATCTCAAGTCGTGCTGACCCTGCTCCAAATCCATTGAGCTTAGTTTTACCCAATAGAACGGCATGCCTTCCGGCGTACCAAACACGCTTTCTCCGAAAGCTTCGCCAACAGCGCTATAAGCACCTGTATCCAGCTTCCACTTGTAACCTGATAACCACTCGTTATCCCCAGGCGTACCCAATACCCAAACATCATATTTAGCCGTTGCTGGAATATCCAATTGATAATCCGCCGTAGCGACCGTATTCACATCGTAAGTATATAATTTCAAATAACTAGCTCCGCTGGAGGCGCCTTCACCCGCGACTTGATATCCTCCATTGATGGCTTGCGCGTCCTCTCCTTCTACCCACAGGGAATCCGCTTCAGGAAGAACCATATTTGTAGGCTGTTCCAATCCATTAGGCTTCCATTCCCATGCATGCGGCACAGCTACCACTGCATCAATTCCTTGCGAGTATAACCCGTCCGAATTTCCCTGTCTCGGGGTATTCGTTTGAAACCCCAAATCGTGCTGACCCTGCTCCAAATCAGTTGAGCTCAGCTTAATCCAATAGAATGGCATGCCATCCGGCGTAGTAAATACGCTTTCGCCGTAAAAGGAGCCTGCAGCGCTGTAAGCACCTGTATCCAGCTTCCAATTGTAACCCGACAGCCATATGTTATCTCCAGGCGTACCCAGCACCCAAATATCATATTTAGCCGTTGCTGGAATATCCAATTGATAATCCGCCGTAGCGACGGTATTCGCATCATGAGTATATAACTTCAGAAAACTGGATCCGCTGGAAGCCCCTTCTCCGACAACTTGGTAGCCTCCGTCGTAGGCTTGTGCATTCTCTCCTTCTAGCCATAAGTATTCAGAAGTTGATTGTAAAATGGGTGAATCAACGCCACTATCATCTTCAGCGTAAATAACATAAGACGGAAAAGTAGCCACCAATACAGCAAAAACGAGTGTTACCGTTAGAAGTTTATTTTTCATCATTTTCATAGCTTGTATCATCTGAGAAAACGCCTCCCATTACTCTTATAATGAATTGCTATCTCTATTAACCCTTAACTGCACCAGCAGTAAGACCTGAAACAATGTATTTTTGGACGAATATATACAATAAAATAACGGGCAACGAGACAATCACAATATTGGCAAACACCAAATTCCAGTCACTGGAATGTTGACCAAAGAAGAAATAAATGGTCATGCTTAACGTAAATCGACTTGCCGTATTCAGAAAATAAAACGGCGTTTGAAAATCATTCCAGATGTTCATGGATGAAAGGACGACAACAGATGCATTGACTGGCATTAATAACGGAAAGAGAATTTTGAAAAATAATTTAAACCTTCCGACTCCATCAATAATAGCCGCTTCGTCAAGTTCTTTAGGTACGCCTCGAAGAAATGAAATATACAAATAAGTCATGAAGGGGAAATTGGTGGCTACATAAAGTAAAACAATCCCCGTGAGCGTACGAATGAGATGCAGCGATTGCATTAAATAGTAGGTCGTAATAATTGAGCCAGGAAGAATCATTCCCGCTATTAGAACGTGCTGCAACAGTCTCATAAGACGGCTGTCTCTGCGTTCAATAACAAAAGCGGCAACTGCACAAACGATAATAATAAGGACAACAGACACAACGGTTATAAACAGCGTAATCCAGAACGCTTGTGGAATACGTGCAATTCTAAATACCTCTGTATAATTATTGAAACCTGACCAATCTTTAGGAAGTGTCAACTTTAGGTCTGCTGCATCGCTTTGATTCTTAAGAGAGTTCACAATAACCATGTATAAGGGAATTGCTACAATTCCGCTTAGAATCAAGGAAATCAGCTCTAGTAATCTTTTTTTCCATTTGCGCATCTGATCACCCTTCTACCTTCCGGTTCAGCACCTTATTGACCAGCAGCACAATCACCAGGACAATCAGGAACAACATGACGTTTGCTGCCGTAGCCTCCCCATTCCTGCCTGCAGCAAAATTCTTAAATACGATTGTGTTAATGACCTGAGATGAATTTCCTGGTCCTCCCCCTGTCAAGGCATATACGATATCAAATACCTTCAAGCCGCCGATTACACTGAGAATCACGTTTGTATTGACGATTGGCATGATCAAGGGAAGCGTAATATGTCTGAACATTTGCCAGGAATTAACGCCCTCAACCATGGCCGACTCCTTCAATTCCTGAGGGATCGTTTGTAGTGCCGCTAGGAATAGAATCATCGATAGACCCGTCCACTTCCATATTTCAACAAAACTCACAGAAAAGATAACTATTTGCGGATCAGTCAACCATGATTGCGCAAGCATATCCAAATGAAGCGTTTCCAGAAACACATTTAAAAGCCCTCTGCTAGGATGCAGCAAAGCACTGAATACAAGTGAAACTGCCAATGTACTTAGAAGAACTGGGAAAAATAGCATCGATCGAAAAAAGAGTGTTGTCCTTAACTTAGCATTGGCCAGCAACGCAAGCAGCAAGCCTAAAACAATCTTAAAAACGGTCGTAATAATGGCGAATATAAATGTATTCTTGAACGCGATAACCTGATCATCCTCCTGAAACAAGGATTTGAAATTGTCGAATCCAACAAACCGAGTATATTTAAAACTTTCGTCCATATTCGTAAAGGCATATAGAAATCCTGTTAGATTCGGATAAATGAAGAAAACACTAAAAATCAACAAGCCAGGCAACAGCAACCAGTAGCTATAATACATTTTTTTTATCATTCGGCACCTCTATATAAAAGGAAGGGAGTAAGAACTCCCCCCCTTTTTTCTAATGTCTTCACTTGAAGTTCGGATCGTCCTTGGCTTTTGCTGCTTTTTCATAATCCTTTTGTTGTGCTTCTAGCACTTGTTCAGGCGTTTTCCCGCCAATAATGATATCCTGCAAATAAGCTGGGAAAGCCGCGTTGATATCGTATTTCATACTAAACCCGTCGCCACTCGCTCTACCGGCATCCAAAAAGGCTTTGGCTTCAAGCTCCGCTGGTGTTAATGATGTCACCGTTACACCCTTAATTGCTGGAATACCGCCATCTTTGCCGAAGAAAATATTTTGCGCTTCTAGAGATTCGAAGAAGTTAACAAACTTCTGTGCAGCTTCTTCATTTTTACCTTTGACCACAAAGACGGCATTTGGTGCAAAAATATAGCTTTTGTCGGCTTCAGCGCCTTGGTAAGGCATAATGAACGCGCCAATGTCTGCTGTCTGATCCGGGAATTTACTGGCAATATCGGTCATTACCCAAGTCGCCATAATGTACATGCCTGCTTCGCCCGTTGCCAAAGCCTTCTGTGCATTATCGTAAGTATCAGAAAGCACGTCCTTGTTTGTCAGCCCTCTAGACGTCACATCTTTAAGGAACTGCAGCCCTGTTTTACGAGCTGTCCAATCTGTGAATTTTGCTTGATTAACATCGATTTTAGCGAGAATCTCAGTCGTTGAAGGTGTGGCTTGTGCATGCTGCACGGGTAATTGCAATGTCCATGCATCTTTACCGGAAAGGTATACCGGAATTTTCCCGCCTTTCTTGAGCGCCTCGCTAACGCTCCAGAATTCATCCATCGTCGTGGGTACTTGAAGCCCTAAGCTTTCGAATACCTTTTTGTTATACAGAACTACACTTGTATTAGAACCGCCATATGGAGCTCCATAATATTTACCGTCTTCAAGAGCTGTCATAATGCCCTTCCAAGATTCCTTGTCAAAATTAGTTATCCACGGCTGATCCTCTTGGCT
Organism: Paenibacillus sp. FSL H8-0548; assembly: GCF_038630985.1. Lineage (NCBI taxonomy): Bacteria > Bacillati > Bacillota > Bacilli > Caryophanales > Paenibacillaceae > Paenibacillus > Paenibacillus sp. FSL H8-0548. The sequence goes on from NZ_CP152049.1 coordinate 6,585,035, forward strand.
AACGAATGTATCGGACATTTTACCGAAGCCTTGTGTATCCCCAAGACCAGCGTAGTAGAACAGTAGATCCGGCTTATCTCCAGTAGCAAAGCGGGCTTTGACTAGATTAACGCCATCCATACCCTCGGGGATTTTCTCTATTTCTAATTCAATGCCCGTTTTCTCAGCTGCTGCGATTAGGACTTCATCCATACCGCTTTTAAACCAGCTAGCATGTCCAATCCCTTTGATCTTGATCTTCTCCAAAGGTGCACTTGGGCTTTCTTCAGGTGTAGATGGACTAGCACTTGGTGAACCCCCATTGTTTGTGGAACTGCTTGAACCCTCATTATTCCCACTGCCACATGCTGTAACGACCACCATCAACAAAGCTAATATCGCTGCAGCAAAAACTTTTCCAAAATGTTTTTTCCTCAAAATTTTCCCCTCTTTTCGAATCGATATTGGTTGAGACGTTCTCAGTGTACCGTCTGTATCAATCAAACAAAATAGATATTCTTATTCATCGCAGGTGGATAATCTTATCCACCTCTCGATATCATCAGTCTAAGCATCATAGTTAACCTTGACTCTATTACAATTGATATAGGTTCATGTTACAGCATTAAAAAAATGATTGACTTCTAAGATGCCTATCGAATGAATTTGATAATATAAGCACGCAGCTCTACCTGAATTATGATACTGTCGACAATACAAAGATCTTCTATCTTAATATTCTTAATAGGTCTACCGATGTAAGCCCATCAATAATAACATCTACGAATCGGAAGCCTCTCATTTATGGATTCCCTTAATCGCTCCATTTAGCGGCAACATGTTCTATCGATATTCCGCTAGCGATGAATGGACGAATAAAAAGCAACCTGCTGTATTTTCCTTCATAAGCAAAATATTTCCGTGTTGCTCGTAACCAGTAATTTGGCGAAAAGGGCTATCCAAACAAGGAAACGATGTTTAATCATTTGGATACAGTCTTGGAGGCAGGAACCGTATTAAATGTCAACCAAGTTCAATTGGCAAAACACCCGCCAGCCACACTTGGTTCACCGCGAATGAAACGAATAACATCCGGATAAAACGAGATATTCTGTGGAACTTTCTGTCGCTGAGACGAGTGTGACTCCCGCTGCATCGCCAGCTAATACTCCGCTCTCTGTAACCATTTGCTGTGGGAAGGTCGGAATAATAACTGTAGCCGATGTGTTGGCCGGCACCTCAACCTTTAAGTGCAACTCCTCCTCATTCTTGCTCCATTCACAAGAAATAGTTCCTCGAACTGAGTGGTAAGCAGCCTCCACCCAGTCGATTGAGCCGGCGATCTTCGGCTCAATTCGGACCCGCTTATACGAGGGTGCGTATTCATCCGGACGAATGCCGCCGAAGCTTTGCAGCATCCACTCGGCAATGGAGCCGAAACCGGAATGAACAAAGCCGTTCATCGCGCTGGGGTTAAAGCCTAATCCGGCAACATAGGAGTCGAGGCGCTCCCAAACCGCGGTGGCCCCGTGATCAATCATATGACCAAAAGACGGCGACTCCGACCGCATGGCCATATGGAAAGCCAACTCATGCTGCCCGTTGTCAGAAAGGGCATTTAACAGAGTATTCGTAGTCGATGTACCCGTAGTGAAGAAGCCGTCATACTGCTCAATCGCCTCAAGCATCCTTTTCAGGACAACGGCTGCATCAACAGGCTTCACAAGTCCATAACCAAGTAGCAAACCGTAAAGGGTTTGAGCAGCCACAGCTGGTTCCTGCGAGGCGACTATCGTACCAACAAATTCCTGAGTCAGCCTCGCAGCAAACCGCTCAAGCTTATCGGCAGCATCCTGGTCACCGACAACACGTGCGGTTTTCTGTACCAGTTGACTGATCTGCAGAAACGCCAGCATTTCATAATGATATTTGTCCATGCAGGGAGGTCCGGTATCTTTCCATAAGGTCGCTCCCGGCCGGACAGTCATGTGAGACGCCAAGTGATCATTCCAGCAATACTCAAAGGGCTCCAGCCCGCTTTCCAGCCGGTTTTGCAGCAACAAACAATAAGCCAGCAGCAAGGGATACGTCTCCTCCAACAATCGCTTGTTGCCGTAATTCAAATAAGAAGACCATGCCGTGGTAACAGCTGCATCGGACCAGCCGGCCGAAGGAGAGATTAATCTCATCCGCGGGGCCGTGCTGTAGAAATATCCTTCATCGCTCTGCTCATCGGCCATATCGGTGATTCTGCGCGGGAAGTGGGAGGACATATCCAGCATATAAGGGAGTGATTGGGAATGGGTGGTGAAGCAATCGCCCAGCCAAGGCCAGCGCTCGTCCCGATCCACGACATCAACAAGCACACTTTTCATGCAGGCTTGATAGGTCGATCGTATATTGGACCAGAGTTGATTCAATCGTCTGTCCGAGGTTTGCAGATTGGATGCCACCGCATAATCATCCGCAATCATAATAGCGGTTATATCTACCAGTTGGTCCCGTGCATTCAAGCCCGTTACCTCGATATAACGAAATCCCTGAAAGGTAAATGAGGCTTCAAACGTCTGCACTCCCCGGCCATTCAAAATATAAACATCACCATTATTATATGCACCCCAGAGACTGTCTGTATAAAGCGAAGCGTCATCCTTCAATTCGGGGATATAGCGCAGCTTGATCCGGGAACCTGCCGGACCTTGCAAGGTGACCCGGCAAACGCCGCCGACGGTTTTGCCGAAGTCATATAACCAAACGTTGAGGCCAATCTCCTTGACGGACTCGGAAGGGAACTCCGTTAAACGGCGGATCGGCTGCACAGTTTGCGGTGATTTCTCCAAAGCCCAAGAAACAGGCGATACTTCAACCAGCTTCCAAGCGGCTGCGCCTGAGAAAGCGGGCTCAGACCAGCCCGGCATCTCTTGCCGGGAATCATAATGGATTCCATCATACATGCTAGTTTTGCGATAGGGGCCGTCTATGGTATATGTCCAGTCGGAGCAGGTGCCTATCGTCACTTGCGAACCATCCGTATATTCGATCTCCAATTGCGAAATTATTCGCGGAATCGCATCTCCGTATCTCCCTTCGGCAAAGTTCTTGTATTGATCGTATCCGTCGAGGCGAAAGCGTGAGCGGTACCAGCCATCAGCCAATATTGCGCCGATGGCATTAGCGCCTTGATTTAATAACGTGGTTACATCGAATGCCTGCACAGCGACCCGTTTGTTGTACTGGGTAAAACCCGGTGCTAGGCAGTGGTCACCGACACGTGAACCATTCAAATAGAGCTCATAAAGCCCAAGGGCCGTGACATAAATCATAGCCCGTTTAATCGGCTGGCCGATCATAAATTCATTTCTAAAAAACGGAGATGGGCGCAGATTACGGCGACTGCCGGGATCATATGCCGTCTGCCCATCTGTCAGAAAGACCGTTCCGAATCCTTCCTCCACATTCTCATAGGAATCCAGCGCACTCACTTTACAGCCTAGTGCTATATTAACGCCATTACTCAGCACCTCTAATTCTGCCAGCTTCAAACAGTAGGTCGGGCCTGCGAATGCAGCTTCCGTTTGCTTGAGTGAAGTCAATCGGATATAACGTCCACTGGTTTCAGCAAAAGCGGAGGTTAAACACGATTCAAATGCGACATCCACTTCAGAATAGTCCACTGCCAGAGTACAGTCCAGCATATCCGCATTTTCTGAAACTTCGACTTTGAAACGCATAGGAAAGCCATCGGACGGAGGTATTTCACCACCCTCCGGACGTAACCCCCGCCTTCCGGCTGCAGCAAACATCCGAATGCCATCGACCTTGCGTGATTGGCCAAGATCAATTTGCACCCATTTCTGCTCCAAAGGATTCGTTGTTTCCAAGGACATATAACCGAGACAAACCGGTGAATCCTCGATAAATTCTAAAGCGGTAATCCATTCGGCTTTCCAATCTTCACTCTGCAAGAGCCCTATGGAAAATTCGGCAGTCTCATCGGCTTCACTTTTCTCTGCCATACCGCCAGCCGCAACCGTCCATATATATACCGTCCAGAAACAACCGTCTCCTGAAGACAGCACTGACCCACCATATTCGATATGGAGCGTGTCATCGGAGTCAATTTTCCCGGAATCCCAGAGGTCAGCCAAGTCCGGCCTTAGTTTAGCCGGATCGGAGGCAACCAGGATTTGATAAGCTGCTTGTTTAACGTTTCTTCTTTCATCTGCGATTTCCCAAGAAAATCTGGGTTTAGGAGTGCTGATCCCGAGTGGATTGATCAAATATTCACAGCGCAAATAACTGGCTTTACTGGGCATAGGAGTCTCCTTTATGGTTGGCATGCAAACTCAGTACAACTCGATCGCTCAAAGCGAAACCGTGCATCTTGTCTTCAAGGCGTACCTTCATATCAAAAGATAGTTAACATTTTGAATAAACGTAAGTAATTTCATGTCGACTTCTAAACTAGGCTACAGCAAAGAAGAAATCGTCAGATGAGATATCAGCTAGATTCGCCAGACCTTCGATTCTAACGATCTCAGTTTAAGGCCTGTATCCATCAAACGAAATAGACATTCTTATTCATCGCAGGTGGATAATCTTATCCACCTTTCGATATCGCCATTCTAGCTCCATCGTTCACCTTGACTCTATTTCAATTGAAATAGGTTCATGTTACAGTATTAAAAAAATGATCGAATTCGAAGATGATAGGTGGATGCTAATGTTCTCCTCCAGCAGCTTACGCGCAAAACTATTCCTAACCTACATGCTTATTATTCTGGTCTGTACGCTTGGCGTTTCCATTCCCTCTTATTTTTACATTAAAGAAAATATCGAAAGCAGTACCCTCTCGAACCTAGAGCAGTCGGTTCAAGGGGTGTCCGATCAATTAAATGCCTATCAGAACGAGTTTGATAATATCAGCACGCAGCTCTATCTGAATTATGATGCTGCCGGCAATACGATGATTCATTATCTTAATGTTCTCAACACGTCTGCCGATTCAATCGAAAGACTAAAAGCAACGCAATCCCTTGATAAATTTATCCAAATTAACAGTTCCATTTATCAAGATCTCTATCGCATTACTCTCTATGCTAATAGCGGTCTTCTCTTCTCAAGCAAGCCCATCGTTAATAATATCTATGAATCGGAAGCGTCACAAACTTGGGTTTCCTTAATCGCTCCACTTCGCGGCAACACGTTTTATCGATATTCTACTCATGACGAATGGACGAATGAACAGCAGCCATCCGTCTTTTCCTTCATCCGTGCCATCGACCCTAACGACCAGCAATCGGGATATATCGAAGTACAGATCAAAGCCGCTGATATCCTGGCATCCGTTGATTCACTCAATTGGGAAGGAAGCCAATTCCAATTATTAGACGACAAAGGCAATGCTTTTTACACCATGAAAGCAAACGAAGAACTAAAAATAGCCAGTAATAACAGAGATAACTTCTATACCTTTACGAAAACAACCAGCAAGAAATATATCGTTGCCGAGCTCACCGTCACCAAGGACCTGGTGCTCGCCCCTATTCGATTACTTCGAAACATCTTTATAGCATCTCTTGCGGTGTTTCTTATATTTTCTGTTTTCTTCTTATCTTTTTTAGCCAAAATTTTGATCAATCCCTTAATTAAGCTTAAAAGCAGCATAGATCGGATCGACTTGGTAGATAAACCCCTCGGCATTGAAAATAAATATAAAATGAACGAGGTTGATCAGATTAACCGTGCCTTCCGAATTATGAATGATCGGCTGCAAAACTCATTACAGCAAATTATTCAATTTCGCACCCTGCAGTTGCAATCCCATTTCGATACGCTGCAATCACAGATCAACCCCCACTTTCTATTTAATATGCTAGGAGTAATTCAAGCCTTGTCCGATAAAGGGGATACGGAAAAGATCAATAAAATCACGTCTAATCTAGCGGATTTCTTAAGATATTCCTCTGCTACCAGCTCACCTGTCACTTCATTAAAACAAGAAATAGAGCTCACGAGGAAATATCTAGAGCTCATGAAATCTCGTTATTTATACCGCTTGGAGTACAGCTTTGATTTGGACCAACAAATGAATGATTTGATCGTACCTAAGCTAACCCTTCAGCCATTAGTGGAAAACAGCCTCCAACACGGCTTTAGAGATGCCCATCCCCTGAATATCCGTATTTCCGGTAAGATAATCGGAGATCGGTGGGAGTTGACCGTGCAGGATGATGGAATTGGATTTTCAGAGACCGTCTTGCCAACGATACGCGATAAGGTAGAATCCTATTTACAACAACTCGACACCATCGCGCAAGGTGATCGATTGGGATTCGGAGGAATGGGATTATGCAGTACTCTAGCGAGGATGCAGTTGATCTTGAAAAACCAGCTTCATTATACGGTCGGCAACAATGTGAATAGGGGAGCTTACATCACGATGTCCAGCACTATTAAATTTCTCTAGGAGGCATACGCGTAATGAAGATTATGCTTGTAGATGACGAACCCGTTTTTCTGGAGCAGTTAAAAGAACTTATTCTTCGGATAGCCTCCGAAGAAGGCGCCTATTCGTTTGAAATTATCGCGGAATGTTATAGCGGCCAGATGGCCCTTGATCAAATTCCTTTCTTAATTCCCGATGTCATTATTACGGATATTAAGATGTCGGCGATGGACGGCATCGAATTGTCTCATAAAGTCCAGCAGCGTTGGCCTAGCACCGCAGTCATCATTATTAGCGGCTTCTCTACCTTTGATTATGCTAGAGATGCATTACGAGCTAACGTCGAGGAGTATTTGTTAAAACCCATCGAAACCGATGCCGTAAGAACCGTTCTTTTACGGATTCAAGAAAGACTCATGAAAAAAACGTATTCTCGGAGTAAAGAGATTTTACAATTGATTATTGAATCGAAGCGAAACCCCTCTTTGCCTGAGCTTATTCAAGAGCGATTATTTCCTTACTCTAATTATGCGTTGCTAATCATTCCGGATCATGACTTCTCGATCGATAATGATTTGCTGCTTCCCCAGTCCTTAAGCGCAGAAAAAAATTACTATAGCGAAGCCAAAAGCTACATCGACGAACAGGAAGAGCTTTGGGTATTACGGACCAAGAGCAGGCGAGAGCTTGCGATCCTGATTGGTTTTCATACAGTTTCAGCTCTAAAGCTGCAAAATCTCCTTCAGTTTTCACAGAATCATTTTATGAACAAAGGCCTTAGTCCTTCCATTGCTTACAGTGATAGCTTGCGTGATTTGGCAGATATCAATATCATTCAACAAAAACTGATTGATGAGCTATATAAGAACTTGGTTATTGGAGAGCCGAAGCTCATATCCTTAGCTGACTTCTCAGATCCTCTTCATGATAATTTTCTATTAAAAGCAGAAGAAGTAGAGCAGCTTTCCCTCTACTTGAACAAAAGTGACTGGAAACAAATTAAGAAACTTATTTATCAACTCTTTCAGAACTGGGGTAACCAAAAAACCCCCCTATTATATTTGGAAAAAAACGTAAAGAGCATCGTCCGTTTATTGGAACAGCAATTGCCTCCTATCGACATCGTTACAAGCAAAACCCTTGAAATTCGAATAGAGGAAATATGCTTTGTCTCTTTTTCGTTCTCGGAAACAGCAGATTCCTTCTGGGATTTAATCATTCACGTGTTCCAGCCTCAGGTCCATGAATCAGATTCAGGAGCTCTACTTTTCCAACAGATTGAAAGTTACATTTCGTCTCATCTGAAGGAAGCACTGACTTTAGGTGATTTAATGAAACGTTTCCATATCTCCAGCTCCTATTTATGCAACTTATTTCGTAACAATAGCGGCAAATCATTCGTGGAGTATATTACCACGCTGCGTGTAGAGAAAGCAAAATCACTCATGCTTAACTACCCCACTATGCTGCTGAAAGATATTTCGGAAATCGTAGGCTATCAGGATCATCATTATTTTAGCCGTGTATTTAAGACAGTCGTTGGAACAACGCCTAAAGAATTCAAGAATATGAGCTAAACCATTTTGACCCTCTTGCGCTACATAATGTTCTCGGAAGCTTCATCATAATAACCTTGGACTATTCCAATGAGGATGGCATAACTTGGAATGGAAATATGGGAAAAAGAAAAGCCGAGCGACATCAGGAGTAAATGACTGAGAATCGGTCGGCTTATTTTAAGTGTTCTGATTATCATTCTACTATCGTCTTACGCTAGTTTTTGACTGATGTGAATCTTGTTCATTGCAAAGCCAATTAGGAATTTAAAACCGAGTATTTTCTTCAAAGCGGTGGGGTCTCACGTAGATCTCTCACACCTTCCGAACAGTGGGCGAGTAAAATGCGTCACTATGCATATGCTGAATTTTGTCCCTGTTTGCAGGATTGGTCGTGTCTGGAGATCGGTGCTCCAGAATGGCTTGATATAGGCCGGTTATTTCTTCCAAATGGGCAACGTGCTGTTTGGCTTCTTTGAGCTTAGCGAGCGCCGCTTCTTTATGCTCCATCATGAGTGCGGAGCGTTGCGGATAGTCGAATCTCCTTCGAGACAGAGATCGACGTGCATTTTTATGACTTCAATCGGCATACCGGATTGCTGGAGGCATTTAATGCCATGTAGCCAGTTGATCGATTCTTCCCCTCGATACGCGGGAAAGTCTTTTCTTATAGTACCGCGATCCGAAAGTCGCCAATATGATAGGCAACTGGAGAGTCGAACTGTAAACCTTGATCGAACCGTAAACTCATCACGCATTTAGCCTCATCTATTAAGAAAGGACAGGGCGGGTTCCCCTTGTCCTTTTTATGTACCTCATTGCAAAATCCAAGAATAGTAAAACTTTTTCTAAGAGTGCAATGAAATCTATACTCCTACCATTACAGGTAACATACAAAACCACTGAGACATCCATAACAATCTTGCCCGCTGAATTGAGCGTTGCCAGTCTAACAGTTTATTTTCTTCTGACAGTTAAATCACATACTAATTTGCAAAGGTATGAACTATATTGTCAAGAAATTAACTTTAATGTCACCGAACACAAACTCCATATTCGAGATTTAAACAATTCTTAAGAACAAAAATAGGTAGCCCGGAATATATCATCAGGCTACCCTCTAGATGTTTTAATGCATCAATTCATATGTGGTTCCAAACATTATTTATTGGTTCCGTAGTTTCTTTATTTGGTTCCAGACTTTTTTACTGGTTCCACACTTTTATTTCACTGAACGTTTTTGTGAGTTATACCTACAAATGGCATAAAAAGCACCTTTTTTAAGCGATAATATAACAACGAATTGACACTTTATATATCTGCTAATGGCATAAACCATCAAAACTATATCTTAAGATGACATAAACCGGAACTAAGTTTCGTAGCTGTTCAATTGATGAGGGGAGTATTTGGACAGGTTACCGTAGAAATATAGGTTACCTGTATTAGTAGGTGTTCCACTATTTTTAAAAAAGATGTTGGTTTTTGGAATGAAGGAGGGCATCGTCATATAACATGATATCGATAATAAAATCATGCCTAGACATAAGACTGTCTTACAATTCGAAGGGATTTTATACGACGAACCTAAAAAGCTCATGATCGCTGCAATTGCCCTTCCGGAGAAGTTAAGGGTTGCCCCATTTTTCGCCTCCGCAAATTTCAAGCAGTCGGCTACTTTGTTTGAAATGTAAAATAGCTTATCCTCCATATTGCTCATCGTTATCCCCCATGATTGCATTAACATAATTATAGATATAGTTAAGGGAATTAAAATAGAGGCACCTCAAAAGAGGTGCCTCTATTTCTTTTAACTGCATTCTGTTTTCAATTCTCCGATATTCGTTGAATGTGGTTTGTTTAATTTTCCCAGTTTACTTCCGTATACCCTATGGGGTATATTAGGTCCATGGTCATGAATACCCCATAGGGTATACGGAAGGAGACGAACATTAATGACGATTCATGTAGATAGAATCTTGGACGCTAAAGGATTAGCTTGTCCGATGCCTATTGTGAAAACGAAAAAGGCTATGGATGAGATTGAATACGGTCTTGTTTTGGAAGTACAAGCTACGGATTCAGGTTCCATCGCCGACATTCAAAGTTGGGCAGCCAAAATAGGTCATGCTTACTTGGGAAACAAAATGGATGGAAATGTCATTCATCATTATTTGAGGAAAGCGAATCCCGCCGAAGTTACGCCAGAGCAAAGGCACCCTATTACATTGTTAAACGATGACCTTCAACAGCATTTGAAGCAGCCCCATTTGTTCGAGCATGCCATTATAATCGATGTGCGTGAGCCGGCTGAATATGCATTCGGGCATATCCCTGGTGCGATATCCATCCCATTAGGTGCTTTGGCAAAACGCGCGTCTGAGCTAGATCCTAGTAAGGACATTTATGTAATTTGCCGTACGGGGAACCGAAGCGACATGGCAGCACAAGCTTTAACAGAGTTAGGATTTGCAAAAGTAACGAATATTATTCCGGGTATGTCTGAGTGGACTGGTCCCGTCCAATGCGAGGAGTGATTATTTTATGACAAAAGTTAATCCAATGACCTCCACTCACTTAGCCCGTCACGTTATCGAAAACAAGCCTATATTTGTATTGGATGTTCGTAATGAAGATGATTTCGCATCTTGGAAAATCGAAGGTCAACAAGTTGAAATCTTCAACACTCCTTATTTCGATTTGCTTGATGGTGTCGAAAACATTCTCAGTCAAATACCTGATGACAAGCCGGTCATTGTCGTTTGCGCGAAAGAAGGCTCTTCGATTTTTGTAGCGGAACAATTGCTTGAAGCCGGCTTAAATAATGTCTCCTACCTTGTTGGGGGCATGAAATCATGGAGCGAACATCTTGAACCCGTTAAAGTTGGCGATCTTCAAAACGGAGGCAAAATATTTCAATTTGTGCGGATGGGCAAAGGTTGTCTGTCCTACATGATTGTCTCTGAAAATGAAGCATTGATCGTTGATGCAGCGCGCACGCTGAGCGCTTATGAAGAGTTTGCATTTCGAAACGACATTACGATCAAATATCTAGTGGATACCCACCTACACGCCGATCATATTTCCGGCGGTCGCGAATTGGCACTTAAGGTTAACGGGTTTTACTGGCTCCCGCCAAAGGATGCTGAAGAGGTAACGTTTGATTATCATCCCCTTGAAGAAGGGAATGAAATTACCATCGGCGGAACAACTGTAAAAGTTGCACCTATCTACTCACCTGGTCACACCATCGGTAGCACGACGCTTCTCGTTGATGATAAGTACCTGCTTACAGGTGACATATTGTTTGTTGAATCGATTGGTCGCCCCGACCTTGCCGGAAAAGCTGATGATTGGGTTGGCGATCTTCGAAATACCCTGTACAGCACTTATAGAGAGCTCGATGAAGAATTGGTCGTCCTCCCTGCTCATTTTGCGAGTGTATCCGAACTTAACGAAGACGGAACCGTATGGGCACGACTGGCAGACTTGTTTAAGCGGAATGCAGGACTTAACGTAGCAACAGAAGCAGCGTTCCGTAATTTGGTTTCAACTAATCTTCCACCGCAGCCGAATGCTTATCAAGATATCCGCCTAGTCAACATGGGGGTATTAAGCCCAGCAGAAGATGAAAAAAGGGAAATGGAAATGGGTCCGAACCGCTGCGCTGTTCACGGCTAACCAAAAAATCAATTCGGAGGCGAAGTATAAATGATTATTAAAAAAGTTGTCGATGCCAAGGGGCTAGCATGCCCGATGCCAATCGTGAGAACCAAAAAAGCAATGGACGAACTCATTACCGGAGATGTGCTGCAGGTACTAGCCACCGATAAAGGCTCCAAACCTGATTTAGCAGCTTGGACGAAATCAACTGGTCACATGCTTATCGAAAGTAAAGAAGAAAATGGCGTATTTATTTTCATGATTCAAAAAGGTTAAGATATCCGTTTTGAATCGGAGGTATTGATATGGATGTATCTTTCATAATCGTTTTATTCGCAATTGGAATAGCCGGATCGCTCATTTCAGGAATGGTGGGAATCGGTGGAGCGATTATTAATTTCCCTTTGCTGCTTTACGTACCGCCTGCCCTGGGTTTTGAAGCATTTAGCTTGCAAGAAGTTTCCGCAATTACTGCTATTCAGGTCTTCTCCGCTACGCTATCTGGCATCGTTGTATATAAAAAAAGCGGTCTTATTAACAAGGCGTTAGTCATTAATATGGGATCAGCAATTATTGTCGGGAGTTTTATCGGAGGTTATGGGTCGAATTTTTTACCTGATGCCACGATTAGTACCGTATATGGCATACTGGCTACGATTGCAGCTGTAATGATGTTTATGCCGAAAAAGAAAGTTGAACTACTTGAATCGAACGATCTTGTTTTTAATAAGAAACTCGCTGCTTCATTTGCCATCGTTATTGGAATTGCTTCCGGTATCGTCGGTGCAGCTGGGGCGTTTATTACCGTCCCTGTAATGTTAGTCATACTCAAGATCCCAACACGCATAGCAATCGCTTCATCACTCGCGATTACATTCATATCGTCTATCGGAACTACAGCGGGCAAGCTGATGGGTGGACATATGCTTCTTGTTCCAGCTATCGTGATTGTAATTGCGAGTACATTTGCATCACCTTTGGGAGCAATGATTAGTAAAAAGCTTCACACGAAAACATTGCAGTTGATTTTGTCTTTACTAATTTGCATTACAGTCGTTAAGATTTGGTTCAATATTTTTTTGTAATTCAAGATACCCATACCAGTATTGGTATATAAGGAGCGAATGAAATGTCTGTTAAAGAAAAGTCGACGATTGTATTATTTAGCGGAGAAATGGATAAAGCAATTGCCGCTTTCATAATTGCAAACGGGGCAGCCGCTTATGACCATGAAGTGACGATATTCTTTACCTTCTGGGGGCTGAATGCCTTACGTAAAGATGAGCTAGTACCTACCAAAAAAGGATTTTTAGAAAAAATGTTCGGAAAAATGATGCCTCGTGGTGTAAACAAAATGGGGCTTTCCAAGATGAATTTCGGAGGAGTGGGTCCTAAAATGATCAAGCACGTCATGAAAAAACATAATGTGCTGACTCTCCCCCAGCTAATTGAACTGGCACAAGAACAAGGTGTAAAACTTGTTGCCTGCACAATGACGATGGACTTACTCGGGCTGCAGCAAGAAGAACTGCTTGATGGAATCGATTATGCCGGTGTAGGAGCTTATCTTGGAGATGCGACTGATGCTAAAGTGAATTTGTTCATTTAACGCTAACCCATTCACCCGCTTGGTATTGTTATGGACCGTGATATAGGACATAATAATACGTGTACCGGTTTGGGTATAGGGAGGGTAACCTATGATACATTATGATGACGATATAAAAAAGCGCATAAAGAGACTTGAAGGTCAAGTTCGTGGCGTTCTTAATATGATGGAAGAGGAAAAGCACTGCAAAGAAGTGGTTACTCAAATTTCAGCCATTCGAAGTGCAGCCGATAAAGCTATCGCATACATCGTTGCCAAAAACCTTGAACAGTGTATTCTCGAAGAAAGAGAAGCTGGCAATGACACAAGTAAAGTAGTCGCTGAAGCAATTGAGCTTTTGATAAAAAGCAAATAAAGAAAAACCGGACCATGCGTTTACATGGTTCGGTTTTTTAGTTTCATTTTTTCTTTTGTATCAGCACTGTTAAGCTGACAAGAGTTACAAATATTGTTGCTCCCATGTCCGACAGGATTGCTATCCAAAGTGTTAGCCAACCGGGAATCGTAAGCAGAAGGGCGATCAGTTTCAAACCAAGAGCGAATATGATATTAAATTTAATAATGGTGTTTACGCGTTTTGCAATCGAAATTGCTTCAGGCAGCTTCCCTAAATGATCCTGCATTAACACGACATCCGCTGTTTCAATAGCGCTATCTGTCCCTTTACCCATGGCTATTCCAAGGTCGGCTGATGCCAAGGCAGGAGCATCGTTTATGCCGTCTCCAATCATGGCTACCTTACCATGCAACACAAGTTCCTTCACCTTAGCCACTTTATCTTCGGGTAAGAGGTTCCCGAAATATTCGGTTACACCTACAAGTTTAGCAACTTTCTCAGCTGTTTTTTGATGGTCACCAGTGAGCATTACGGTATGCTTAATACCGATTTCATGTAGGGACCGAATGACTGCTTTGCTTTCTTCGCGAATTTCATCAGCAATACCGAACATGCCCAATACTTCAGTTTGGCTTGCAACCAGAACTAAAGTCAGCCCTTGTTCTTTCAAGACATTAATATCCTGACGCACTTCATCCGGAATTTGTACATGCTCCATGCTCTTCTCGTTACCCAGATAATAATGCTGCCCATTTATTTTAGCGACAATCCCTCGACCGGATACGGTCTCGATTTCATAGGGATCGGCAGCAGTGACTCCTTTTTCATTAAGATGTTTCATAACTGCTTTAGCGAGCGGATGAGACGACGATTTTTCAACCGCATAGGCTACTTGGTAAAAAGCCTTTTCTTCGTAACTTTTGATCACTTCTACATAAGGTTCACCCTTTGTTAGCGTACCCGTTTTATCGAATGCGAGCGTGTCTATCTTTCCAAGCTGTTCTAAAAACACGCCACCTTTTACTAAAATACCGTTTCTAGCGTTGCGTGTTATTCCGGCTACAATGGCTATTGGAGAAGATAAGATTAACGCACATGGACAACCGACAATAAGAACGGCTAGACCTTGATACAGCCATGTACTCCAATCCCCGTTAAAAAAAAGTGTAGGGATAAACATGACAAGAACACTTACAACGATAATAGCTGGCGTGTAGTATTTCGAAAACCGATTTATGAATAATTCGGTTGGTGTTTTTGTTTCCTGCGCCTCTTCTACAAGATGCAATATTTTTGCAAGCGAAGAATCTTGATATGCCTTTTCAATTTTAATTTTAAGGACACCTTCGTTGTTAATACTGCCTCCATATACCGGCTCATTCGTGCTTTTTTCAACCGGCAAAGACTCACCTGTTATGGCTGCTTCGTTTACCGAACTTTTTCCTTCAACTACGACTCCATCAGATGGGATTTTTTCACCGGAACGAACAAGAACGATATCCCCGATTTGCAGTTTTCCAATTGGAACAATCCGCTCGGAACCATCTGATAATACCGTGGCTTCTTTTGGCGCTACTTGAAGCAAGGTTTCCATGGATTTACGTGCTTTCTCCATACCAAGTCCTTCTAAGAGTTCATTTAGCCCAAATAATAAAGCTACTAACGTCGCTTCTTTCCACTCGCCTATCCCTATTGCACCAATTAATGCAATGGTCATCAGAGTATCGATATTGAATTTGAAGCGAAATAGGTTCTTAATTCCTTTAACGAACGTTGGGTATCCACTGATCGCCATCGAAAACAGGAATAACAATATAGCAACGATATTTGGAACAACTCCCTCTATTAGCACAGTAATTCCAAACACTACAGCTGCAAGGATTAAAAGACGCTTTGCATTCGACTGACTAGAGTTATCTTGAGAGTGCTCATCTGATGCATCTTGTTTATGCTGTTCAATATCTTCTTCAATGTAAGCTCCATCGCTTTTTAAAACGTTTTTTACATCGACTAAAGAGATCTCTGGATTAACTGATAATTTCCCGGTATTGTAGCTTAATTTAGCGTCAGATCCGTTCTCCAGCTTTTGAATTTGTTCTTCAAGCTCACGGGTACAATTAACGCATGTCAAACCCTTGATGCGGTACTCATTCTGAACATCATTTGCCACTTAAAATCAACTCCTGACTGTGATTAGAGGCTATACGCACCAATTGACGCACATGGTCGTCTTCTAAGGAGTAGAACACCAATTTACCCTCTTTACGGTTTTTTGCCAGACCGAGTTGTTTAAGTGTTCGCAAATGGTGTGAGGCTGTTGCCATTGTCGAATCGATTATGTTTGCAACATCACATACACAAAGTTCATCTTCCTCACAAAGAGCAAAAGCAATTTTCATTCGTGTTCCGTCCGCTAATACTTTGAACATATTTACCATGCTTTGAATGTCCTGTGATTCAAGAGAAGCCTGCACTCTTTTAACTTTAGGTTCATCAAAACAGAATATTTCACAACAATCTTTCTCCCTCATACAATCGCCTCCAATAATCAAACAATGATTTGATTATTCTTAACATATCACAATTAGCAACCTGATTCAATAATCAAACGACTATTTGATTATTATTTCTAATATCAATACTGATCATCCATCGTCCAGTAAATAACTAATGTAAAAAAAGTCCGTGACGGCAAGATTACTGCCATTACGGACTTTCATTTTTGTTCCAATTGCGTTATCAGCTTATGAACATTCGCTTTAGTTTCCTTAATGTAGTCAATTATTTCTGGATAGCAAATTTTAAGGTTGGTGTAGCTTTCTCCAATGCAAGAAATAATGTCTGTTGTCCTTAATTTTGATTTCTCTTCTAATAATTCCAATGCAGCGTAATGCACTAGCTTTTTATAGGTTTCAATCTTTTGAGCTCTTCGTTTTTCTTTATCGCTTTTCGCTTGCTCCAATATCCATTTCCATAATTCCGGATATCGTTCCTTTACGGATGTAAAAGAAAGTCCAATAATTTTTAAAACTTCTTTCGCAATGACAGGCTTACCTTCCTTATTTAATTTATCCAAGTATTCAATCGTTAATTTCCGTAAACGAATTTCTCCCTCTTCTTTACGATCGTTTTTTTGTTGTTTGGTCGCCTTAACAATGTCATTTGTAAAACCGAACACAGAGATTGTACTTTTGGATACATTAATATAAGAAGATATCGAGGTTATTGTAATATCCAAATCATAAATCAGAAAGTGATCTATTGCTTCTTGAATAAGTGTTTCGATCTGCATTTTATCATAAGCTTTCTTAACGATTGGTGTGTATTTATTTTGTTTTTCACAAACAGACGCTATGAAGCCATCGGTTATTGAAAGTGATGATAATGTTCGTATATCAACCTTTGCCTTTCTTATGATTTCAAATGTACGTTCAAAACCAATTCGCTCACTACTTCCGCCTTGACATATCATTTTTTTAAATTTGGAAACAGCTAATTTTGTTAAGATTGATTGTTTATTTGAGAAGTTATTGTTGGCTTCACTCTGGGAGATATACATTAATATGACTGCCTTACCTACTTCCTTGTTTACTCCCTTTATTTCTGGAAAGATCTCTGTATCAGGATCCAGTAAATATCGCCATTCTTCATATTTTCTTTTTTGTTCCATAATATCCTCAGTTGAAATGCAAGTCGATTTTTGATTATGTAAATCATGTAATTTATTATCACAAAGTAATAATCCGGTTTGTTCCGAAAAATAAGGCTGCGATTTAAAACAAATGGGACAATCTGATAATAATTTTGTTAGATGAATTTCGCATAGATCAATTTCAGCTATTTGCCATAATAGTTGATAACCGCTTCCATCCTTCAAACAGTCAGGGCAATAACGACGGCAGTCTTTTATTATGTATTTAGAAATTCTGCTTCGAACGCCACTAAAGTTTAAAAGCTCTACATCAGAGTATAATTTTCTTATGAGAGGCTGGAATGTCATCCTTTCTATGTACGATTCAGATTGACCAATCCATTTCCCCATTTGCTTTACGTTAGTAATACTATTAGGGTATAGATCAAGCAAATATTGATTTCCGCCCCTTGATTTTGATACCCCCTCCCTCCTTAATGCACGAAAAAACACATTCACATTCATATTATTTGCCTTCGAAATCCTCATTAGATAACTCGAAAGACACTCACCTTGAATATGGGCTGGACGAATACCCAATTTTCCCTCCATCGATCTGCCTCCTAATCACAACCTACACATAGTAGCAGTCTGTACATTTTTTGTACAATTTAGGCGCAGCACCAAAAAGTTGTAGTTTCTTGTTCATACTAATAATAAGAAAGGGAGGATTAGCAATCGAACGACTGACAATACGTTTAAAACCATTTCCAGATGAATCGTTTTCTGGATATCTCGAGCGAGTAAAAAATAAAAATGGCGTTACTAGGTTGAGCATTATCCACTCATGCTTGATAAATCATAGTCAAGCCCAAGTGAGCGATCTTCCTAAGTTGGATATCTTCCCTCAGAGCCATATTAATGTAGATAAATTATGTGAGCTTCTATTATGTAAGCCTGATATCCTAATGAACACAACATTATTGCCTGTCCTTAAAATTTTTCAGTTTAAAAATGATTTGCAACGCTCCCGCTTCCTTAGTGGCTTGATTTCTTCGGAGTATAGATATTGCCCCCACTGTCTAAGAGATGAAGAATATCAGCGATTGCACTGGAGAATATCGGACATTACTGCTTGTAACACTCACAAATGCAACCTGGTGAATTACTGTGGAGTATGTAATAAAACCATAGTTTTGCATGACGTAAGCGCACCTAGCCAGTGTCCTTATTGTCATGCCTATTTATCAGCCACTGTCACCTCGCAAGCAGAAAATAATGAATTAATTAAATCACAATGGTACAGTGTGACGTGGCAAACGCTTCTGAAAGAGAAAGGTAATATTGATCCACAAGAAATTACAATTCGCCTACTTTATGTGATTGGTAAATCTAGTCCTGTATTCGAGCGAGAGAAATTTGTTGTTCCTATAGGCAATCCCCATCTTCTAGCTACGTTACTACAACATGCCCGTTCGTCGTTGTCGCAAAAACGAACACTTCACTTATCCTATATATGTAAAACGCTCTTTCAATACGGTGTTTCAATGGATTCATTTTTGCACCTAGTTGTCCCAGACAGTTTCAAGGATTCTTTATTGGAGAAACAAGTTGGTAAGAAAGTAGTCCGTTTCACATGTCAGGCGCCATGGTGCAAACTTTATAACAAAATAGGTTCCTTACAAAAAAAGCAAACCAATTATTACAAAGGAACCGAGGATAAGCCACTATATTATTATATGTTTTGTCCCTCTTGTAGCTGTAATTATGCATTGAATACCGATGGAATACTGGTTGAGCGCACTAATTTTATCGAGGGGTACAATCTGCTTTCAACAATAGGATTGGGCAATTACAGTATTAAGAACGTTTCAAGGCTTATAAAAAAATCAGAAGACGTTGTCCGCAGGCTGCTAGCTTATTTTCATCATTATGGTTTATTCCAAGCTATCCTGAAGCCAGTCTTTATTGAAAAAGAACTTTTTGATGACTTCACAAATGCACTGGCACAAGGCTATAAAATCAAAAATATTCAAATGTGGGATTGCTGGAACTGCAGTTCTCATTTTTTTGCGTACCGATATCACCCTCAAATTATTAAAATCACTGAAAGATTAACACGTCGGCGGCAAAAGCCCGAGGTTAGCAATGAAAGATTCGGTATTATCAGAAATACACTTCGAGAAATGCTCAATAAAGATCAGACGATTACAACAACTACTGTTTCACAAATACTTAATACCTGTCCGGAGACCTTACGTTTAAAGGGGTATAATCCACTTATTGCACAAGCGAAAAAGAAACAACGACAAGATCGTTTAGCCAAGAAAAAAATAATTATACTTCAAAAAGTGGAAATTTACTTTGGAGTGCAATCAACCCGAACCATTACATCTACAGCACTATATCAGTACCTAGGTATCCAAAGAAGTGTGCTTTGGCGAAATTCGCCAGAGATAACGGCATATATTGGGGATCGAATAAAACAACACAATTGTTCTCTAAATAGTGACCAATTAATTATATAAAGCCTGTCATATATATAAGTATGTGGTTATATACTTATATTGAGGTGATTATGATTAGTCAAAAAGCAATAAACAAAGTTATTGCCTTCCCTAGCAGAGGAAGAGCTAAGATTGGTGTATTTGCAATTGTTAATTGCATAAACAAAAAAGTTTTTATTGGCTCTGGCGATTTACAAAGAAGAAAAACAACAAACTGGAGTTTACTAAGAGCTGGAAAACACCATAACCAGAAGTTGCAAAAAGAATGGAACGAATTTAAGGAAGAACATTTTAAGTTTGTTACTCTTTTTGAAGCTTCTAGCTCTGACGACATGGAGTTTTTGAATGACTGTGAAGCATATTGGATTTCCTTAACAAATGCAGCAGAACTACAACATGGCTATAACACTTACAAGAAAACTCCAACTAAACGAGATTTCATCCTTCGAATTGAACCTATGTAGCAAATAATCCGGGACGCAATTGTCCCGGATTATTTGCGCTGCTCAATACTGTTATTTAAAAGTGTTAATTCATGTATATTTTTTGCAACAATCCCTTTTGTACTGGTTTAATATTGATAATTTTTCTGATGTTTTTTGCCTTTGTTTCAGCATCCTCGATTGTATTGGCGAGACCCAGCTCTAACAATGTACCAGCAGCAACGGTCCCTGTTCTGCCCTTGCCTCCGCCACAGTGAAAGGCAACTTTTTTTCCAGCGTTATAAGCTCCAACCACCTCGTCAATGGCTCGTTTAAAGAGATCTGCTTCATTTTCTTTCGTATCGTCTTCAAGCGGAACTTTCACCCAGCGCACATGATCTGCTGGATATGCACACTCCGTCGCTTCCTCTCGTAGATCCACAACAACTTCAATGCCTTCGTTTATAACCATTGCTTCTACATCGGCAGCGCCGCCCATGAAGATTTTATCATCAATAAGTGCGTGGTATTGCTTATTTACATTCGTCAATTATTTTTATCCCCTTTTTAAACGACCCGAACTGAACAGCAACAGGTTGGCTTGGTGGCGAGCAACATAAGGACAGGTCTCTTTCTTCACCGGCACTTTCAAATTCCGAATCTTCTCTTGTATATAAAATCTCCCACGCGGTTCCATCCGCATCATATACCCAAACTTTATCTTGTACGGCGTAGCAGCATGTTGTATTCATCTCATCAATTAACAGTAAACCGGATTGGCGTAGACGCTCACCTATAGCAAGAACTTCTTCGGTATTGTTAACTTGAAAACCCAGATGGTTGAGTACGCCTTTTCTCTCAAATGGTCTTACATTTAACGAGAAATGAAGGCTGGATCAACGAGCTCAAATTTTGCATAATTGTCCTTTACTTTTGTAGGTTCGGCACCAAAGAAAGCCTTATAAAAATCAAGCGACTTTTGAAGATCGGTGCAATTTACGGCAATATGCATCCGTTTGATCATCTTACTTGCCTTCTTTCACAAATTGCTCAATACGATTTCTTATCGAATCACGTACTTCAGTAAATTTAGCCGTGATTTCTTCTTCCGTACCCGTCGCCTTCGCTGGGTCATCGAAGCCCCAATGCCATCTTTCCGCTTTGTCGTTACGTACGACCGGACAGTTATCGTTGGCATGACCGCAGAGTGTGATGATATAATCTGCTTGTTTTAATATTTCAGGATCAATAACATCCGAAGTATGGTTCGAGATATCGATGCCTGCTTCTTTCATCGTTTGAACAGCACGAGGATTTAATCCGTGTGCTTCTAGACCTGCACTCCTCACCTCATATTTATCACTTCCAAGTGCCTTTAAGTATCCATCGGCAATTTGGCTTCTGCAGGAGTTTCCCGTACATAAAAAGTAAACGATTGGTTTGTTGTTCATGATTTAACGATCTCCTTTATTGTCATTTTGGCTAACTTTCACAATCTCTTCTGGACTGTTTACTTTGCCTATTTTCGAGCTAATCAAAGCTTTTACAAACATAGCGATAACGACCAATATTGCTGTAATAACAGCAATTAAAACCCACACATTTACGCTTGTTGAATGGATCAGATATAGCCACAAATACAAGCCCGTCAATGTGATAAAGAGCGTTGGGACCGTAAGAATAATCCCCGTTTTAAAATAATTGCCCCATGTGATTTTCACATCCTTACGTGACAGTACATGCAGCCACAAAAGTGTCGCCAGCGAGCCGATCGGCGTGATTTTTGGACCCAAATCACTGCCGATGATATTGGCATAAACCAAAGATTCTCGAATCACGCCTTGCGTTGCTGTTCCTTTTATGGCAAGTGCATCAATCATCACGGTTGGCATATTGTTCATGACCGAGGACAATATCGCCGCAAGGAATCCCATACCAATGGTGGAGATGAATAAACCTTGGTCGGCGATGACTTGAATGATTTTCCCCAGTTCATCTGTTAGTCCCACGTTCCGAAGTCCATAAACAACCACATACATACCAATGGAGAAGATAACAACTGCCCATGGTGCTTCCTTGACTAGCTTCCACGTATGAATAGCTGGACTGCGGCGTGCAGCTATAATAAATAGGATCGCAACGACGCCTGCAATGACGGAAACCGGAACAAGAATGAACTGGCTGATAAGGTATGCAACAAGTAACACGGCTAAGATTACCCACGAGAATTGAAACATCTTCTTGTCCTTAATGGCTTCTTCAGGCTTTTTAAGCTGTTTTACATCGTAATTATTTGGGATGCTTTTGCCGAAGAACAAAAACAAGACCAGAAGACTCGCGAGCAGCGAAAAGAAGTTTGGAATAATCATCCGGCTCGCATACTCGATAAATCCAATACCAAAATAATCAGCCGAAACGATGTTAACAAGGTTACTGACGACAAGCGGAAGCGATGTCGTATCCGCGATAAAACCACTAGCCATAATGAAAGGTAAAATCATTTTCTGATCAAACTTGAGCGCCCTAACCATGGCAAGCACAATCGGCGTTAAGATAAGTGCGGCACCGTCATTAGCAAAGAACGCCGCTACTGCCGCTCCGAGTAAAACGACATACACAAACATAAGTTTGCCATTGCCTCTAGCGAGCCTCGCCATGTGCAGCGCTGCCCATTCAAAAAAGCCGATTTCATCTAAAATGAGAGAAATCAAGATAATGGCTACAAAGGCAAGCGTAGCATTCCATACAATGCCCGTAACCGTACCAACATCTGCAAAGCTTACGACGCCAAACACAAGCGCTAAAACCGCTCCGGCAGCTGCCGACCAACCAATATTAAGCCCTTTCGGCTGCCAGATTACAAAGGTAAGCGTAAGTAAAAAGATGAAAACGGCAATGACTGTCATACTTCCTCCTGAGGACTGCAGCAATCGTTATTAAGACAAGCTACTTTGTCTTTCATAGTCGGCAAGTGTTCATAAATACACTGTACATAGGATTCAGCTGCAGGATTTAACGAATAATATACCCACTGCCCTTTTTTCCTTTCATTAAGAAGACCAGCTGACTTTAGTTTTCGCAGATGCTGGCTGGCATTGGGCTGTGACATGCCAATAATGTCGGTGATGTCGCAGACACAAAGTTCTTGTTCTTTAAGCAGTGCTACAATTGTCAGCCGCGTTTTATCGGCTAATAATTTATAAGCCTCTGCCATCTCCTGTATCTTTCGTTCCATATGTAGCACCTCCTGTAATTTGTCTTGTTGTATTCAATCATGCAATGACATAACTATATAATGAATTACTTATATAATCAATGACGAATATATTAAAGGATTGTAAACATAAAAGGCAACCCAATTTAGGCTACCTTTTTTTATTTCCATATTAAAAGTCATAGTGCATTCTTGGCGAATATGGACTCACAGCATGATTATCTATCTCATAAATGAAGCCCTGCTTCTCCCAAAAAGAAGCTACCTCGGTGTCTTCACTTTTCAAAATAACTCTAGGTACTCTCAAATTAGAGAAATACCTTTTGAATTCCTCGATAACTTGTGTTCCAAAACCTTGTTGTTGAGGATTGATAATGATGTCTTGTATTTTTAATGTCGGACCCGTAATCAACATTAACGTATGTTGATCCACAAATGAATTTGCTTTGTCAAAGATAACAATCTTAAACAACAAATTACTTTGCGACTTATTGAATACAGAACTTCGATAAGTAACTAGCAACTCATCTTTTTGTTCGCTTGTATCGTATTCAATCGTGTGCTTCATTATTTTCGATAGTTCTTCGTTGTATGCTTTAAAGATACTGTAATCAATTGTACTGAGCATTCCCATGATAGCGATCGATTCTCCTCCAACAACCGAATAATAAATCAGTTATAGAGTCATTATTTCGTATTCTTCGGGAATATTCAAGTCAAGAAATTTGTGCGCACAGTATATTCTCTTTATTAATTTATTTTTATAGAAGCGAGCATCTTCTTGTAAAACGGCGGAAAAATATTGTGCCAGTGAAATTAAAAAATTAACATTTGTTTGTCTTCTTCGAATTGATTCCTCGCTTACAATGCCACCATCGGATACTCTCTTTAAAATAAATCTTTGCGATAATATCTGATTGAAATAAATATTAATGGCGTAACAACAAACCGGAAAGTCATTATTGTTAGTCTCATATTTAACGGACACTTCCAAGATAATTTCTCCCCCTTTTGGAAAGCCTTCATAAGAAAGTTGAAGTACCTTATTCAAATCTTCTTCCAAATTGTATCCCCCCATTCCTTTTTAACATTATGCTATTTTTAATCGACTCCCTTTTCTTTTCTCCTGCAATGTCAGACCTTGTGAAAACGCAAAAGTAAAAAGGCTACTGCGCTTGGCTTGCGTGCACAGTAGCCTTGATTCCAACTTTAACTACAACATGAATTTGAAGTCGCTGATTCCATTTTGATAGAGGAGCAACTTGGATTAGATGGTTTCTCCACTTGAACTCTGCTGCAGCAGCTATCCCCGCCGGCAACACCAATACCGCATACGCCTGCCTCTGGCAGTTCAAGTTCCACTTTGCCGAGTCCATATCACCAACCAGAGCTGCAACAATGGATCTTATTTGCTCGTAGCCCGTAAGCGTATTCACGGTGTTCTTACAGGGATTTACTCATTGTGTGGAATGGGAAATTGAAAAGTGGAGATTATTTAGGAGTTTTGACCACGAAATAAAAATAGCCTTGGGGAAATGAGGCCACTGAAAATCTGTCGTTTTTAAATGCACAAGCATGTCTCTGCACAAAACAAAGGCTAATTCCATTCGAGATTGAATGAGAATTAGCCTTGTTTTATGCATTTTCTGCCCTATTCTACTTCATTAGTTTCAATATCCGCTTCACATTGACCGTGAATATCGCCACGGCACCTTGCATCTCCATTCCTAATAAACCCGAGGCATCGGCTACATCATACCCGTGTCGGTGCTTTAGTTCGCTATTCTTCGCTTCAATTTTATAGCGTTCTTTTGCCTTCTCTTTGAAGTACTCACTATCTTGAAATTCCTTTTGTCCGCTATGTTCTGCTGATTTAATGCTAACCGAGTACGTCTTTGTCTTTGCTCCTTCTTTATAGCAGCCATCTTTGAAAGGACATTGCTGACATTTGTTTATATCAAAATAAAAGGTGTTGACTTGGTTTTTCGCTACATTCTTTGTTCCAGTTCTTGCCTTGCGGATGGCCATATGTCCAGCTTTGCACACGTACATGCCTGCATCTTTATTGAAATCAAATTCGTCCTCTTTACGACGAGCGCCATCTGAAATCATTGGATTTAATTTGGATACCAATTTAAGTTCGTTTTCATTGGCGTACTGGATATTATCCTTTTCTGAATAAGCGGTATCCCCAATAACGGTGTCAATCTCCATACCTGTTTCTATACTCTTCTCAATCAAGGTTTGCAATTGCTTTCCATCATTCTTTTCTCCCGTTGTCACGATAGCGGCAGTGATGATTCGCTCTTCATTCATGGCAATATGTGTTTTGTAACCAAAGAAGGAAGAATCGGCTGACTTGTGTCCCACACGAGCATCCGTGTCGTTTGAGAGTTGCAATTGCTCATGATGATCCGCTACTATCTCTTTCAAGTAGTTCAGCTTTTCCTGAACTTTTGGATATTGGCTGATGGCTTCTTCCTTTTCAACAACCGCAATCACTTTTTGACAATACGCCAATTCATCTGTTAATTCGTTGGTTGTTGTTTTCGATGGAAATTTCTCTTTCATTGATTCGTCGATCTGGTAGACAGCTTTGCGAAGTAATTTTGATTTCTCGATTAAGAATTCCTTCGGCGATTGCTGATTATATCTTGCTTTTGTATGTGTCGCATCTACGATGATTGATTTGCTTTTAATGAGTTCTTTTTCCAAGGCGATTTCTACTGTTTTTTGGATAAGCATATCGAGCAGATGGATATCTTTCAAGCGAAGCTTGCGAAACTTCGTTAATGAACTGGGATTGATAACCGCGTCTTCTGGCGCCATATCTAAGAAATATTTAAAAGACATGTCGTATTTTGAGCGTTCAACCACATCTACGTCCGATAAATCGAAGATGGATTTCAATAACAAATATTTAAACATCCGAATAGGGGGAACAGCATTTCGACCATTGTCCAAACAATAATTCACTTCTAACTCTTCATGGATAAAAGAGAAATCCACAAGGTCATTAATCTCTCGAAGCATATTATCTTTAGGGACAACGATATCGTATATGCCCATATAAGGACTAAGGTTTAAGCTTTGTTGATTTGAAATCATCCGGGTCACCGCCTGTTTATTGTTACCTCTATTATACAAGAAAACAGGGTACTCTTCCGCATCTCTGCGGAAGAGTACCTTGTTTTTAATTAAAGGACTTTTTCAGTGGCCTCGGGGAAATCTCCAAGGCTTTAATTGATTATAATGATATTCGAAATTCTAAAGCTTGTTCATAAGATTCGAAACAATAAAGTTCATAAACGTGTTCCATGCTGTCAGCGATTTTTTCGGCTTCAGGAGCAGTTACATAAAGCAAATAAGTTCTCATTCGGTCGTACTGATTAATTAGATGCCAACATTTCGATTCGATTATAGGGGGGACCCCATATTTCAACAAAGAATCCTCCGCACAGTATAAAGGACACTTAAACTCCAGGCAAACATTTGGATATAAAGAACAGCTTGAAGTACAATATGAATCAATAGTCTGAAGAATCCTGTGATATTCGTTCTCTGGGATGGAGATATTCTTTTCCAATGTCTATAACCTTTCGTTAGAATTGCCGCCGACAACAATAAGCATACAAGCACTGAAAGTTCTATGTCAAAACAGCATATCAACGGAAAAGACAGCTATTAAGAGTGAAAATATTTCAAACTAAAAATTAATTGCCTTTTTTCACGATTTCTCGAACAACCCTTTTTGCATCGTTACCCGAACCTCGAATCGTAGCCGAAGCAAATGACGATTGAAATGGTATCCCTACAAAATAGATACGCTCAGAAGTAGTCTCTAAAGGAGCCCCTGCTTCATCAAGCACGTTTAGTTCAGAGAGATATTCGTAATTCGGAACATAACCGGTCGCAAATAAAACGGCGTCAACACTTTCAATCGTATCGTCTATCCATACAACCCCATTTTTCGTAAATGCTTTGAACATAGATTTAGAGTTCGGTTTATTTTGACCAATGGCGTCTTTATAAACCCCATTGTCTATGACGCCATCGCTTCTTTTCTGTAACAAGCGTTTACCCCACGATGATTTATCTAACCTCGTAATGGTTAACCAGAAATGAATATCCTTCCCACCAATGATTTGGGGAATAAATTTGAGTGGACTTCTTGTAGCAATTGTAACATTTGCTGTTTTGGCAAGTTCAACAGCGATTTGGACAGCTGAATTCCCTCCCCCAACCACAATCATGCGCTGATTTTTGAACTCCACATCATTTCGATAGCCTTTTGAATGCAGCAGTCTACCTTGGTAATCTTTCATCCCTGGAATGTGAGGGATATTGGGTTTGATAAAAGCCCCACTAGCACAAATAATGGAACGGGCATAAAACTCTTCGGCATTAGCCGTCCGAATAGTATAAATCCCTCTTTCTTTTTGTATCGCTATGACCTCTTGACCGTAGCGGATCGGGAAATTAAATTTCGCCGCGTAAGATTTTAAATACTGAACCACTTCATCTCTGCGTGGATAATAATTTGATCCACCTGGAAATTTATATCCTGGCAGTGAAGAATACGCTGCGGGTGAAAATAATGTTAAACTATCATAATAGTTAGCCCATGATCCTAAATGCTCCGGACTTTTCTCCAATATGATAAAGTTAAGTTTTGATTGTTGTAAGTAATAGGCTGAAGCTAAACCTGACTGCCCTCCTCCAATAACGATTGAATCATATATTATGTTTGTCATTTTATAAGCCTCCGTAATGGCGGTAGTTATAAGAAAGCTACAATCCATAGCTATCTGGTGCAGTAAAGTATTTAATTGCAACAAGAGGATGACGTCGTCGTCGTTTCTGTCTTAGAAGGTGCTGCGCAACAAGTATCCGTAGATTCTTGATTAGTTGTAGGTTCGCAACAACTGTCTCCGCCGCCGACACCAATACCGCAAACACCAGTCTCCGGTAATTCCAGTTCTACTCTGCCCGCAGACTCCATATCACCCACTAGAGCCGCTACAATCGATCTGACTTGTTCATACCCGGTCGCCATTAAAAAGGTCGGTGCTCTGCCATAACTTTTGGCTCCCACAATGTAGAAATCTTTTTCGGGTTGCCTTAATTCCTTCTCACCATGGGGTCTGACCGTACCGCAGCTATGCACATTGGGATCAATTAATGGTCCAAGCTCATACACGCTTTCTAAACTTGGATCTATTAGGACCCGCACTTCCCGAACAAATGAGAAATCAGGACGAGAACCGGTATTAACGACGATTTCATCAATGCCATCGATAACCGTCTTTTCTGATCCGATCATTCCAGTAACTTGAATTTGACCATCACGTTTTTTAAGTTCCTCAATAAAAAACGGTGTCATCACTTTTACAGTGCCGGACTCCACCACTTTTTGAATGCGAATGCCGAGTTGCCCTCTAGCAGGTAATCCATCCATGTCCCTTCCACCGTAAACATCTTCAAGGTTTTGTTTTCGGATTGCCCATACAATCTTGGTATCGTTAGCTTCGTTTTGAAGCTCAGCCAGCTCCAACAGAGTATTAATGGCGGAATGTCCGCTCCCTACAACAAGGACATGTTTGCTACTGTAACGACCTTTATCCCTACCTAATACATCTGGTATTCCGTAATAAATTTGTTTGTCTAGAGCTTTTTCATCCAACGAAAAAATACCATCAGAGCGAAGAGGATTCGGATTCGACCACGTCCCCGTAGCATCGATAACCGCTCTTGCTTCAAATACTTGTTGGTTGCCATTTTGAGTTACATGAACGGCAAACGGCAGCTGATCACGACCGATTGTTTTGACTTTACTTAACCCTTTGCGACTAATTGCCGTCACCTTTGTATTCAAATGAAGATGTGGGCTAATTAGGGACAGTTCAGCTAGAGGCACTAAGTATTGTTCAACCAGTTCTTCACCTGTAGGAATTTCATTATTTTGAGGATCGACCCATCCTGATGAAAGGAGTAATTGTCTTGCCGTTTTATCGATGTTGTGCTCCCACGGCGAAAATAGCTTTACATGCCCCCATTTTTTAATATTAGCCCCGACTTCGCTCCCTGCTTCAATGAGTAGAAATTTCTCACCTTTTGAGATAAGATGTGCAGCTGCCGCAAGACCCACCGGTCCAGCTCCAATAATGGCGACAGGCAATGTATTCTTTTCTTTCACTACCTCACAGCAGCTATATTGGTTAACAGGAATACTTTTTATCATGTTTATTTCCTCCTAATATTATTTGCAAATTGCAAATATAAGTGATTTTTAAAGGGATAAATAATTATCCCAGTGGTGTACAACATACTTTTGATTTTGCCATGCTTTCATTAAGCAGTTTGATGGAGTTTATAACCATATCTCGTTCAAACTCTGACATATGTGAAAAGACTTCTTTTAAGTAGTCATTCATCTGTGCATCAATGACCGTTGAAATGTACTTACCTTCAGTGGTTAAAGATAAGATGTAAATCCGTCGATCTTCCGGAAGCGGCGTTTTTTTAACCACCCCCATCTTTACAAGGCTTTGAACCTGGCGGCTAAACGTTGTGATGTCTATCGATAGCGAATCCGCAACCTGTTGAATGGACGGATTATGTTTGCGGTCTATCTCATAAATAATATGGCTTTGAACTAAAGAAATATCCACTCCCCCTGCGGTGCAGCAGTTTTTATCCAATAGCCCAAAACGGCGAGTCATGATTTGAAAAATCTCTCTTAGGTTCTCCAATTACTTCACCTCTTGATTTAGTTATACTCCAAACATTTGTAAATTACAAGTAATTAGTTGTTTAGCTCTTCCCAACAATACATTATTATTGCGATGATCGTAGCGATATTTATTGGTCTTATTGATTTAGTTATATCTTACGGTTATGCCTATGCCTCACACTTTTTCGGTTATGAAACTATTCAGTCAGGTAGTAATCAGGTAAGTTTCGATATTCCTGCAATGTATGAAGAAATCTTAGTCCGATTCACTCCTTTTGGGCTTGTTCCTGTATTTGAAATGGCTCATTCATAATACAAAGGAAGAAATAATGATAAAAAAAGAGGTGGATTAATAAACATACCACCAACTTAGGTGGTATATATTCGAATGGCTTAGTTTTACATTCTCACCCTTCTCTCTACCATGGACCGACGCTTACATCGTTTCCACTATACTTCTTAGTGGTTAATTATACGGCATATTATTTCTTCGATTATTTATCAACAGTAATGGCTCATTTAACGTTTAATATATTATCTGACCCTGCTCTTGATATTTTGTAATCCTAAAAGATATATTTAACAAACAATAAGCCAACATATCTTATACATGTCGGCTTATTATTAATTGAAAATTTAATTAACCATTCAACTAGTTTTATATAATTGATTGAATCAATTTCATAAATATAAAGCCTTGCTACGACTAGCTTCTTAAGGCATAGAAAAAGGAGTACCTCCCCAAATCTCGAATAGGTAAAGTTACCACACCATACCAAAGAGAAAAGGAGGAACTCCCTATGCCGTATATTCGACATGAGAGCTTATTTACCCTGCAAGAGCTTTATCAGATGGAACAAAAAGATCGTTTTAGGGAGATTTTTTCTACCATTGAGATTACGCCTATTTTGCGTTTGGTCAGGAAAACATCTCTTTATGGGGCCCCCATCGAAGTGAATTATAGGGCGATGGTCTATTCCTTGATAGTCAGGATCATGGAACGTATCCCTACGATTAAAGACTTAATCAAGCGACTTCAACATGACATCTTATTCCGTCTTGATTGTGGGTTCATGCTCTCTGAGCCCATTCCATCTGCCTCTTCCTACTCTCGGTTGGTACGCAAGATGAGCCAAGGTCATGCGCTGGAAGACATGCAAGAACAGTTGCTAAAGCAAGCCACAGTAGAAGGTTTTATTACAGATGATACGGTCGCCATAGATGCGACCCATAT
The DNA here is from genome assembly GCF_038630985.1 of Paenibacillus sp. FSL H8-0548. Taxonomy (NCBI): domain Bacteria; kingdom Bacillati; phylum Bacillota; class Bacilli; order Caryophanales; family Paenibacillaceae; genus Paenibacillus; species Paenibacillus sp. FSL H8-0548. The sequence goes on from NZ_CP152049.1 coordinate 6,616,368, forward strand.
CGAAGCTCGGGATCAAGCACCTGCAAAGCAAGAAAAGAGAAAAACAGAGCCGAAAAAGCGTGGACGAAAATCAAAAGTTGATCGTGAAGCTTGGCTGGAACAAAAACAACAAGAAGAGGAACAAAAGTCAATCTTCGAAAAAGAAATCGCTGCACAACTGGATGAACCATTCCATCTTCTTCGGGATCAAATGCCTCTTGACCCGAAATGGGGAGTCAAGAAGAATAGTGATGGGAAAAATATCTTCTGGTATGGCTATAAAGGTCATCTTGCAGTAGGAACTAAGAGTCAATATATCCTTGGAGCCATGCTCTCTTCTGGGAACTTGAATGATGGTAAAGCCGCGATTCCGCTCCTAAAAGGGGTTGCTTTGCAGTATCCAAATTCCCATTTCAAATATGCAGCCATGGATGCGGGTTATGATTATGAGCCCATATATAAGCAAGTTCGAGAAGCGAAGGCTCATGCCGTTATTGCTTATAACCGTCGGCGGGAACCCGAACTTGTCGGGTTTGATGAACACTTCGCCCCAACCTGTGTTAGAGAGCATTCTTATCGTTATGAAAGCTACGACTCGAAATATGAAACGCTCAAATACGTTCGACCTAAAGAATGTGAGAGCTGTCCATTAGCGCAAGATTCACTTTGTCAGAAGGTTTACAAGATGAAGATCACGATTGATCTTAGAAAGTATACAGCTCCGGCTCGAGGCTCGAAACTTTGGAAAGAAATCGCTAAAAAACGATCCGCAGTCGAAAGAGTGAATGCTTACCTAAAGGAATTCTTCCAGTTGAACAATGTGAGACATCGAACAGGTCAAAAAGCGAAAGCACATTTTAACTTGGTAACGCTGGTTTATAATTGCACAAAGTTAGTATGCGATCGTCTAAGTCGCCAATTACAAGAACTAACAGCATAATTTTAAAAAACGAAAATGCTCAAATTCGGTTAGTCTACGATTCTATAACTAAGCATTATGAAATTGATTCGATTAGCAAATCAAAAATTGGACATATAAAATAAAAAGGTATTATTAGTATTTCGATTCGATCGTCGACCTAGTAATGACGGTCTGTCTACAGAGCGACTTGATCTTTTTTCTAATGGGGGCACTGAGTGAAAGCCTGTACCTTACTGCATTGGTAAACTTGAAGTAATATTCAATAAAATCAAAAAGCCCTTAGCTTGATTCCTAATTTACCATTAATGAATCGAATGGTGATTGCATATAAATTTAATAAGTCATTAACTGCAGGCGGTGAATAGTTCATGAAACTTTGGGATCAAATGACAGAAAATGAGCGAAATGAAATTATTGCCGAGAAAATCCTTGGCTGGGTCAAAAAAGATAATCAATGGTATAAACCTTCTGTAAGCGAAGATGATCAGGGTCCTATGACCATGCTTTCCTTCTCCACTGATGACACATGCGCACTGATGCTATTAAAACAATTTGATACATATCAAGTAACCAAAATGTTTCCTACTAGATACCGTACCATCATTAATGCCAACAAAAACTTTTCTATTGCTCCGACGTTCGCAGAATCCATATGCAGAGCTGCACTTAAAGTATTTGATATTGAATCATAAATCCTTTTTAACCTAAGCTTCATTTACGAAATCCATTCTTTTTATCTTCCCACTTTTCAATTGTGGGCTCTCCAAGATATAAAGTTGAATGTCCGATTTTATGTGCTCATTTTTCTTGATGAAAAGTTTTACAAAATCCATATCGTGCGTAGAAAGTATTAACTGCTTACTCAATTTCCCTAACACATCGCAAATGGCAAATCTGTTGACATCATCCATGTTTTGAATGGGATCATCAATAGCGACAAAATCAAGTTTACTTAATTGTTGAGATTCATTTATAGCAAGAAAAATAGCAATAGCTAAAACGTTTAATTGTCCTGAGCTGAGTGTATGCTTAACATTTGAGAACATCGATTCGTTTTGCAATGGTATTAAAATATTTAATTCCCCATTTTCGCCTTCAAATTTAATAACATTGTTCGAAGGTAACGGGTTTAAGTACCTATAATATTTTTGAATAAGAGATTCTGAGGTGTTTAAAAAATCTTTTGCTTGCGTACCCAAAGCTCCACCGATTTGGTCGGTAAACAAATTTGTAGATTCTAAAACCCGTCTACAGTGCTGTAATTGCTGTTTTATTTTCTCTTTCTCTTCTTCAAATTTAACAATATCACTTGACACTTTCTCGTTAAATTGAAGTGTGCGCTTTAATTCAGATGCTCTTGACAACAACCTTATTTCCATCTCTATTTTAGCTTCTACATTTTCAAATGATGTTAAAATTTCACTGATGGGGTCTACAACTGCTTCATATTCATGAGGTATTTTTGATAATAGCACGAACAACTCGTCATATTCAGCTTGTTGAATCGTATTTATTGTTTGGAGACGTTTTATATACTCACTAATTCTAGATTGAGCACTCTGAATGTTTATTGCATACTAAAAGTGCCGAGTGTTGCAGCGTAAAAATGCTCAAGTAACGGCAAAGAAAAAAGACACTTGCCAGCACCCTATTATCCTCCTATCGTTAGGTTTGCGAGAACTGACGAAGGAGACTGGAAGGAATGCTGAAAATGCCTCAACAAGAGTATATCAAATTTCTACGTGAAGCAGAAGGACTATCGGTGAGCGATATCGCTAGGCAGGTGGGTGTTCATTGGAGAACAGCCAAGCGATATGCGGATCAGAGTGATTGGAACAAAAGACTTGGTAAACGCAAGAGCAGCAGCCCAGTGATGGGGCCGTACATGGAGATTGTGGATGCTTGGCTGGAAGAGGATCAATTGCTCCCGCGCAAACAAAGGCACACCGGCGTCCGAATCTTTCAACGCCTGCAAGCAGAGTATGCGTTTACTGGCGGTCAACGGACGGTCCTCTCTTACGTCCAACTGCAGAAGAGCAGAATGCAGTTAGAGCGTGCGAAGACATACGAGCGACTTGAACATCCACCAGGAGAAGCACAAGTGGACTTTACTACAATGCAAGTCAGTCGCGATCAGCAACTCGTGACCTACAAGCTCCTCGTTGTCTCCTTTCCATCCAGCAACACGGCGTTCGTCTACCCAACACCGGCGGAGAACCAGGAATGCTTCCTTGAAGGGATGAAGCAATGTTTTCAGCAGATGGGCGGCGTTCCGCGGCGCATTTGGTTCGACAATCTTTCGGCCGCTGTCGTCCACATTGAAAAGCATGGTGAGCGTCAGCTCACAGAGGGCTTCCAACGCTTTTGCGCGCACTACCGGATAGAGGCTGTATTTTGTAATCCGTATAGCGGTCACGAGAAAGGGCATGTGGAGAGCAAGTGCGGCTACGCCAAGCGCAACTGGGCGGTACCCATTCCACTTTACGAAGACCATGAGCAATTGGCCGCGTATTTCGCCGAGAAAGCCCGGCAGGACCGCGAGCGATTGCACTATGCCAAGGGTGTCCGCATCGCCGAACTATGGGAGGCTGACCGCGTACAACTGCTGACATTGCCAGAAGAAACCTACGAACCGTTCCGACTTGGCGCAGCGGTCGTAAACAAGTACGGCGAGATTCGATTTGAAGGCGCCACCATCCCGCTAGTTGGTCTCGTTTCGCCAGGTAGCGAAGTTCTGATCCAGACTTTCTGGGACCGACTCACGATCTTGACGACAGAGCATGAACGGGTGAGGGAGGTGCCGCGTCCATATACCGGCAGAACAGCCGAGGTGCCGTGGGCACAAGTCTTCGCTAACCTGCTCCGAAAGCCGCGCAGCGTGAGCCATTCGCAGTTCATTCGGATGCTGCCGGAGGTGGTACAGGTTTATGCCAGTGTTGCTGACCTTACCTCACGTAAGGAGCGGTTGCAAGCGCTAGCGCATTGGTGCGGCGTCTACTCGATCGCGCAGATCGCCGAGGTGCTGACGACAGCATCGAGCGAAGCTACAGTCACGCAATTAACGGCCGCACTTGGACTCGTGCAAGCAAACCGCGACATACCGGCAGCGTGGAGCGAAACGCTCTCTCCGCCAGGCGCCCAAGCAACGGTAACGCTACAGCAATATGATCGACTAATGGGAGTGAGCTGATGATGAAACCGGAACTGGCAGACCTATGCAAGCAGCTTCGTTTGGCCCACGTAGTCGATTATGTAACGCAGCAACAGGATGAGCAAACGCAAGCGTTTGTCGAACAATTGCTACTGGCGGAGCGCGAAGGACGACGACGAGCCCGGCTAGGGAAACTCGTGCAACAGGCTGGATTCCCGCATTTAAAAACCTTTGAGGGGTACGTTCGAGAGCACATTTCATTTCCCGTCGGTTGTACGCTTGAGACGTTGCTCGATATGAGGTGGCTGACGCAGCGTGAAAATTTGCTACTAATGGGGGCGGTTGGGACAGGTAAGACGCATATGGCAACTGCGCTCGGCGTAGAGGCATGTAGGAGAGGATATGGCGTTCAATTTTTTCGAGCTTCCGATTTAGTGTCATTGCTGCAAGAGAAGTTTGCGGCGGGCACGCTCAGCCGCTTTCGGGAGAAGCTGAAAAAGATGGATCTCATCATTTTGGATGAAGTGGGCTATGTTCCGTTTAGCCAAACGGGCTCAGAGTTGTTATTTAATGTGATTGCCGATTGCTACGAACAGCAGAGTGTGATCGTCACATCCAATCTAGAGTTCGGTCAATGGACATCGATTTTTGGAGACACGAAACTGACGTCCGCTTTGGTAGATCGCCTTGTGCATCACGCGCATATTCTTTCATACACGGGCGATAGCTTCCGGCTCAAGCAAGCGATGGAACGTATACCGCAGTGACAATTTCACTGGCAAGCGGTCTTGGCATTTTCCGCTGCATATTTAAGCATTTTTCACTTGCAAAAAACACTCTGAAGGCGTTTTCGCCGATTCACAATTGCGTCTTGAGAGAGATCACCTACATGCTGTGTTCCTAATTCATTAAGTTTTGTTATCAGCTTGTTTTTCAATTGGTTTACTTCTTTAATTATTGTTATTGTATCATCTAATTGTTTCAGCTCATTTTTAATCAAATCATTTTCCTTATTGATCTCTTCATGCGATTTGATATCAAATAAATCAACCTTAAAAAGAGAATTAGACTTAATAACCTCAAGCTGCTGTTGGGCATTTTCAATTAATAATTGCAATTCATTTTTTTCGCTTTTTGACTTATTCATCTCAATTTCTATTGCATGTTTTCTCGCTTCAAATCTATTTTTTTTGTCCATAAGTTTTGCAGCCGCAGAAGCATTTTCACTCACTAGCATCTGATACTTATTAATATTATGATTAATTTCAGTTTGTAGATGTTCACCATGATCCGCGGAACATACTGGACATTTTCCGTCGCTATTGTGTTTCACTACATATTCCTGAATGTTTGATAAATCGTTAAGTAATTTAGCTATGACACCGATTTCATCATCATTTAACAACACAAGAACGCTCGCGATTACACCATCCAATCGAGTCATCTTGTTAAGTAAGCGCTCATCTTTATTTTCAAGGGCAGTGAGTTCCCCAGCTCGCTGGGTAGTTTGTAGTAACGATTGATATTGTGCTTTGGAAGCGATAGCAAATACAAGGCTAGACAACTGATCTCGTTTTGGCTCTGCTGCGTTAGCAATATCAATAATTTGAGTGCTTTCTGAAAAACCAAACACTTTAAGTAAATCATTTTTTTCTTTGACTTGAACAGTTAAAGCAGTTGCTTCTTCCATTAATTCGGTTTTTTGGGTCAGATTATTATGTAGCGATTTTACTCGGGAGTTTAATTGTTTAAGTTTTTCAATATGTTCTTCTACTGATCGAATGTTGGCACGCTGCGCGTTAGCATTCTCTTTTGCACCTGAAATCGTTAAATATCCTTTTTTTTCAACATCTTTTAACACATGTTTTGCTTGATTAATTTGATGCTTTAGTGCGATCTTTTCTTGCTCAATTGTAGGTAATACTTTCTCAAGTGTTTGTACATCCGGTATTTGCTGAATAACATTTTGGATTTCTATGAGCAACTCCGACTCAATTGGGATAAGATCTTTTGAACGTAGCTGTATACTCTCAAAGTTTCGCTGTTCCTTATCTTCTAGTTTACTTTTAGAATTTTTAACTTCATTTTGAATTTCCTTAAAATTTTCATACATATAGAGGACATTCTTAAGCCCCATAATATCAGCTAGCGAATTGAATCGTTCTTTTGGATCATCTTTAGAAATAAAATCCGTAACTTGATCTTGTGAGAGAATATGAGATTGTTTAATTAAATTACCGAAGAGATCGGAGTTTGTCGCCCCCGCATACGTATGTTTTAAAAAAACATCTACATTTTCTTTGCCTCGTATTACATTCCCATCGTTTGTATTAATTTTAATAGTTTCTCTTCTATATTCACGGTTCACTATCTTAAAACTTCGAGATAAAACATTGCCTCCAAACACAATTTCTACACAACATTCAGCATTCTCAAAATCACAGTTATGGTTTATAACGCTTTTCCGTTCAAAAGTTTTATCATATCGACTAATATCACCAGTTAAACACCATTCAATAGCATCAAAAAACGAACTTTTTCCAAAGCCGTTTGAACCATATAATATAGTTATTGTTTTATTTAAAACGAATTCATGTTCCCCTAAATAGTTTCTAAAATTTTTAATTTTCACTGTATCAATGTTCATACGTTTTTCCCTCATTAGTTAAGATTAATTCTACAACATCTTTTATGCTTTGCCTATTTAGACTCGTCGTATGACCATCAAGTCTTTTAACTTCCTCTAAAAGAGTACTAATGATGGCATCAGTCTCAGTTAAGCGAGTGGTTAGAAATACCGGGTTGTCCATTTTCTTTACTGGGATGTCATCCAAAAAGGGAACTCTGTTAAGGTCACTCTCCAGCCTTATGACATATTTACGTAATGAAGCGGAGCTCCGTTCAATAAAGAATGCAAGATCATCTTCAATATTATCCTGAGTTGAACATAGAATATAATATGAATTCCATATATTCGCACCTATCTCCATTAGTAATCTACGTATGATCTGACACTCATTTTCAACAGATTCAATGGACATACCATCGTCCCAATTTTGCAGAATTACATGAATTTGATTATTTGTATAACAGACTACACCTAATTGATTGAATTGGAAATGTTCAACTTGGGTAAACCCTGTTTGATTTATTGTTGTGTACACCTTCTCATACGTTTGCATTTTCCCCACCCTATTCTACTGTAGCCCAGTATTCTCTTAATGCTTGACGCATTGTATCTATATCTGGCTGAAAAAAAATTCCATCAAACTCTTCCTTCAATTTCCCGCCAGGAATAATTTCCAAGACGATATTTACTTTACTTATATCTTGAGTGCTACCTAATTCACTGACTTCAGGTTCGACTTCTTTAATTTCGTGTATTAATTTTTCGCTATTACGACCACGAAACTCACCTTGCAATACTGTTTTTAGTGGTTGATGAATCAATTCAAGTTGCTGCAGTGGTTCTGTGTGATTGAGAATGATATCTTCGATCTTTTTCACACCAACTTCCAACGTATCCATTCGACCTAAACTAAGAAATGATAAATGCCTCTTACTAATCTCTTTGACTAAAAAAGAAGAGTATTTCTTCGATATTTTAACCATGTCCTCATAAATAAATATCAAAAGTAAATTAGCACTAAATAACTCAATCAATCTATTATTTTGATCAACTTCATCTATAGATTTAAATATCATTGAATTTTCTTTCCCGTCAATATATCGATTAATCAACTGACGAATCGATCCCCCATTTTGAACCCAATCAAGAAGTGATTTTTTATAACTAAAAATATCAGCTTCAATGTCCGGATAGTGATCTATTGCTTGTAGCTGGTGACATAAAGAATCAAAAGCCTTTTCTATTGCTGTCACACTTCCATGCCTTCTAACTACTTGGTCTGCTCCATGCATTAAATTATCATGCATATTTTGTAGCAACCCGTCCATTTCCTCTTTTCTAATCACCAGTACCTGGTTATTTCCAACGCGAGCACATTTGTTCATCAATATTCCGATAAGAGAAAAAAAATGATCCTCTGACATTAGAAACTCTTTTTGAATACGTTTACTAAATTCAACAAGAAGATAATTTATATATCGTTGTATGCCTGGCAGATCTCCCTTTTTTTCTATACGAAATCGAGATAGAGCTTCCTTTATAGATTCACCGAGATCACTAACAGTATCAATTTTTTGTCCATCATTTGTATATATTTCTTCCGTCATGAATGATAGCAGACCATCATCATCCGCCAGTTCTATGCCGAAATTAACGTTACTATTGTAATGATTTAATTCGAAACCTCTGTCATTCTTTAAAATAATGTAACTTGTGATAAGCTCGAATTCAGTTTTGTAACTAGAAGGTGGAAAATGTTTTGCTTTAAAAAGCAATTTGTCAAGCCAGCTGTTATTGACTAGTATATCAACATTTTCAATAGTCTTTTTCTTTCTATCGATAAGCCCCGTTTCAGACACTTTCATATGAGTTTTCTGGCTTGATTTGACCTGGATAAATCGTATATGATTTTCTTTTCCGACGATAATATCATCATGAAGCTCAACAGCCACAAAATCCCACTTTCCATCAAGCATCTCAATGACATATTCCAAAGCAACTAAAAATTGATAATAAAAACCGGCAAGTGCTGTTCGACCACCGATTTCGTCTGGATTTAGATTTAGGAGTTCATCTATAAGGTCAAGGCTACGACCATCATTAATTTTCTCAATAAATTCATTATTTTGATGATCATCATCATGTTCCAATTGTGAAAGTATTGCTGTAACTTTTTCAATCATTCGTCCTTTTACCCCTTTTTCCAGTGATACACATCTTTTATCGGAGACACCAACTAGACTAACTCATTCGTTTGTTCAAACAACGAAGTGAAAATTAATGTTGTAGGCTGTTTCGATACGATCTCTTTATAAATGGATTCTATCGTACCATCAGTAAATTGATTCCATCTGCAGTTAATCTACCTCGTAGTGGCTGTATTCGATTAATTTTCGTCCATTGAATACGTACGCCATGCCTACTGTCATAGTTGGTCCCCCACTGCTGTTATAATTAATGCTTTGTATGAGAATTGAACTACTTGTTACCTGTTTGCGACTGTATATTATTCATTAGTATATATTATACCTTTGCACAAGACTCAATTTTGTCGAATCACGCTGTCGAATAATGTAATTTCTCTTCCAACTTGTCAAACTAGATATATTGCATTCTCAACACGATACTAAAATTTCTGAACCATAAGTAAAAAGAACCCCATATTAGAGATCCTTTTAGTACCCTATATTGGGCATACATGTTTCATTTTGATTGAATGGAGCTATTGAGAATCCAGCATTTTTTTGAACTCCTCTTCTGAAGTATCGCCTACGATCTCCCTTTGTGCCATTTCAACCTTATCGAGAAACAATAATGGATTTGTTACGTCATCGATCTCGTAATCTGCAATTAGATTGCGAAAGGTTGTTTGCAAAATAGGCGTAAGGATGCCTAGAATACCATAACTTAAACTGTATAATAGTTGGGGGATTTCTGTATTAGGGTCTCCAAGACCCAACTCCTTCTGAAGACATAAATGGTTTTCTACTGCGCGTAACACATCACAAAAATCTTGATCACACTCCTTAAATCTATAGAGTTCTTGTTTCGGAAAGCGTCGAAAATACTGGAAATCGATTTTCCTTAACTCTAAAGATTTTGGATTTCCAGCAAGTACAATTGCTATATCTCCAATATTAGACACATGTTTTATTGCCTCCATCGCTTCCTTATTGGTTACATACCTTGAAATTAGGATATGGTTCATTTCATCAAGGATCAACAGTTCTACACCTTGTTTTTCAATAAGTGCGAATGCTTGGCGTTTAACATCACCTATCCGTGCGCCTGTAAATTGAGGTGCACCCAGTGCCTTAACAATTGTCTGGTAAAACTCTAAAAGAGTAAAGGGATCCGGCAGAATGGCATATAATACTGGTCGTATGTCGATTTCAGTCCCCATATCATCGATAATTGTTTTTCCAGGATTTAATTCTTTATATCTTTTGAAAAGTTGGCTTTTCCCTACACCTGAATCACCGATTACGAACATATGACGTGGTGCCCCATTCCTTTGATCCTCCCGAAGAGAATCCAGCATAGCGTGTATTTGTTTATACCGCGGATGTGCGATATGAATACTCCTTACTCTTTCGAGCAACTTCTCCTTTTGGTTCGGCATATTAATTCACATCCTTCTCTATTTCAAATCGTTCTTGGGCTGCTTTCCTTGCTGCTGCAAATCGATCAGTTATTTTCGGACTATGTTCTACAGGTCTGGAAGCTGGTTTCGGCGGGGTAAGTGCAACTTCCATACCGATGCGTGCTGCTTGCTGTCTAGCTTTTCTACCCTTCCCGTAACGCTCTTGAATGCTTTCGGCTAATTTAGCTTGTGCTTTAACCACTTGTTGTGTACCTGGTACCAACAAACGCTTTCGATCTGATTCTTGACGCATATTCTTTTGCAACATTTTCCATTGAAATCTATTCATACCTGCAAGTACATCTGCCGATGGGCTACTTGCATACATTTCGACATATTCGTTTGTCCCATTTGGCATGATATAAATATGGGAAATATCGTCATCGTCATATTTAACCTTGTGTTTCGTCGACCTTGTATCAATCAAGTGACTGAGTGCTGCCGATTTGTAAAAAACATTATCAATACGAACCCCGTCTTTTGTATAGGATTTCGACATCGAAGGTAATAACTCGATGCTGAAGTCGGACTCCTGCTCTTCTTTCACAAACTCAGGAAATCCTACTTTTTGAAGTCCTTCATAATAGCGAACAATCGGAGTGTTGGAATCAATCGGCAACCCTCGATGGACATCCATATGATAAATATCAGTGATGTAATGAGTCAGTAATTCCCGAACATCTTGCAAAGTTAATTTTGCTTCGGATGACGCATCATATTCACCTAATTCAGTAGGATTGCTTTTACGTGTTCCATCCAGGTGATGAATCAACTCCGAATTGATTGTACCAAAAAGGCGTTCGATCGTTGCTCCAAACCTAGGTGTACTAACTGGACGATACCTTACGTGAGATTTCAAGGTTTCTTTGATTAACTTTTTAACAGCTATGCTACGAAAGTCCGAACCATTATCTAAGTAAAAAATTTTGGGGATCCCGAAAACATCCCACTCATTCATTGTTCCAAAGCGCTCCTTTGTTCTTTTGAAAAAAATACCATGTTGTATTGCTTTTCGAACAACGTTTGCTGAAGGTGGTTCGAACGATAGGTATAAGCACCACACCGTGCGGCTAAATACATCAATCCCAATCGTAATCCATGGTCTTCCTAAGTCGCGACCGGCGTCGTCAATCACATCCAGATCCAACTGAGTATGATCGATTTGCACGATATGAAGAGGGTATTGCGCTTCTTCATTCGAAAAACCTCGATCGGTTTGATCAAACATTTCTGACGCAACATCAGCGCCCTCCCTAAGGCGGATAGTCACACGCTCATTAATGCGCTTCAGTAGCTTCATAATTGTAATTTTTTTAGGCTTATCAAATCCCTTTGCCTCGCATCGAATAGAAATTGAACGATAAGCCGCAGTTTTACTTTGTTTTTTTAGCGTTAAAAATTCTCTCTCAATTACTTCCTTCAAGATAGGAAGATACTTCTCGTCTATACGGACATTTAAGCTGTCTAGCACCCATTCTCGCTTTTTAGGGTGGCAAATATGCAGCTGTTTATTGTCAGTTCGGAATAAATGTCCATCACCCGCTCGACTTACCAATGCCTCTTCTCCATGCAAAGAAAACTCTTGTTCTGCCAATCGAAACTTCGCTAAAAAGCGCTTTATTGTCCGAACAGCTACACCAGCCCTAACTTCACCGTCCTCGTTTGGTCTCGAGTATTTTTCGTGTATCCTCTCGATTAGTTCTTCTTGTTTAAGATCCATCGGCGATTGATTTTCGGAGAGGTACTCCTTATAAAACTGTGTAAACTCATATATTGCACGTATATCGTTTTGCTTCGCACGTTCCAAGACCAAAATTGGTTTAATTAACTCAAAACGAAATGTAACCTTTTCACGTTTTGTTTCATCAAGTGCATCAAGAATGGAGCGATACTTAGTTTCTTGGGACTCTATATCTTTGATCATCAACTTGCCCGGAGAGAATGAAGTGTTAGTCACCAATTCATAAAAATTAATTCGAATTGATTCCCCATCCCCCTCTATCCGTCGGAGACAAACGGTGGGTGGGTCGATTGAAAGAACTGTGTACTTTCGTCCAAAGTACATTAATTCCATATTTAGTTTTAGCTCATTAAACACCAATGGTTAATCTCTCCCATCCGGAATAATTCTGAATCCAGTCGTTTCCATTTGTAATCGTAACCAGATTTGCTTCATTAAGTGGTTCCGCCAAGGTAGTCGAAAATACTCCTGTAGCGATTAGGTGATATATCAATGGAATCACCTGTAATGGATGAACTTTTTGCTGAAAGCTATTGGCTAAAGCACGTATACTAATTTCGCCATGGAAACGCACACGTGATATTAATTCGGTTTTATACTCCGACACGTCCGATCGGATATTTGTAAACCCAAACAAAAATTCAATATTTCTTAGTAATACTTTAGGAATATTCCTTGGATATACTACTTGATATTCCCATCCGTTATGAACCGCATTTTTTTCGCATGCCTGATATCGCGATTGATTACATTCTTTTGGTTTAGCTTCGATATCGTATAGACATGGACTTTTTGTTTGACGAAATACAAGGACATCGGGAACGTAGAATAATTTCGATCGTACATCCAGCCTAGGTACTTCAATTGGACGTACATAATATCGAATGACACTTCTATCTAATTCTAATAAAGCCAAGAAGTAAAACTCGGTCAGAGATTGGTATTCTACGTTCCGGTTCATTTTGTGACTGTGATACTCGCCAATTAAATGATGATGAAAGTGACTTCCCTTATTACTGACTTTTCGCTTGGGTTCATATAACATGTCTTCAATCACCCAATCTCTATTTGTCCAGTCCATTAATGCGTGCTCCTTTCAATGTGTATGATTTTGTTTTTTGCCATTCGCCTAGTGAATCCCTGTACCGTTAATACAAAAAGGTCGGGTACATAGCTCTCCCGACCTCGGAGTGCTTATGTACCCGACCTATGCAGAATAATAAAGTCGGTAAACGTTAAATTAGAATATCATCAGATATACGCCTAATTATTAAGTGCACAAAGTGCATTGTTACTATCATTACCAATTTCAAACTCTTTAAACATGATGACACTAATTTTCCACCAATTTGTTACACCAGGTAGTATTGGCGCGAACATGACAAAGATCCTTCATGGTTCCATATCGGTCAAAATGTAAAGATTATTATCTCGATGGCAGATCTTCTTATGACAATAGCAATTATATATTTAACTGCATATGACAATAGCAGTTACACATTTTATTGCTTGTGACAATAGTAATTATATAATCTTTCTGTTTATGACAACAGTAAGTATAATGATTTTTTACTGATAGCTGTTTATAATCAACTTTTTTCCAGCACAACTCAAATGAGAAATTACACACATGAACACAAAAAAACCAGTAACAACAAGGCTTTCGTCGTTACTGGTTCCTATTTCCTGTGCCACTTTATGTTATATCTCTATGCCAATATTAAATATAATCTGTGCCATTTGTTGTTATAACTCACAGTTTTCTCCTAACTACAACCCCTACTCCACCGTAACACTCTTAGCCAAATTCCGCGGTTTATCCACATCATGCTCAAGAGCTAGCGAAGCATAGTATGAGATCAGCTGCAGCGGAATAACCGACAATGCTGGTGAAAGGATCGGCAGCGTCTTCGGAATGGCGAACAGCTCATCGACAGATTTTGCAACTTCGACTTCTGATCCTGAGTTTGCAATACCAATCACATGCGCACCGCGAGCGGTTACTTCTTTAATGTTGCTAAGTGTTTTCTCGTATAGATCCTCTTGCGTAACGAGAGCAATAACCGGAATACCGTCCTCGATTAGCGCCAATGTTCCGTGCTTGAGCTCACCTGCAGCATACGCCTCAGAGTGAATATACGAAATTTCTTTCAGCTTCAGTGAGCCTTCTTGCGCCACTGCGTAGTCTACGCCACGGCCGATGAAGAACAAATGTTTGTGCTTAGCGATTGATTCTGCTACTTGCTTAAGCACGGGTGCCTGCTCAAGAATGCTCTCAACCTGCTCTGGCAGCTGGTGCATTGCCGTAATAACCTCTTCGATATACGCTGCATCCTTAGTCTCCAGCGTACCCGCAAGATACAAGCCGAATAGATAGAAGGCAATCAGCTGCGAAGTGTATGCTTTTGTCGAAGCAACCGCGATTTCAAGACCTGCCCACGTAATAAGCAAGTGGTCTGCTTCACGAGCGACCGAGCTTCCGACCACATTCGTAATTGCAAGCACACGAGCGCCATTGCGCTGTGCTTCGCGAAGTGCTGCCAGTGTATCCGCCGTCTCGCCTGATTGGCTTACAACGATCACAAGCGTATCAGGTGTAATGATTGGCGAACGGTAACGGTACTCTGACGCAACATCCGTCTCTACTGGAATACGAGCAAGTGATTCAATAACCGATTTGCCGACAAGTCCCGCATGGTAAGCTGTTCCACAGGCTACAATGTGCACTTTGCGAATCGATTTAATATATTCAGCTGACATACCCAGCTCATTTAATTGTACAGACTTGCCATCCTCCGAAATACGACTAATCATCGTATCGCGATAAGCTTTAGGCTGCTCATGAATTTCTTTCAGCATGAAGTGATCAAATCCGGCTTTCTCTGCTGTTACGATATCCCAATCGACATGATATATTTCCTTGGAAATAATTTCGCCGTCAGTCGTCATTAATTCGACAGCATCACGTGTCAGGATTGCCATTTCGCCATCATTCAGGATGTATACATTACGCGTATGCTCCAAAATAGCCGGAATATCCGAGCCAATGAAGTTTTCGCCTTCGCCTACACCAATAACAAGCGGACTTGCAAAACGTACAGCTACGAGACGATCTGGTTCAAATTCTGTTAATACACCAAGTGCGAACGCTCCGCGCATACGTTTAACAGCAGCTTGAACAGCTTTGACAATATCACCGTTATATTCATCTGCAATAAGGTGGGAAATGACTTCTGTATCTGTCTCTGATACAAAAACATGGCCCTTGATGATCAATTCTTCTTTTAGCTTCAAATAGTTCTCGACAATTCCGTTATGAACAACAGAAAACTTAGCTGTGTTGTCCGTATGCGGATGCGAGTTCACATCTGATGGTTTACCATGAGTTGCCCAGCGTGTATGACCGATGCCTGCAAAGCCTTCCAGCGGCTCTTCACGAAGCAAGCCTTCAAGGTTAGCCAAACGACCTTTGGATTTTGTAATTTCTAGACCGTTTTTCGTGAAGACAGCGATACCAGCGGAATCATAACCCCGATATTCAAGCTTCTTCAATCCATCGATCAAAATGTCCTGTGAGTCACGTTTACCAATATATCCTACAATTCCACACATAATTAATAAGCCTCCGATTAGGTTATTTTCCCAATCCAAATCGGATGCATGCCAATGCGTGGCAAAGGCAATATGAAGTTGTCGCTAAGTAATCCCATTCGTTGCGGATAATGCAACCCCTCTGCCCATGCCCACTCCATTGGTGGCATCTTGGACATACGGGAGAAATGAATAACAATAAGAAGCCTGTCGCACGATTGTATGACCGGTCGCCCGGACGTTTTACGTAACGACTTTCGGTTGGCTTGTAATACCGGAAGGTCCCCGCCGAATGTTTCGAACACCTTCACCTCGTCAGCTTCCCGTATGAACACCCGCTTCAAGCTTAAAGTTCCAGCTTAAAACCGATCGTTCATCACGCAAGCTCTGGCGCTTAACTTGATTAAATACCTCTATCCTCGCTTTCCTTCTTGAATCACACTACCTATCATATTCATTTTGTATCCATTACGCAACCACTCTATGAAAGAAAAAACAAATATTTTCCAAAATAAGGTGTCGAAAGCCAGTCTTCAACGTATTCCGACAAGCTTTCGACATGATCCCTCCATTTGATTAACCTAGTTCACGTTTAACGACGTCAGCAATTTGTGCTACATAAGCATCAACCTGCTCCTTCTCCGGTCCCTCTGCCATGACACGGATCAAGGATTCCGTTCCAGATGGACGAACAAGCACCCGGCCGTTATCGCCAAGCTCCAGCTCCACGCGCTTCACTGCTTCTTCGATCGCTGCATTGCCCTGGTATAGGCTCTTATCAGCGACACGAACGTTAACTAGCTGTTGTGGATATTTGCGCATAAGACCTTTTAGCTCACTTAGCTTCTTCCCTGAAGCTGCAATCGTATCAACCAGCTGAAGCGCTGTAAGAATGCCATCGCCTGTAGTAATATGATCCAGAAAAATAACATGACCCGATTGCTCGCCGCCTAGATTAAAGCCGCCGCGACGCATTTCCTCCATGACGTAACGATCTCCAACTGCGGTTTGTGCCGTTTTCAGACCGATCCGCTCTGCGCCCTTGAAGAAGCCGATATTAGCCATAACCGTCGTTACAATCGTATCTTCCTTCAACTTGCCAGCCCGCTTCATCGCATCGCCAATAATACACAAAATAAAATCGCCGTCTACCTCTTCGCCCTTTTCATCAATGGCAATGAGACGATCCGCATCTCCGTCAAAAGAAAGCCCAAGATCCGCGCCATGGTGCAGTACCTGCTCACGCAAATATTCAGGATGCGTTGATCCTACGCCTGCATTAATATTCAGACCGTCAGGCTCAGCGCCAACCGTAATGATGTCCGCTCCGAGCTCACGGAATACAGTTGGAGCCAGCTCATAAGCGGAGCCGTTAGCGCAATCGAGTACGATTTTCAAACCTTTGAACTCGCCTTTGATCGTTGTTTTCAAGTAATTTAAATACCGCTGCTTAGCGCCTTCATCACTGGATACTACACCGATATCGCCGCCTTCAGGCCTTGGCAATTCATCGGTTAAAGCATCGATCAGCTCCTCAATCTCGAGCTCGGTATCATCGGATAGCTTGAAGCCATCACCCGCAAAAAATTTAATGCCATTATCCTCTACAGGATTATGAGAAGCCGAGATCATAACACCCGCATCAGCGTTCAGCTCGCGTGTGATGTAGGCAACCGCCGGTGTAGAAACAATCCCTAGACGCACTACGCTAGCGCCGATAGACAACAAACCCGCGATAAGCGCCGATTCCAGCATAGGACCAGATATCCGTGTATCTAAGCCAATAACTACCTTTGGTTTGTTAGCTTTGCCTGTTAGCACATAGCCGCCACAGCGACCGATTTTATAAGCTAGCTCCGGTGTAAGCTCCCGATTGGCTACGCCGCGCACACCGTCAGTTCCGAAATATTTCCCCATAATTTAAAAGGCTCCTTTGTTATATGCTGCGATAATAATGTGGTTAATCATTTATGATATGATGATGTTTATGATAGTTAAGGATTTGTATTTGCATTGCCCGCTGAGCCTGCACCGGTATTGCCGCTACCGCTGCCATCCGTCTCCTCCGGTGTTGGCACGGGCGCTAAAGGCTCCTCCGTTGGAGTTCCGCTAACCTCGTCTGAACCATCTTGATTCGGCTCTACCCCTGTATCCTCCACTATTTCAATAGATACAGTCAATGTCTGCCCTTCCGCAAGCACGGTCTGTACATAAGACGGCACATCCACCTGAAGGGTTACAGAATGCAAGCCCTTCCCTAGTCCTTCGACATTCGCAAGTATGCTAATCGCATCTGCCTTAAGCGAAGACAACACCGATTCGGCTCCGCTTACGGTCAAACTAAATTTCCCATCCGCCGGTGTACGAATTAGAGCAGACGTTCCGCCCCCGAGTCCTTCTATTATGATTGGGAGGCTGGCAAAGGTTCGCGTAACATAAGGCGCTACAACAACCTCAAGCGTGATCTCACCAGGATCGATCGATTTGATGCCATCCACTGGGCCGGTCTTCACCTGTACGCTTCCAGACTGCTTCACCTTCGAGAGGTCAAGCACAACACCATCATACACGGAAAGCCCGTCAAGCGTCTTCTGATCGCCGTATACGGTTACCTGATCAATTACCGGCTTAACCGATACCAAGCTCAGCCCTTCTGGCAGAGTACCTGTATAGTGCACCTGCAAAGGCAGCTTTTTAAACGGTGGTGTAACCTTGACCTCAACATGTACCGTTGATGGAGAAACAATGGCATTCGTCATCTCGATGCCGTCTATATCATATACGATAACCTTAGACTTTTTGTTAACAATTGTTTTGTCAGCACCCTCAACATCAACCTCCGTCGCTACAAGTCCGACACGGCTCATATCATCCTTAGGCAGTGTGATCTGAATGCCGTCCGTTGGCGAAACAATCGTCGAAGCGCCAAGCACATAACCATCTGCCGGCTTTCCTTCCGTCACGACCTGCAGCTCGAATGGCTTGGTCAAAATTTCTTCGATTTGCACCATTACTGTGCGCGGTGACATCGTGACAAGCAAGATCCCTTTAGGCAAGTCCACCGTTAAAGGCAGCTCCTGAATGCCTTCTTTCACGTTTTTCAAATCCACCTTCACGACGTAATCATCGATAGAGGAGGCTTTAAGCAAATCAGACAGCTTGCCTTGCACATCTAATCGTACAACACTCGGCTCCATTGCCGTAAGTATATATTTCTCATTATCTAAACCTACCGTCGTAATAACGGATGCTTCAATGGTTTTCGTATCAATGTTAGTTGTCATCGTCTGCGGTGCCGTGCCTGGATCAATATGTACAACCGCCCAGAGCAGCAGACCAACGAGGACAGAAATAATTTTGAGCGAGGTAGGGTGACTTAGCCATTTATCCATCACTTCCTCCTTTCCGCTTCCAAAACGACGAGATGCTCACACGTTCCTTCTTGAGACCCGTCGTCTTCGGCGTCAGCTCATCGAAGAGCTTCGAAATGAGTGATTCCTCATTAATATCACGAACGATCATACCCCCGAGAGAAAGCGAAATTTGTCCCGTTTCTTCCGATACAGTTACAGAAATCGCATCCGTTACCTCACTTACGCCAATTGCGGCGCGGTGTCGGGTTCCAAGCTCTTTGCTTATAAAAGGATTTTCTGACAGCGGCAAATAGCAGCCGGCAGCCATAATCTGATTGGAGCGAATAATAACCGCACCATCATGAAGCGGCGTATTTGGCGTGAAAATATTGATAAGCAGCTCTGATGTAATCCGCGATTCCATCCGAATACCCGACTCAATGAGCTCGGTCAGCCCTGTAGTCCGTTCAAATACAATTAACGCGCCAATCTTACGCTCAGCCATAAATCGGACAGCCTTAATGACACCGTCAATTTGTTCATTAACGATATCTCGATCAAGCGAATATGACCTTGCAAATAGCTTGCCGCGTCCAAGCTGCTCGAGCACTCGTCTTAGCTCTGGCTGAAAAATAATGAGCACACTTACAATACCAAAGGTGAACATTTGATTCATGAGCCATTTTAGCGTATACAAATTGAACCATGTGCTAAGTGCCCATACCGCAACGAGTATAAATATCCCCTTTAACAGCTGAACCGCGCGGGTTCCCCGCACAAGCAAAATGATTTTATAAATAATATAGCTCACTATGCCAATATCGATGATGTCCTTTAACCAATCATGCCAAGTCGAATCCGAAAAATAACTCATATGCCAACCCCCAACAGCCGATCCCCTTATTCTTTTTTCTATGGTTTCAACCTTATTATTTTCTATATATGGGATTGGAAATCCTTTTTTTCAAAAAAAATAAAAGCGCCCCCCTGCAAAAGGAAGGCCGCTTGCATTAACGAGCGTTACCGCCAAAGGTTTGCGTGACTTTGTACCAGAAGAAATCGAGTGCTTGATCGATCGTTCTGATCTGTCCTGCGATATGACCGGTGGAAGCCAGATTCAAGGAACCGTCTATAACTGTAACATTCCCATCTACCTCGCCTTTAACCTCAGCTATTCCATTTTCCACAGTTAGATTGCCCGTTAAGTGAACACCTTCCGGAACAATCACAGTGTTGCCTTCTATAATGACATGCTGAAGATCCTCGCCTGCAACGATTAGCTTCGTATCCCCTTCCCACATGGTGAAGAAGCTACCCAGCATCACGAGTATAAATACAGCAGCAGCGGTCGCGCCCGGATATCGATAAATAAAACGTACGATTCGGTTCCGCTGGTTGCTTCGTTTCTTCGGAAGCTGCTGCATAATACGCTCTGTTAGCTGCTCTGATGCCTTCTTGTCATAATCCGCGGTTGGCTTAAGCGCTTCTAAAGTATGGAACGCCGCGGCGTCCGTCTTCTGGAGCTGGTCAAACCGACTGCGACAAGCCGGACAGGAAAGCAAATGAGACTTTAACGTAACGATATCTTCACGAGGCAGCTCGCCGTCCAAATAATCATGCATCCAAACGATGGCGACGTTGCAATTCATAGCAGCCAGTCCTTTCTTTCAGTTGCTCGCGCAGCATAAGTTCTACTCTTGCTATTAGGATACGTTGCTCGCAAGGGGATGTTTCACTTTTTTAAAAAATGATGCAAGTGACTCTTCCTACGCTCTTTCTCCATTAGCATTAATCTTTGAAATAAGCCAATGTCTAAAGCAGACATGGCCTCATCAATTACTATTTACTGCATGCACAAATAACTATAATTTATGCTCCAGCTTCTTTCTCAGAAACTCCCTGCCTCGGTGAACACGAGTCTTAATCGTCGTTACAGGCATGTCCAATACGTCGCCTATCTCCTGCAGCGATAGATCCTGCATATAGCGAAGCGTCATCACACTCTTATATTTTGGAGGCAGCGACGAGATAGCTGTATGGATGATGCGCTGAGTGTCCGAGAGCAGCAGCTCCGATTCAGGTGTCCGATTATCGCTCGGTACCATCGAATAACCATCCAGTCCTTCATGGTCGTGCGATTCCGCATCCAGCGAATAGGTTGGCTTGCGCTTGCGCAGCCGGTCAATACATAAATTTGTAGCAATTCTATATATCCATGTCGAAAATTTCAATGTATCATCATATCGATCCAGGTTTTTGTATACGCGAAGGAAGGTGTCCTGCACGACATCCTCCGCCTCCTGGCGGCTATTTAGCATCCGATATGCCATATGAAAGAGCTTATCTTGATAAAGGTCTACAAGCTCAGCAAATGCCTGCTGATCGCCTTTGAGCGCTAATCGCGCCAGGCGTGCTTCCAATATATTCAACTTAACTCCTCCAAACCTTCCGTTCGTTCAACCGATTAGCAAAAAAGCATCTATTTAACCAATTATATACGTTTAATGCGCAGTCAGCAATCGACCTAAGGCTAGTTAATGCTTCGACTTACGGCTAGGCTCCATGTTTTCAACATGCAAAAAGGCTTGAGCGCCTAATCTCCGCCTCCAAGCCTTGATGCAAGCTATTATTTTTGAACGACTATAACGTGTTCGTTTTCAGTTGATCCAGCACCTCCGTAATCGTCGACGTCGGAATCGCAAAGCCAATGCCCTGTGCCTCCGAGTTAACCGCTGTATTAATGCCGATGACTTCCCCGTTCTCGTTAAGAAGCGGTCCTCCAGAATTGCCCGGGTTGATCGATGCATCGGTTTGCAGCAAATGCTTATATTCATGATTGCCCTGCTCATCAGCAATGGTAATCGGACGTTCCTTCGCACTCAAAACTCCCATCGTCAGCGTTTGGTCAAAGCCGTAAGGATTGCCAATCGCGATGACCCAATCGCCGATCTGTGTTGCATCAGAGTCTCCCAGCGTTAAAGATGGAAAGGCTTTGCCGTCCGTGCTCTCTATCTTCAGTACAGCTAAGTCAAGCTCATAGCTGGAACCAAGGACCTTTGCGGTAAAAGGCTCCTCGTAGCCTTGCACCGTAACCTTTACTTCCGCAGCATCAGCAATCACATGCTGATTGGTCAGAATATAACCACCTTCTTCGAAGAAAAACCCGGTGCCGGAGCCTACAAGCGCAAGTTCAGCGGCACTTTGCTCTTGTTCCTGCTGCTGCTGCTGCTCCTGCTGTTGTCCGCCTCTGCCGGATTGACCGCCGCCAAAAAACTGACGGAATTCCGGATTATCGAACATGGAGGTGCTGCGCTCCGGCTCAGCATAGTTTTCTATTTTCACCACTGCCGGGCTTGTTGCCGCATAAACAGAGGCAATATCCTCGCTTGTACTAAGCGATGCTGTTGATAAGCCAGCAGCCTGCTGCGCAGAGCTGCTCACAATACTTGTACCCGACGTAGGGGCTGCCTGCTCTGCTCCGCTGAATACATTGTTTTTATCGGCCATGTACGCGAAGCCGCCAACGACCATCGCTCCGATTAAAAATGATGCCAGCAGCGTCTTGGGCGAGCCGCCGCCTGAGCGCTTCTTCTTCCTTCCAGACACATCATTCATTGAGCCATTCGGATTTTCCTGAAGCTTAAGCTCCTTCTCGTATAATGCTTTCATATCGTTAGTCGATTTAGTAGAAGTAGATTCATAGATATAAGTAGTGAAAGCACTCGGGCTCGTGGAAGTAGATGTATGATTAGCATTGTCAGCATCAGAACTTATGTCATGGTCGGCATCCATACGTTTGTTTTCCTCGTTCATGGTGATCATCCTCTCAAATGTAGGTGTCTGTTTCCTATGTACCTATCATGCAGGATGTACCTTAAAGGAAACTTAAGCCGTTTATAAATAAACATAAGAATATGAGTTTCAATAACTCCATCTCATCCCTATCCCTCCCCCTCCTCTTCCCCGCCTACAATGTACTTTATGCAACAGAAACCTCACATGAAAGCAGATTCGTCGGGCTACAATGTAATTATGCAGTAGAATAGTGGTCCAACGAGTGAATATACGATAAAAGCAGCAAATCCGTTGTAATAAGTGCAGCGTACGATAAGCTCGAGCCTAGTATCACCCATTCCGTTGTATAAAGTACAATGCGGTCTCGCATTTGGTCCGTTATCTCAAGAACAAAATCACCCTTACGGGTAATTGGAAATCGCAGACGTATCAGCTCACACTTCTAACGGAAACCAAAGACGCTAACCCAAAATGCAACTTTAGCGTCTCTGGTTTCCGTTAGCTTTCGTTGTCCGCTCTCCGGCTGCTTGCGCAGCAGCATCCTTATCAACAGGTACGGAGAATGAATAATTTCCTATACAATAAAAAAACCGCACCGCCTTTTAATGAAAGGCGATGCGGTCCTAACGCTAATTATTTTATGCCATTAGTTGTATCAATTTAGCCAGCATTTTAGCAGCTTCCTCACGGGTAGCAGCATCCTTTGGAGCAAAGCTGTTGCCTTCGTTGTTCCCAGCAGGCTTTCCGTTAATAATGCCTGCTTGCTGCACAGCTGCTGCCGCTTCCTTAGCAAATGCGCTAATCGACGAATCATCTACAAACGATTGAGCGTTCGTATTCGACGGCAATGTAAAGCTCATGACATCAGCAAACCTTACGATCATAGCTACCAGCTGCTCGCGGCTAATGTTAGCCTGCGGTTCAAACACTCCGTTGCCAGTACCTCCAGTAATTCCTTTATCAGAAGCCCACGCCACTGCTCCCGCATAATAGTCGGAAGGCGATACATCAGTAAAGCTTGATGAAGTATAGCTATCTAGCTCAGCCCCTGCAATCCTGGCAAGAATGAGTGTGAAATCTGCTCTCGATATGTTTGCCTTCGGCACAAATCGATCATTGCCCATTCCTCCAATTATATTTCTAGAGGATAGATACATAATGGAATCCTTCGCAAAGCTT
This sequence comes from Paenibacillus sp. FSL H8-0548, assembly GCF_038630985.1. Taxonomy (NCBI): domain Bacteria; kingdom Bacillati; phylum Bacillota; class Bacilli; order Caryophanales; family Paenibacillaceae; genus Paenibacillus; species Paenibacillus sp. FSL H8-0548. Next base: position 6,640,351 of record NZ_CP152049.1, read on the forward strand.
GCTGCCGTATCGGTAAAGGTTACGTGATTGTAGCCGATGCCATACGTCGAGAAATGGTTGACCGTGAAATACAGCTGTCCTGTCAGCGCATCGTATACGCTGTTAGAAACGACAACAGGCTGGCCATCCTCCGCAAAATAATAAATCACAATCGCCTGGCTATCTTCGCCTGCTTGGAGCGTGTAAGGGATGCTTATACGTACTTTCCCACCCAATAGATCGGTTACAGCTGTATTGCCCGCTGTGATCGTAAGCTCATACGCTGGATGACTGCCAATGGCTGCCCTCTCTGAATCGGATAACTTAGACACATCTTCTTTTTTTATCGCAAAGGAAAGCTCTCCCGCTCCTGCCGCTGCCGCTGCCGTTAATGTATCAATAGCCTTAGAGTCAAAGGAAACGGCCCCAAGTCCCCCATTTATGCTGAGGGATACGAGTCCTTTTGATGCAATTAGAGCTATCGCCTGCTCCTCGAATCGAATCGTTGCAGACTCGGCATTCGCATTTCTATCTACTGTAAATTCCACAGCTCCAGGCTTGCCGTTTGCCGCTTTTTCCAGTGCAGCAAGCGTCTCAGCCATTTGGCTTGCCGTTACTTCAGCTGTCGTATTCGAATCGTTATCCGTTTCAGCTTTGATAACCGTTACCGCCTTCACTGTATCCCCGCTCACAATTGACGTTCCAGCTTGTTCCGGGGTTGGCGTTGGTGTAGGGACTACCGTTCCTGTATCCGGGCCAGTACCCGTGCTGGCAGGTAAGACCGTAACGATCGTTTCTGCCAAGCCATAGCCATCGGCACTTACTGCCGTAATGACCGCACTTCCAGCAGAAACTGCTGTAACATTGCCATTGCCATCCACCTTCGCTACTGCTGCATTGGATGACGACCAAATGACCGATGAAGCACTTCCAGCAGCAGGCCGGGCGACTGCATTCAGCTTACTCGAAGCATCGCCAACCTTCATTGATAAAGCTTTTTTATCAACCGTTACTTTCGTAACATTCAGCTGGTATACACCGACTTTGCCGCCAACCTCATAAGCGACTAATAATAACGGCATTCCCGTTGGGCTAATATCTGCAGGAATGAACTCCAAACCTTCAGGACCCGTATCGGTATCTAAATTATCCTTGCCTTGACCATCCTTAAACTCGCGGGTATTCGTATAATTGGCAAATGTTGCATTAGCCGGGTCCGTCACATCGTAGGTCATGAAGCCCCCGATACGCTCAAGTCCAACAAAAGCCAACACTTTATTGCCCACTTTTCCAGTTTTAATATCCTCTGGCTCAGGCCCCTTTTTCCCACTTCGATCATCAAGCGCTGTTTTACTGTTGCTCGTATTGAAGTAAGCCGGCAGGCGAGCCGCAGTAATCGTTTCAAAATCATTCCCGCTATCATAGACCTGCTCCATCGTGTCCGCATTCCAAACGGAGAAGGAACGGCCGCCATACATATAAATGCTGTCATTGCCCATATCGCTCGCTACTTCGACGCCATCGTAGGCCGTCTTGCCACTTAAGAAAATAGCAGCCGCAGAAGCAGGATCAAGACTGCCCTTCAATGCCCCAATCGTGCTTCCATTCGTGCGATTAGGCCATTCCGTCACATCGCCCTCATTGGCAGTAAATAGATACGTTTGTCCATTGATCGTATGTGACGCGATGCCGTCAGGCATATACATCCCTTTAAATGGTACATTTTCCAGCTTGATCGCGCCGTCTTTTACAAGATCGAGCGAATTGCGAACATCATTGTAATCCTTGAAGCCTAGCGCCTTAACGGCAGTCACTTTACCTGTCGCAATATCAATAATAGCGATTGCGTTATTTTCCTGCAGTGACACATAAGCGGTCTTATTGTCCTCGGAGAGAGTAATGTATTCTGGCTCAAAATCAAATATCGCGTCCGCTTTCGTACCGCTTGTTTTAATTTTCCCGTCAGCCGGATCAGCCAGTCCGCGAATATGCACACCATCCTCAATTACGGAAGGATCATCGAACAATACCTGTGTAACCGTATTGGTTTCCGTGTTGACGATCGTCACGCTGCCCTTCGGATCAGTCGTGCCAGAACGCGGCTCCGCTTCATCTGCAGTCAGAATATATTTGCCATCGGATGTCGATTTAATCATATCCGGCTGCACGCCTGCCATGTAAGACGCAAGCAAATTGCCATCGTAGTCAAGTACAAGTATTTTGCCCGATTTAAGCGCATCCGCCTCTTGAACAGTAACCGAAACACGCTTAGTCGTCGTATTAATATCTACACTAGTCAAGTCTCCATATAGAAAACCTTCTGTCTCAGCGAGCTGCTGCACCGCAATGGTCTTCTCTTTGTTCAAATTTCCATTTCCGCTTCCTAAGCTTACAATATCCAAGCTTGGAGGATTTCCAGAGCCATTCACCAAATAAAATTTTCCATTATCCTTGTTAAATTTAACGATCTCAGCAACGCCGCCATCCTTATTGGAGAGACCTACGGAATATTCTCCTATCTTGGAAATATTCAATGTATCATTAAACTCGGCAGAAGCAGGTTTTATAACCAAATCAGCACTTGCGTTTGCTATCGCCAGTCGTACATTGCTGCTATACACGCCAATTACACCGGTTGCTTCAAGCGTGTCACCAATTGCAGTGCTAGGGAAAGCTCCGTTAACGTACAAAATCATATCATTGTCGAGCTTAATCGTTTTGGCTGCCGCATCAACAACCTCTACTTTGCCCGTAGTCGTTACTCTTCTGCCATACCTCTCAGTCGTTACTGAGCTTAGCTTGTCTACAACAAGCATCGATCCGTCAAACGTATCGTCCACAGTCAGACTATATACGTTGTTGTTTAGCCTTGCTACCACTGGATTTCCTTTCACACGAACCTCGCCTTCATGAAGACCTGCCACGCCGCTTACCCTGACTTCTGCTCCCACCGGAATCGAAGGGTCCATGCCTTCTACTGCGATCGCTCCCGTGAACGATTGAATATATCGCACCGCTTCAGCTTGGCTGTTATCGGATTTTACGGGAGGCGTCGTCACCAGTCCCTCGACTGTAACACTCGTATCCGCCGTAAGCTTCTGAAGCGAGCCGATGAGCTTAACGAAGTCCGTGATCACCTCTACGTCACCTTCGGCTTGTCCAGAACTTGTCGGCGATGGATCAACGATCGTGAAATCTGCGGCATTATTGTTGGAATCCTGATAATTAATGCGCCGTACTCCTTTGACAGCAGCTGGCAGCGATGCTCCATCGCCTATCGGAGTTCCTTCATGCAGCAAAGTCTTAACTGCTCCGAAGCCTACTGCATCAATGACTGCTGAAGAAGAGTAAGCTCCTTGAAACAACTCAACCGTTCCATCGGTATCTGACATGCCTATCGATTGCTCTTTTGTACTTGCATATGCATCGGCATAATAAGCTGACCCATAATTTTTGTCACCTGTATTTCCCCATGTCGCTTCTAGTCGAACAAGATAATAATCGTTAGGGCCAATGACCGCATCTTCAGAAAAATCGAAGCCTTGAACGGTTGTCGCTCCTTTATTGCTATACCTTAAATGATAACCCGCTAACGAGATAGGCTGGGCTGTCGGATTGTAAAGCTCAATGAAATCATATAGAAACGGCGCTGCGACAGGAGGGGTTTCTTTATTGATTTTCCCGCCGCCTCCATATACTTCATTAATAAGCAGATGGTTTGCAGCTGCAATCTCTGATTTAATCGTAAGCGTGAAAGTTTTGTCCACGGTCAGCGGGGTTCCTGAGGTGCTGTCTGTTACGGTAATGTTCACAGCCGCTTGTGATACAGCTGTTACCGGTGTCCCAGCAAGCTCGCCATTCGCTTGAAGGCTGAGCCCTTCAGGCAAGCCTGTTGCAGTAAAGGTATAGGGTGCTGTTCCACCCGTTGCTTGCAGCGCAGCAGAATAGGCCGACCCGACATATCCGTCAGAAAGCACCGTCGTACTAATCGCAAGCGGCAGAACGACTCCAGCCCCCCATGGACCGTCAGCGCCGCTTCGTGGTGCTACTGAAGGCAGAGACTCTACAGCTGCACCTTTATAATCAATTTGCTTAAAGTCCTTTTTATTATTATCTGTATCTATGAAATCGGTGCGGCGAATCGCCTTTTGCTTCGAAGTACCTTCATTATCACCAGTTGGAAATTCATTTTCGTATCCATCGATATTGCTGCCCGCATCATTGCTTCCGGAACCAACCATATCGACATAGCCGTCCGGCAGCGTTAAAAAGGGATTAGCCTCTGTAAGCAAGGTCTGATTACTCATCAGAGCAACCTTCAGTCCTTTGTTATTAATAAAACGCTCCCATGACAGATCGCCTTTATTGGTAAGATCAACCTTTGCAGCTTGTTTCCCTGTAGCGGCTCCTTTAATCAGAAAGGAGGAGTACGCTTTTATCGTACCTGTGAGATTAAGCTTTTCCCATGCCTTAGTAGGACCTGTAGTATCTTTATTGCCACGGTCTGCGTACTGCAACGACCATCCTGAGAGATCAATATCACTATCTGTAGGATTATAAAGCTCAATAAAGCCGTGGGATATCGGAACATCAGTATCTACAGCCAAGCCCCCGCCGTACACTTGATTAATGATCACATGAGGAACAGCATGGCTATAAACTTGGTTAGCCGTGTAAGGGGTCCCTGCTTGCTCCAAGCCTGCGGCAGCCATAACCGGTCCGCCCGCCAGTGCCATGCTTGCTGTAATTTCAGCAGCTAACAAAAAGGATATCAACCTTCTACTATAGATCTTCAAGAATGACTCACTCCCATTTCTCCTAAGTTATCCCTAATTGTAAAGATAAAATATCATGAGAGGATCAAGCTTTCGTTAAGGTTCCGTAAATGGACGGTGTAAAATGGGGACATGCGTATTTCTGAGCACAGCGTGCACGAACTAAATCACCCTTAGGGTGATTGGAAATCGCAGACGCGTCAGTCACACTTCTAACGGAAACCACAGACGCTAAATCGCCTTTATTTTTCATTTCAGGATTCTAACGGAAACACGGGCCTCTATTTGTAGTCTACATGCCGAATCTCGCTTCATTTCTGCGCAATAGAGTCTCCCACTTCCGTTAAAATGTGACGCTAACCAAAAATCGAACTTTAGCGTCTCTGATTTCCGTTAGCTTTCGTTATCTGCTCTCCGGCTGCCGCCGCAGCATCGTTATCAACAGGTTCTGAGAATCCATAGTTCCCTATGCAACAAAAAAATAGCCAGTCACAGTGTTGGCACCATGACTAGCTATTTTTATATCGTTTGCCTACTAGGAGGCTGGCTTGTCTTATCAGCCCGTGTTCCGAAGGCCGGCAGCAATGCCGTTGATCGTCAGAAGCACCTCACGGAGCAGCTCTTGATCATCCTCTTCATTATCACGCAGCGCACGAAGCTCCGTTAGCAATTGAACTTGCAGGTAGCTGAGCGGATCTACATACGGATTGCGCAAACGAATCGATTCTTGAATAACAGGTACATTATCCAAAATTTCCGTTTGGCCCGTAATGCTCAAAATAAGATTTGATGTAAGCTCGTACTCTTGTTCGATTTGCTCAAAAATACGATCGCGAACCGTTTGATCCTTAATCATATCCGCATATTCCTTCGCAATAACCAAATCTGCCTTAGCAAGCGCCATTTGCAGATTGTCGATCAGCGAACGGAAGAACGGGAACTTCTCGTACATCGTACTCAGCGTCTTCATCTTCTCTTTGTCATCGCCTGCATATTGGTTCAGCGCTGTACCGGCTGCATACCAAGCTGGCAGTAAATAACGGCTTTGCGTCCATGCGAATACCCAAGGAATCGCACGTAAATCCTCAAAGCGATCGCTATTTTTGCGTTTAGAAGGACGGGAGCCAATATTAAGCTCGCCAACCTCTGGCAAAGGTGTAGACTCCTTGAAGTAAGTCAAGAAATCTGGATCACGGAAAATAAGATCCTGATATTTCTCAAGCGCCGTTTCCGAAATCGAGCGTGAAATTTCATCCCACGCCGCTTCCTCCTGCGGAGCCTGCTCTGGATATTTCGCCAAGCGAGCTGCCGTAATAAGCGCCCAGGTCGCTTGCTCTAAGCTGCGGTAAGCGATCCCTTGCATGGAATAACGAGAAGAGAGAACCTCGCCTTGCTCGGTAATTTTGATGCCACCGCCAACCGTGTGAGGCGGCTGCGCCAGAATACTGCGGTTAAGCGGCATTCCGCCACGACCAAGTGCTCCTCCGCGTCCGTGGAAAAACTTCAATTTCACATCATATTCGTTGCCGGCAGCCGTAATATCATTCAGTGCTACGCGCAGCTCCCAGTTCGCTGTAACCACGCCGCCATCCTTGTTGCTATCGGAGTAACCAAGCATAATTTCATGCAAATTGCCGCGAGCCTCTACCGCTTGACGATAGATCGGCATTTCAAACAGCTGTTTCATAATTGCAGGTGCCGCATGAAGATCATCGATCGTCTCAAATAACGGTACGGATTGCAATGTGCAGCGGATCGTGCCGTCAGCTTCCTTGCGGAACAGGCCAACTTCCTTCGCGAACACCATAACCTCAAGCATGTCGCTTGCTGCTTCCGTCATACTAATGAGGTAGCTGGATATGCACTCAACGCCAAATTCCTGCTGCGCACGATAAATCGTATGGTAAACATCCAAGCATTCACGGGTAGAATCTGTATAATCCAGGTGACCAGAGGTTAGAGGCCTTGGATCATTCAAAAGACTGTGGAGCAGATTAGTTTTCTCTTCTTCCGGAAGCGATGCGTAATCCGCAACAACATTCATTTTCGCCAAAATCTCAGTCATCGCATTCTCATGCTCTTGACTGTGCTGACGAACATCAAGCGCCATAAGGTGGAAGCCGAACAGCTCTACTTGACGAATAAGCTTAGCTAGTGCCGTATCTGCCACATAGTCTGCAAAATGATGACGCAGGCTGCGGTCAATAATGAGCAGCTCCTCGCGAAGCTCATCTGGATGGTTATAGCGCATTGGCGAACCTTTAAGCGATTCATCGCGCGTATTAGCCAGCTTTTCCAGCATGAAGCCCAGCTTGATACGGTAAGGCTCCTTCGTATTTCTCCACAGATCAACGCATTTCAGCTCGACATGCTCGCGGTCCAAACGAACCGATTCCACAAGTTCAGCCGATACCTCGATTAAATTTGTACTGAAGCTGAGCAGCTCTACAAGCTCTTCAAGCTTCTCCTCATACTTGCGGATGGCTAGTTGACGGTGCAGATTCAACGTCTCCCAAGTAACCTTCGAGGTTACGGATGGGTTGCCATCACGGTCGCCGCCGATCCATGAGCCGAAGCGCAAGTAATCAGGCACATGCCAGTTTTCATCCGGGTAATATTTGTTTAGGCAGCGCTCTAGCTCCTCGTATACATTTGGCAGCACCTCGAACAAGGTTTCGTCAAAATAATACAAGCCATTGCGAACCTCATCGATAACAGTCGGCTTGCGATCACGCAGCTCATCGGTTTGCCACAAAATAAGAACCTCATTCATGAGCTTCTCACGCAGCTTCTCGCGCTCGCGGTAAGTCAAGGTAGGATCATCAAGCTCCATGACATCGTTGGCAATGCGTTTATGAATCTCAAGCACTGCACGACGAGTAGCTTCCGTAGGATGCGCAGTCATAACAAGCTCAAGAGAAATGTTGCTCATAATGTCTTGAACGTCCTCGATAGCAATTCCACGTTCCTTCAAATCTTGAACGGCGCTCTCGATCGAGCCGCGCTGAACCGTCTCACCAGCAGATACCTCATAGTCGCGTTTCCGTCTAATCCGGTGATTTTGCTCGGCAATATTAACGAGTTGAAAGTAAATAGCAAAAGCTCTGATGACTTGATGACGGATCTCTGGACTTAAAGAAGAGATATTCCCCTTGAATTGATCAAATATTTCTGGAATAAATTCAGCACGAAGCGCCTTGCTCTGTTCGCGAATTCGTTCAACGATATCCAGCAGCTCACGACCGCCTTGATGAACAAGAACCTCACCGAGAATATTGCCTAAAAACCGGACATCGCGTCGCAGCAGATTGTTAGCTTGCTGCCGATTTGTCGTCAAAGTCGATGCAGATTGATCCGACATAACTGTTCCTCCTAAAATAGGTGCACATGCAAAAATAGTTAGTTGAAGCATACACGTACGTTATTTTCGATTTTTTCACTCCTGTTATCATACTACAAAAACCAACAGGGTTGAAGCCCCGATCCCAATCTGGGTAAAAATACAGAAGAGGCCGTCCAAAAAACAAGACGTCCTCTTCTTCTCTTTTTAACATCATGCGGCTATACCATTTTATCATTCAAAAAGGTCATTCTGTATTTTTGTCTTGGACGCCCCCGCGAGGCCCCTTTTTCTTCACCGATAATATCAATCAAACCGGCATCCATCCACGCCAGCAGAAATCGGTGTACGCTGCGAGTCGTCACGCCTAATACAGAAGCCAATTCCTGCGCATAATAATCAACTCTCCCAAAACGAGTCGTATGCGAGATGAGCTTACTTAAGTAGATCGATGTCAAACCTGCCGCTTCGGCTTTCTTCACTAAGGCTGCGTCGACTAGCGAGAGATCAATCCCCTTGGGCTCTGTCATCTCCAGCGGACCGATAACACTCTCATCTTCCCTGACGATAAAACAATTGTCTCCGCCTCCATCTCTCGCAAGGCGGAGGGATCGCCTGGAATGCATGCCCGCTTCTCCCGCAGAGTAGCCGAAACCAACACCAATGCTCAAGTGAACGCCATAAGCCCTCTGAACCTTTTTGGCTAATGGAATTCGTTTGTAGCCGCCTGTTTCACGTTCAAAAATACCGCGCGTCGTAACAAACAAATACTCATTAGCAGCTAATTGTGTTAAATGTCCGTCCAGATGCTCAACAAAGTTCAATACCATATGATGAATATCAAGCTGAAGCCGCTGCACCTCATGCTCGGAAATTTGTGACTCGGCAAGCTTAGAGAAGTTATCGACATGGATCAACCCCATCACGACCTGAGCTTCCTTCTTTCTCCGCCATTCCGTCGACAGGAGCGCACGCTCCAGCGTCACAATTATATCCTGATTCGTCGGCGTGATCCATTCACACAGTATTCCTTCCTTGGTCAACTGCTTAGCCACGCTGCTTATCGCCGTCAGCGCACAGAGTGAACGCCCCGCATGATGCTGCTCCCGGTGAAACATCAGGATGTCATTCTCGGTAGAGTTCGTATCGTTTTCAAATACAGTCAGTTCTACCTCTAGTCCGCCAAGCTCTTTAAGCGCAGCATCGATCATTGCCTTAGTTAATGTATCAACAGAAAGAGATGATACTCCATGTGTTCTCTCTAAGCGAAACAAGCTGCTATACAGACCAGATCCCGTTAAAGGCACGAACAGGGCAGGGACTTGAAACTGTATATTCGCTTTGGCGAGTTCATAAGGAATCGTTCCCGTAAAGAGCAGAACGTCGGCCTCCGTGTCTGCCGCTCTCGCCAGTTCAATCGCTTCAACTACTTGTTGGTAGCCTTTTATTATTGGAACAAAGGAAGGGAAACCCTTCAGACAATGCTGCATCTTCTGCATAATCGTCTGGGGCCCAATAATCGCAATTCGTATTTCTGACATTTCGATAGCTTCCGTTCGTTCTTCCGTCCACATAAGGCGCCTCCTACAACGACTTTATAATTCTGTTCTATTTATTGAATTATGAATCATCTATGAAGGAGACGCAACCCGGCCCCTCTATCGTTATCCTTTGCTATTCATTACTCATACAATTCCATGGTCCATTTCTGAGCGGTAGGCGTTTGAGCCAGGAACGTCTGGGATAATACTCGCATGTCCCATGGTCACGTCGATCGGCTTGCCTTCCTTCAGCAGCGTCAAAGGATATATATTCCAATCAGCATGATATCTCCATCAATCGCTGCAATATCGTTCAGCAGCTGTTCGGAGGGCTCCGCCAGCTTTTTTTCCAGTTCCAGCACCGTATTCAACATTATGATTTCTCTCTATTAAAACGATTCAAGAGAGTATGTCGATTAAAAAGGCAGCTCAGCTACATCCGATGTCATCAATTGAACCGTACGTTCATCGATAAGTTTAGCAGTTGGATGAGTGAGCCAATATGAATCAACGATTGGCTCATAATAACGAGCCTCAAAAATAAATGGCGGCTGCAAATCTGTGTACGCAGGAATATGGCCTATCCGCTTAACCGCCTCCGCCGCAGCCTCTTGAATGCGGCGGCAAGCTTCCTCTGAGGACAGATGCTCCGCAAACTCTAATCCTAGACCTTGTTTCGTTATCGATGTTACGATTCCCGGAATAAACATTCTAGCTTCTGCTGCAGCCTTGTCGTCGCCGGACAAGAAAATAACAGGAATCCCCTTCAGGCCTGCAAGCAGCGCCCTGGCGCCAAATTCGCCAATGAAAATACCATTCAATCGATAATACATCACATCCAAAGAGGAGTACGTATGATTGAGCGGCGCTGCAACCGTTCCTGCCATCGCATGCTGCCCGACAAATAACATGGCATCGTAATCCTTAAGCAGATGATTAACCGATGTTCCGATCAAGCTAATATAATGACTATCTATTAGATCCTCTGGAAACAGACCACCCGTGCCATGACCGTCAATCACATCAACAATAGCGCTAGAATCCGTGGACTTTATTCCCGCAACACAAGCATTAACTTCAAGCGCGAGCTGCTTCATTCCCGGTCCTTTGATCATATTGTCCGAGGTTCTGGTTTGGACGAACGCATCAACACCTGCCGCTCCCTCTAAATCCGTTATGATGATATATTTCATCGGCTCACCTCTATTAGGTTACAGCGTAACTGATTTGCCTGTCTCTCTGCTTTCATTAGCTGCTTCTATAAACCGAATGATCTGCAGCGTTATACTCATATCAACGGCAGGTATACCTGTTCGGAACATCGCCATCACCTGCTCAAGCAAGCTCGCATAAAAAGGCTTCTCCTCCGAGGAAATATCGACGAATGTAGAATTATTCTCTCGATGAATTGCTGCCACGAAGGGAAATCCACCTGATCGACTGCCATGAATCGTACCGACTTTTCCATTTTTCCACACGCCAGTAATAGTTTCCTGATCGCCGCTGCCTGAAGCCTTAACACGGTCGCAACCGCCGCCAAGCACCGTAAACAACATTTCAACCAAATGAATGCCATACCAGAAATACCCCGTCTGGGTCGGCTCCATATACATGGGGCCATAACAATCAACCGAAATGACCTCATCATCTACAACATTATTTTTTTTGGTCAATGCCTCCGCATAACGCAGTGCCGAGGAGCTCATGATAGGTACGGACCATTGTTCAGCCAGCTTCGCAATAGCTGCCGCCTCCTTCATACTCAAGGCAAGAGGCTTATCAATGAAGATTGGCTTGCCATAGGGTACAATGGCTTCAAATAGCTTCGCGTGCACGCGTCCATCAGCGGACAGCAGCAGCACCGCATCGCATTGCTCAGCCACCTGTTCAGGTCGCTCCGCGATTTGAACACCGAACCGGCTATTCATCTCTTCTGCAAAAGCTGTCACTCTAGAAATGCTAAGCTCAAAGTCAGGAGACCCTCCTGGATAAGCAAGAATAACCTTGCCCCCCTGTACATGAAAACGATGCATGCTATCATTTAGAAGCTCAGCAAAAGCAATAGAATGAGAGGTATCCGTACCTATAATCCCAATTTTCATCTGCTCTTTCATTCGATCCCATCCCAGCTGCCATATAGTTTAGTTAGACCTGACTTTGCAGTGTGTTCCATTACTTATTTCTGCCTGGCTGCAGCTTCATTCTCAGTCATAGCGCAGCATTACGCCCAGTGTCTTGCTCAAGTCCTCTTTCATAGCGATATAAGCGGACGGCGCATCATGTATGGAATATTCCTGTGTAATAAATGGTTCTACCGAAATCAAGCCCTCTTCAAGCTGACGGACGTATTCAGCCATATTGCGGCCTTCCGTCCAACGAACATATGATTTTGGATAATCAATGTTCTGGTCCTCATACTGTTCATCATATCGGCCTGGTCCAGCAGCTCTGGCAATAATGAAATCTGCTTCCTTCTGGAAAAATAGCTCGCGCGGAAATTCAATCGGTACATTGCCAACCAGTGCAAACTTGCCTCGAAAAGCTAGCTTTTCCATACTCGAAGCAATAATTTTTGAGCTGTTTGAATGTGCCACAAGCGCAATACTATCGAAGCCGTGAGCTTCCGTGAAACGGTCAATATGCTCACCCAATTGCTCATCATTTGCCAAGTAAGCTTCGACCCCTAACGCTTTAGCAGCCGCTACACGCGCTGGGTCCATATCCGTTGCAAACACTCGATAATTCGCTTGCTTACTGAACATGGCAATCAATTGTCCCAGAAGACCTAAGCCAACCACCCAAATGGTTTCCCCGAATTGCAAGGAAAGCCTTCTCACACTATGAATAGCGACGGAGCTTAATCCCACCAACGCTGCTTCACGCAAGTATTTGTCTGATGACAATTTGACGCACAGCTGCCGTGGTACGGATAACTGCTCAGCATGATAGACATAAGGTCCACCGTAGCAAGCAACCAAATCGCCCGGCTTCAAATCCGTTACTTTCTCACCTACCGCAATAACCTCACCAGAAGCACTATATCCCAGTCGGAATCCATCAGGAACGTCCATGTTATGAATCAAATTCAGCTCAGTTCCCGGACTGATAGAAGAATATTTAACCTTAACTAGCACACGATAAGGATTAGCTGCTGTTATTACCGGTATCTCAGCCTCTTGAAGAACCGCTTCATGCTGCTTCACTACGATTTGTTTCATTATGATCAATCTCCTTTTTATGGTTGATTCATGTCTTATTTTTGATTTAGAAAATCACTCATTTGAGCTGTGAACCGTTTGGTCACCATCTCTGGACGGGTGATCGCAGATCCGACAACCACATAGTCAGCTCCGCTCGAAAGCGCCAATACAGCGTCATCCGCACTCCATATTTTTCCTTCGGCAATAAGTGAAACCTTAAGTACTTTTTTGAGCGCCTCTACCAGCTCTAAATCCGGTTCTTCCTGCTGCAGGCTATAAGGCGTGTATCCAGATAACGTAGTAGATACATAATCCGCACCCAATTGTTCAGCCTTAATGGCTTCCTCCGCTATAGAAATATCAGCCATGACCTGTGCCCCAGCTTGATGAATATAGTCAATCAACACCTTAACCTTGGAATACCGATCTTCGCGGTCAGTTACGTCTAGAGCAACAATATCAGCTCCCGCCTCCAAGATGGTTTGGACATCCTCCAGCTCCGGAGTAATATAAATTTCTGAGCCTTCAATTTTCCGCTTAAGCAAGCCAATAACAGGTACATTTACCGCTTTCTTAATCGCTTTAATATCAGCTGCTCCATTTGAACGAATGCCAATTGCACCGCCCTGTACAGCAGCAATCGACATACGAACCATCATTTCCTCTCCGAATAAAGGATCTCCCGGATACGCCTGACAGGATACAATTAAACCTTTCTTGTTAAACAATGAAGCCATTTGATCATTCCCTCCTAGGCAGCATTAAAGCTGCCTGTAACCCTTGATAAATTTGACGGCATAAATCTACACCCCATCAGCACCTACATCCGGTGCTTTCTGCAAGCCCTCACGAATAGGCAGTCCGAAGCTGTCAACAATGACACCTACTTTGTTATCCTATAGCTGTTTAATCATTTGTTGAGGTCCACCTTATACGAAATGAACTTTTTCGCCTTGCCCCTCAGACTCCCAATCATCCAGTACGATATTCGCCGCTATTCCTACAAAACCGGCTGCTTTGCGGAAGGTCGTTGTAACAGGCGTTCGATCTGGCACATCGTTCTGAATCTTTGGCCGGAACAGTTCTTGGCCGTAATCGCCAATATCCTCCAGCACTTCGATAAACCTAGCTTTGCCGATAAGCTGAATATCCGGCGTAGACGCGCTGCGCCAAAATGCTAAATAAAGCTCCCAACCGTTGCTCCAATCCCTCGTCCACCAAGTTGCTTCCGTTTCCTCCGAAGGCGGCTGCTTAATAGCCTGCACCATCGTATTAAGCGCTTCCGCTGACACCATGGACCATCTCTCACGTAATGAATTATCCAGCAGCGGCAATGCTGGATGGGCAAATGCTAGTATGGTTGCTTGGTAGAGCACGCTGTTCCCCATAAAGACTGAACCGTCCCAGTTCTCAATGTACGGCCACCAGCCCTGCTCATTTTTTCCGAATCGATCAGCCAAATGGGTGAATATATGATGAACCTTTTCTAAATAGGCTGGATTTCCCGATAGCTCGTACGCTCGGCCAAACGTATGCGCTGCATACATATCACCGTTAAGCACATCGAACTCTCCGTTAGGACGCTTCAGCACAACTCCCGGGTTTTGAGCAGCAACCTGCGTCAATAAATAGTTTGCGGAAGCAAGCAGGCTTTCTTTGGCAGCCTCGCTGCCCGTAGCTTTGTACACATGGTAAAGGCTATTCGCGACAGCACCGATCTCTGCAATATCAATCGTATCCGGATCACCCTTCTTCACATAAAAGGGCTGACCGAATGCACCGCTTGGAAGCTGTCGCTTCCTCACTTCCTCCATCAATAAGCGAGCCACTTCAAATCCGTCTCCGCCGCTATTCATTTTCCCATCCAATACATACAGCGATGCTGCCAGGCCCGTCGTGCAGCAGCTTGCCCGGTCACCTAGCTCATCATCAAATAGATAAAGAAATCCCGTTTCCGAATCTTTTCTGAGCAAACTATCAAAGTAAGATTTCATCCCACCAACGATCTGAGACGCAAGCTCTATCATATTGCCCTCTCCTCCCTATGACTGAAGATTCTCTTATTTAGATCCTGTCATTGTAATTCCTTGAATAAACACTTTTTGCACGAAGAAGTATAGAACGACCATTGGAATCGTAAACAAAGCTGCAGCAGCCATAAGCATGCCCCATTCAACGTTGTACTCGCCAATGAAAGCTTTCAATCCAACGGACAACGTCCATTTACTTGGGTCATTCAAATAAATCAGCGGCTGCTGGTAGTCCTTCCAGGAGCTTAAAAATACGAGCAAGCCCACTGTAAATATGGCTGGACGGGATAATGGCAACATCATCTGCCAGTAAATCCGGAATTCCGAAGCTCCGTCAATTTTGGATGATTCCGTTATCTCCTGCGGGATGCCCATAAAAAATTGTCTAAGCAAAAAGATATAGTACGCCGCTCCAAAAAAGGCAGGAAGAATAAGCGGCCAAAACGTATTAACCAAATTCATCTTGTTGAACAAAATATAAAGAGGGATCATCGTAGACTGAGAGGGCAGCATAATCGTCCCCATCATAACCATGAATATAATGCCGCGTCCCTTGAAATTAATTCTAGCGAGACCGTATGCTGTTAATGGAGCTGCGATCACCTCTCCGAGCACACAGAGAAGGGCAACAAACAACGTATTTAAGGTATATCGAAAAAAAGGAATAGCGTTAACCGCATTAGAATAGTTTTCCAGGAAAAGCTCTTTGGGCCACCACACGAACGGAACAGCAAAAATATCATCGATTGATTTGATTGATGTTAGCAGCAAATAAGCGAATGGCCCAAGAAAGCATAGCCCCACTAAACCAAGCACAAGATGCTTGAGTGTAGACGACATCTTTCTTTTGATGGAGCCTTTCTTTTTCTTTACTGGGCTTTGTAGTGAGCCATCGGAAACAGCTTTATTCACCATCACTTATCACCTCCATAATAAACCCACTTCGCAGATGTCTTGAAGATAACAAGCGCGAAGAACATAACCACTACGAACAGCATCCATGCCATGGCTGAAGCATAGCCCATATTGAGGAACGAAAATGCCTGCTGATACAAATAAATGGAGTAAAACAACAGTGAGTTCTCAGGCCCGCCAGTAGACTGCGTCGCCTCGGCAAATACCATACCTTCAGTAAAGTATTGAAAGGAAGCGATAAGCATCATAATTAGTTGAAACAATGTCATAGGTGAGATCGAAGGGAATGTAATCGTCCAAAATTGTCTCCATTTGCTTGCCCCATCGATATCAGCAGCCTCATAATACATTTTCGGCACGTCTTGAAGAGCGGCCAAATACATAACCGTTATCGTTCCAGTTCCCCAGAAACCCATTAAGACAAGCGAGGGTTTCGTCCAGTCTGGATCAATCAACCAGTTCGGTCCTGCAATTCCAACATACTCAAGCGCCAGATTAATAAATCCGTACTGTGAATTCAATAACCACATCCATAACAATGAGCCTGCAACAGCTGGTACAAGCGTCGGTAGAAAATAAATGGTTCTATATATGCTCTGCCCTTTAACCTTTGCATTCAGGAGCAGCGCCATAATTAAAGCGAATGCCATATGCGGCACGACGCCAACTATCGTCATATATAAGGTGTTGTACATGGATAGATAAAACTTGTCATCTTTAAATAGGTTTGTGTAATTGTCTAATCCCACCCATGTAGGCGCGGAAAACAAATTATAATCAGTCATACTGTAATAAAAAGAAGCCAGAATGGGGTATAGCTGGAAAACCAAAAATCCGATAATCCATGGGCTTGTAAATAATAGTCCTGTAATCAACAATTTTCGCTCTCTTTTACGAATTCCAATCGTATTATTGTGTTGTTCAGTCATCATTCCGCCTCCTTCCTTGATCGTATAAGCGGGCCGAATAAATCGACCCGCTTCGTTTATTATTTTTTATCTGCTATCGGTTGGATTTTGGCTGCTACAGCATCCATCGCCGCTTGCGGTGTCAGCGTACCCTTGAGCGCTTTCTCTGTCTCTTCAGATAAAGACTGCAAGTACTCACCGATGTAAGAGCTGTTCGGGAATCCATTTAGATTCTCGCTCTTCGCTCTTTCATAGAAGGACCACATCGTTTTGTTCTCTTCGACAAGCAGGCGGCTATCATCCAATACCGAGGTGATCGTTGGAATAACATGGCCATCTAGTGAATATTGGACTTGTGTATCTGCCGACATCAAATATTGCATGAACTCCCATGCCTCTTCTGGATGCTTAGCTTTAGTTGGAATAAATACAGCACGCGGACTAACCATACCGGAGCCCTTCAGCTCAGGCTGATCAGCAGGGTAAGGGAATGGTGCAACCCCAATGGGTCCATCTTCTCCACGCTCAGGCATGAAATTGTATTCCCAGCCAACATACATAGCAAGCTGACCTGTCAAAAGAGGATCTTGGGCCGTACCGCGTTTGCCCATTCCAGACTTGAATTTATCAATTTGACTTTGACCAAATTCTTCATAGAAAGAGCGTTGGTAAGCAATAGACTGAACATTCGCCTCTGCATTTGGCGTTACCTTGCCCGTTGCTTCGTCATACCAAGAACCGCCGTACAGAACTGGCCAGAATACATTATCGATCCAAGGATAGTCAGGAATAAAACCGATTTGTGAGATGCTGCCGCTGGCATCTTTTTTCGTCAACTGCTTTGCATAGTCAAACAACTGCTCGAGCGTCTCTGGAGGAGCAGTTATTCCCGCTTCCGCAAAAGCAGCTTTGTTGTACATCAGCGAGCTAGCCATACTCATCGTAAATGGCATTGCATAATAGCTGTCATTAACCTTCATACGATCCATAGCTGCAGGAATAATTGTATTTACATCAAAGCCTGAGCTTGCAATGTTTTCAGTTAAATCCAGAACAGCTCCCGCATCAGCCCATGGACCAATATTGTTCCAGTACGTGAGCAGAACATCTGGTGCTGCACCGCCGGATATTGCAGTCAATTGCTTCGTTGGGTCTTGATTGCCAAGCATTTTGACCGTAATTCGATCCTGGCTTTTATTAAAGTTCTCTACTGTAGTTGTAATTGGCCCAGCATCTGCATCCGTGTAGGTGTGCCAAAATGAAATTTCCACTTTCTCCTTTGGCTTCTCCGGAGTATTTGTTGCATTACCAGCCGTATTATTTTCGTTGTTTGCATTCGAAC
Organism: Paenibacillus sp. FSL H8-0548; assembly: GCF_038630985.1. Classification (NCBI taxonomy): domain Bacteria; kingdom Bacillati; phylum Bacillota; class Bacilli; order Caryophanales; family Paenibacillaceae; genus Paenibacillus; species Paenibacillus sp. FSL H8-0548. Next base: position 6,658,381 of record NZ_CP152049.1, read on the forward strand.
CACAGCCTGCTAGAAGTGAACCAATCAGGACAACAGATGATACCAACGTTAACGTTTTTTTTCTGAACATTGACATTTAAGACGCCTCCCCTAATATTGAATCAGTTAGAAATAAAGCTCGCTTTATTACGACTATCCTTCAAACAATAAACGATCGCGCTTAGCCCATTCACCTCCTTAAATCCGAATACTCAATCATTAAAAGGATAAAACCTTTTTTATAGAACACAATTGTGAATATTTTCTTTTTTTCAAAACATGACGATTTGCCGCGCTTTTACATTCGATACTTATTTAGCTTCTCTATCGATATTTCACAGCCTATACCTGGTTTATCTGGCAAAATGACATGGCCCTCGTCAATTATTGGTCCAGCATGAATGGGATCATCCTGCAGGAAAATCGGACCATTTAAATCTACCGGCTCAGTAATTTGCAAATAGTTGAACAAATGCGCACTTGCCGTCAAACCAAGTCTCGATTCCGTTAAACCTCCGCCTAGAAGACCTAAGCCTGCTTCTCGAGCGATATCTCCACAAAGCTTGGCACCCGATAAGCCTCCCATCTTCGTTATCTTAATAACTACGGTATCGCATGCTTCTGCTCGAATGGCTTGAATGAGATCCCCTGCGGTCCAAATGCTCTCGTCGAGCGCAATTGGAATACATGTTTTCCTCCTGAGCTCCGCGTGTCCAAATAAATCAATGGCCTTCAGAGGCTGTTCGAAAACATCGACGCCGATTTGCTCCATTCGTTTGGCTAGCTTAACTGCCTGCTGCAACGTATAGGCCTGATTCGCATCGACACGCATAAACAAGTCTGGCGCCGCTCCCTTTACCGCATCCAATATTTCGATATCAAGGCTTGTATTTAAGCCAATCTTCACATCAACGCCCCTGTATCCTTTCGATTTCGCAAATAAAGCTTTCTGCTCGGCTTCCTCTGGGCTCGATGTGCTAATGAGATAGGAAAGCTGCGACGAAGGCTTATATCCAGAAAACCACATATCCGCCAATCGTTTGCCACTCGCAGTACCAATGAGGTCATGCATAGCAATATCAACTGCTGCCTTGGCAATTGGTTGTCCGTTTCCTAATCCAGCCTTGATCTCCTTGTTCATTAAAGAATGCACAGTATAAAGATCGGTTGCATCAGCTCCCAGCAAGACAGGTCGTAAATAATTCGTGATGGTGCTCGTTACGGTCTCTAACGTTTCATAGCTCCATCTGTGGCTTGGTCTCGCTTCCCCCCAGCCGACTGCACCATTATCAGCAGTTACTTTCACATATACATGCGGTGCTCCTTGACTTTTATCCCCGACTGAACCGCTTGAAATCTTAAAATCTTGTTTCATTGGAAGTATTAACGGAAATGCTTCTATGTCAGAAATGTTCACACCCTCACCTCCCATTCCACTTGCTTCTGTTCTTTTATATTTTTATTGTAGCGTAAATAATGAAAAAAAACTTCGATTCTGTATTTAAAGACGATTTATTCTCCGGAATTACACTATTAATGAACAACGCAAAAAAATCATGTTATATTTAATAACATGATTGGCTATATATGTAAGCGCTTTATACAAATATAAAATAATAAGGTTTATCGGTTTATAGTTTGAGCCATACCACTCTGGATAAAGGTTCCGCCAATATCAATGCCAAACACAGCGTTATGCATATGCGTTACTCCTTATCGTTTGTGTATTGCAAGATCAACTTGAACGGATTATATCATAAAAATTTATAGAAAAGCAATCCTCCACTTTTATATTAATAAAAGAAGGTTTAAACCACTGCGACTATGTATGAATGCTGTATTGTTCTTTAGGCTTCCGTTAATATAGTTTATCACTAACTGCATTCGAAGTTCGTTCTATCGCTGGATACGCCTTCTCCTTGCATTGTATAGCAATAATTGTCGTTAATATATCAAGCACATGTATTTGTGTTATCTTGGAGCGAAATGCTCCGCCTTGAAGCGGCGATTCCTTGGAGCTCGACAATAATACTGCATCTGCATATTGAGTAAGAGGAGATTTGGCATGGCTTGTCAAACAAACGAAAAACGCGCCATTCTCCTTAGCAATTCGCACGACATCTACAAGGTCCTTTGTGCTTCCCGAGGTAGATACCGCAAACACGAGGTCGTCTGGGCCTGTTAAAGCCAATGTCATCGCAATAACATGGGAATCCGTGACAAGCTCCGAATTAAAACCAAGCCTCATAAACCGATATCTAGCATCAGCTGCTGTAATAGCCGATGAACCTACTCCAATAAATATGAGCTTATTCGCTTTGGCAATTGCATCAACGACCAGTTGAAGCTCTCTCATATCAAGAAGCGCTAACGTATTTTGCAGAAACAATATATTTTCCGTCGTAATTTTCCCTGCCATCGTAGCTAGATCATCGTTTTCTTGTATTTCACCATTTACATTTTGAAGCGGATGTACCAATTCCTGCGCCAGCTTCAGCTTAAATTCCTGATAACCGCGAAAGCCTAGCTTGCGGCAAAGCCGCAGAACTGAAGTATCCCCAACGCCAGACTTTTCGGCCAAATCTGTTAACGTCCCGTAAACGACCCCATCTGGATCTTGTTTAATCATATCAGCGATCTTCTGCTCAGTACGTGTCAACGAGTTATACAAACTGCCTATCTTGAGCAAGGTATTGGAGCCTTCTTGTGACCAATTGGACATTTTCGCTGCATCCTCTCCACACTCTCCACATCAAGAGTTTTTTTTCATTTTCTTGATCAGTATAGAAGGAATACTCCATTTTTACAAGTAGGTGATCCGTTTATTTAATTAACGCTGTATACATTTCATCCAACGAAATAATACTAATGACTATTCAACAATGAATTTCACTTATAATAACGCACAAAAAAAGCCTTGCTGCGCAAGGCTTTCGGAGTTTAAATAGTTGGAGCGGGTGATGGGAATCGAACCCACGCTATTAGCTTGGAAGGCTAAAGTTCTACCATTGAACTACACCCGCAAATAAAATGAATATGGTCGGGACGACACGATTTGAACATGCGACCCCCTGGTCCCAAACCAGGTGCTCTACCAAGCTGAGCTACGTCCCGAAGTGTAAATAAACTGTGTCTAATGATGGGAAAATGGCGCGGCCTAAGAGATTCGAACTCCTGGCCTTTTGATTCGTAGTCAAACGCTCTATCCAGCTGAGCTAAGGCCGCACAATTTATGGAGCGGAAGACGGGAATCGAACCCGCGACCCTCGCCTTGGCAAGGCGATGCTCTACCGCTGAGCCACTTCCGCACGCTACTTTCATCACTCGCTTGTGATGGTTAACATCGCGGCGACAAGTAATAATATATCACCCCTGAAAACAAAAAGCAACTGTTTTTCTAAAAAAAATTCAAAGTTTTTTGTAAAGCTTAATCCAACAGCCAACTCTGCTTATGAAAACCCAGTAATGACGCGGAAAACAACGTTTCTGCTATAATGCGGATCGTCATTATTTTTCGGCGTTAATCATCCCGCTCCTTATAAATAACATCATAAAATGCTTTATAACCAATCAGCTGGATGCTGAGATCAGTTCAGATAATTTAAGGCGATGAATCATTAACTGTGCGAATAATTTACCACATCTGCTGGCTCGCACTGTACTTTCTACAATTAAATGAGCCTATGCGTGGGTACACCCACGCGTAGAGTGTAGGCCTGTTGATTATCCAATTATTCGGTTAAGGAAAAATGTGCCGTCTTTGGCGGATACTTGTGTGAATAGATCTATTTATTAGATCTATTCCAGCATTTTAAGCTGAATTGGCAGGTTTTGATCTAAAAATCAGACCTATTTCACCGTAGAGAGTACATTATGTGCCCATTTGGCGGGAAGTTGTGTGAATACTCTGTATTAGTCCTATTCCGCTAGGAGATAGCCGGTGCCGCTAGGATCGACATCATTCCGTACCCCATTGGCATCTGGCGTCTCTTGTGATGCTTCAATCTTCTACAGATTGGCGTAGTAATGACCGCGGCCGGGCAAAAAAACCATCAAAACGCTCGATCCTTCCGTAAGTGTGATTCTCGACCATTATAAAATCGGAATCGTCTACTAAAAGATGACCTCTTTTCAAATCACATTCCCTGTTACTAGATAATCAACAGGCCTGTATAGAGTGCAATTTTCTCCATCGTGCTGCCCTTACCGTCCAATTTGCGGTCCCTAGCATGGGCAAACCTAAGAAGACATAAGTAAAACGAAAAACAGCCGAGCAGATTAAATCTTCTGCTCAGCTGTTTTTACCAGTTCGAATACCCATGATAAACAAACGGAAGGCTAGCTTCCAAGGCGATACAACGCTATCTGCTCTCGGAAAGCTGCCTAATTCCGCTTATGTATCGCTTAGAGACAGAGGCAGCTATGCCCCTGCCGCTTGCAGCTTCTTCTCTTGATTGATACTGACTACGTTTTCAGCAGCAGATTGGCCAGCCAGAGCGTAAGGCAAGCATAGCGGAACACCCGTACGAGGGTCAGGAACGATGTCGGCTTCGATATTAAAGACCTCACGCATAATATCAGGCGTCATAACCTCTGCAGGCGTACCCTCGCCTACAACGACACCTGTCTTAATGGCGATCATATGGTGAGCATAACGTGTAGCATGGTTAAGGTCATGAACGACCATAACGACCGTGCGATTGCTGGTTGCATTTAGCTTTTGAAGCAAGTGAAGAACCTCCAGCTGATGCGCCATATCAAGGAAAGTCGTCGGCTCATCAAGAAACAGGATGTCTGTCTCTTGAGCTAGCGACATTGCAATCCATGCACGCTGACGCTGCCCGCCTGAAAGATGATCAACAGGGCGATCCGCAAATTCAGTCATGCCTGTTGCCTCGATTGCCCATTGCACGATGCTGCGATCGTCCTTCGTCATTGAGCCAAAGCCCTTCTGATATGGAAAACGTCCGTAGGACACGAGCTCAGCTACTGTAAGTCCGTCTGGCGCGGTTGGATTTTGCGGCAAAATAGCCAATTGCTTCGCTATTTCCTTCGTCGATTGTTTATGAATCGATTTACCGTCCAAAAGCACGCTACCCTGGGATGGTCTCATAAGACGCGCCATAGTTTTTAGTATGGTCGATTTTCCAGAACCGTTTGCTCCTACTAGCGCCGTTATTTTCCCTTGTGGAATAGCAATGTTTAAATTTTGAACGATAAGGCGATCATCGTAACCAATATCAAGACCCGAAGTTGTCAAACGAATCATTGGACATGCACGCTCCTTCCGCTGCCGAGGCAGACACCTTCTAAATTATATGTTTATTTCGCTTCACACGAAAAATGATAACGATTATCATTGACTATTTAATGATAATGTTTCTCATACAAAAAGTCAATCAGAATATATAGAGTAAGAAGAAACAAATTCTTATATATAACTAAAGGCCGCCCTACACATGAAGTGCTCCCTGTCAAGTAGACAGTAGAAAAAAACAAAAAACGATTAGACCTATCCCTCAGTTCAAGTACAGAGAACTGGGGGATTATTTTTATTAAGCAGCTCGGCGATACTCGTGGGGAGACAAGCCGTTAAGTCGCTCCGTATATCGGTAGTTGTTGTAGTATCGAATATAGTTCCTCACATCTTCAAGAACTTCATCGTAGGTATCGTATTTCTTCAAATAAAAGCTTTCTGCCTTGAATGTGCCCCAAAATCGCTCGATCGGCTGGTTATCCAGGCAGCGACTCACACGAGACATGCTTGTTGTGAAACCGTATTTCACCTTCAAGCGATTATATTCATGCGAGGTATATTGGAAACCTCTGTCACTATGCAGAAGTGGCGTGATTCCACGTTTTCCCCTATATGCCTTCTTTACCGTGTCCATGACCAATTTGTTGTTGTTGGAGTGGCTGAGCACCCACGAAACGACGGAGTTATCGTGCACATCAATCATGGCGCTCAAATAGGACTTTCGACCGTTCCCATACTTCAGCTCGGTGACATCTGTACACCACTTTAGGTTCGGAGCAGCGGCTTGAAAGTCACGGTTCATGACGTTTTCGGCAACATGTGTTTCCGTGGCTCTCACGTAGCTTGGACGCTTCCTCCGAATCACTGCTTTTAATCCGAGAGCTCTCATAATCCCGTAGTAACGCTTTTTGTTGTAAGTCTTTTTCAGTTTACGGTTTAATTGGAGACGCATTTGGCGATAACCCAGTATCCCTTTTCGCTTGTCATAGCGAAGCTTCACTTCTTTTGCTAGTGAAAGCCGTTCAAGTTCTCGATTGGACGGCGTCCATTTTAACCATTTATAATAGGCAGATCTGGCGACGTTAGCGAGCTTGCATAACGCTAGTATCGCGTAGCCCTTTTCCGTGTGCAGTTCTTGAATCGCTTGATACAAGTCTACGTGTCGAACGAGGGTTAGCGTGTACGTTTTCGCCGGATCTCTGCCAACTTTTTTTCGAAGGCGTTCTCCATTTCTAAATACTCGTTACGCGCTTCTAGCTCTTTGATTCGGAGTTTAAGACGTTCAGCCTCATCCAGTTCTTCCTCAGGTCTACTGCGCCCACGACGGTCCCTAAGAACCTCCTCGCCGCCTGAATGATATTTACGAACCCATGCGTACACCTGTTGGTAGGAAACATCGTACTTCTTCATCGATTTCTGATCATCCAACTGATTGGCAAGGGTATACTGCACAATTTCAATACGCTCTTCAAAAGTGGTTTTACGTCCTTTATTCATGTGAACCGTTCCTTTACGAGTAGGTTTAATTTCTTTCCCACAAGTATACTTGGAAATCCAGTTCGTCAAAACACTTTTACTTGAAATGTGATGCTGGTTTGTCGCTTCTCGGATGGAGTACTTTCCGGATAGAACGTCACGAACCGCGGTCTGCTTGAGCTCATGTGAGTACGTTTTCCAAGCTTTGGATTCCTTTAACCCTTCATAACCATCTGCTTTGTATTTCCTTATCCAATCCACAACAGTCATATCGTCGATCCCCAGTTGCTTTGCTTCATGATGAGGATTTGAATCCTGTTTAAGGCATCTTTTTACAACCTGTAGTTTTACATCTAATGAAATTGCACTCCTTTTTGACAAAGCAAAAACTCCTATCATGGTAGAAGTAGAAGTTTTGTTTTTTCTACTGTCTACTATGATGGGAGCATATCAACACCAGGACGGCCTTTTCACTCTTACCACTTAAGCTGTGTACCAAATACTAGACCGTTGCTTATGAGTCTGCCAGGCGTGTTGATGAGCTTTCCTTGCGCAAACATACCCGAGGAAGCACCCCCATCCAGATTCATCGCCTGTACAGCACCAAGCTGTACCATGATTTGCCCCCATTGCTTAATCGTTGCTTTGGGCACGGTGGCAAGAAGGATCGTTCCATCCTTTTTGACTAAAATTCCGCTTCGTGTTGCAGCATCGGTTAATATTTTTGAGCTGCTAAAACCTTCCCCTGCCGGGTTAATTGCTAGCTTCCCATCCTTCACCAGCCTTGGACCGGCACCAATTGCTGTATGGACGCGGGACCAAGCAATCGGCGTATTGGAGAGATTGGTCATTTCTGTCTTATACTCAACCTTGGTTCCAACCTGAAAGCGTGCAGCCAGCTTCTCCTCGGAGCCAGTAAAGACGAGTACGTAGCCATCGGCTGGAATGCTCACATTTTCTTTTTTGCTTATTTTGGTTACAACACCCTTGCTGACCGTAACTGCTGTGCCAAGTGCAAAGCCAAGCTTAGTCCCTCGCTTTGGTGTAAACAAAATGGCCGATGATCCAGCAGCGGTAGGCGTACGGTTCAGGAAATAGGCATACCAGTTGTTTGGCGATTTGTAGGAGCCGTCAGTTCCTCCTATTATTTTGACACGCAAATTGTCCATGACGACCGTTCCGTCCCAGGTAAAGCCGATCGCTGTGCCCGTATTGCCAATATGCTCCACATTACCGTCTGCGATAACAGTGCCATAAGGCTCCGGAATGCCGCCATATGCTTCGAAGTAGGTTCCATTAATAGCTGCATCCGCTTTATAGTCCTTCGCAATGTTCGCAAGCGACTGAACGACACCAATCTTGCGGCTAGCCAAGCCTGCTGTTACCGGCATCCCCTTCGGAATGACCACCGTTTGCACCGTATAGGATTTACCCGAAACGATAACCTTCTTCGCTTCATGCTTCACCTTCAGCTTAGAAGCGGGAGCGGTAACCTGAACGGGCAGCTTTAGCTGGCCTTTGTAGCCGCTCGCTGTGACATCTACATAAAGACTTGCTGAGCCCGCCGCAACCGGGGTAACGACGCCCTTATCATTAATGCGAACGATCGCCGCATTGTCAGAGCGATAGCTGACGGCGACGGGAGCGGACAGCTTCAGCTTGTCCGTGAGCAGGAGCCTCGTATCCAGCGGCAGCTTAAGCGATGCCGCTGCGTAGGTAATCGCGACGGGGCGAAGCGGCCCCGCTGCGATGAGCTGGCTGGCGGACGTATACGCGAAGCGTCCGCCGCCTTGCGGCGTCACGCCGCTCGCGGGAACCGCGGCGTGGCCGCCGTAGGTGTACAGGATCGACCCGGCGAAGCCGTCGATCGCGTACACAGCGCCGGAGCGCCCGCCGGCCAGCACGCTGCCGGCTGCAGGATCCGGCGCCAGCGCCGCAGGGCCGAAGCCACCGGCCCCGCTGGCGCTAATGCGCCATAGTTCCGCCCCGTCTGCGAGGCGGAACGCAGCTATGCCGTTGCCGCCAAGCTCAGCGGCAACGACAGCTCCCGCATCCCCGGGCAGAAGCACCGGGGATGTCCAGCCGCCTGCGGGCGCCGCCGCAAGCTCGCGCGTGAATCGGACTTTACCGTCCTCTTCATACGCAGCGACCGCTTTGCCCGCTAACAGCAGAACGCCGCCGCTAACCCGGTCGGCGGCCAGCTTAGCCCCAAGCAGCGGCTGTTCCAGAGCCGCTTCCCAGACTACCGCTCCGCCGCGCACCGCGTACAGCGCGCCGTTGCTGCCAAGCGCGTATACGCCGCTCTTGCCCGCGGCAAGCTCCTTCACGCTTACGCCTTCCGGCAGCAGCGCCGCCTGCTTCTCACCCGCTTCATCCAGCGATAGAATCGCATGCTGATACGCGAAATAAGGAAGCCCCTGCGCATCCGTTACCGTCGCTGACGGCTGAAGATTCTCGGTCTTGCCTTTAAAATAAAAGATACCGGCCTGACCGCCGTTTCCCGCTTCATCGTATTGGTATAGCCGCGCGCTTTTGCCGGCAGCAAATATTTTTTGATTCCCGTTCAGCACGGGCGCTGACAAATTCGTATAGGTATTGATCCGCTTCACTTCTTTGCCCGCGCTGCTAACGATTGTCACCCAGCCATTCGCGGCTGCGGTAAACAGGTTTCCGTTCGACAAAGCCAGCGCCGGATGCAGCGTTCCTTCAGCTGCGTAACGCCAATATTCGATTTCCGCCTTATTGACCGTTGCGGCTGTAGCGCCAACCGGTTTGCCTTCCGCCGCTTTAACCGTGACGGTTTCATTTGCGGCGGCAGCTGCCCCGCTTCCGGCATAGCTTAAACCCATAGACGCTATCAATAGCGCTGCTATTCCTCTTTTTCTCCACGTACTCCAACCTCGCTGCATCAAAGCTGCACTCCCTTATATATGCTTATTCCAAATAGTCCCAATGAACTATATCGACAAAGACATACCAAAAATGAAGAACAGCTCATGACTCCAGCCACACCATGTGAAACCAAAAACTTTTTTTATTTAACTTTTACCTATTTTACGATCCCTTTCCATCCTGCACATCCGGTTTCAGCGCAAGTAAAACCCCGCCAGTTCCTAAGATCCGGCGGGGTTTCATTTGATTTTTCCACTATGCGAAAGTACGGCTTACAGCAAATTGATTGTCTGGCACCGGCACACCCAACCGCTCGCGCAGCGTCTGGTCCGCTTGTCCACTGAGGAACAAACCGCGGCGCCGAAGCTCCGGCACCACTTCCTCCGCAAAGGCTTGAAGGTCCTGAGACGAAACCGCTGGTACCAGGTTAAAGCCGTCACAGCCGCGATGCGCGAACCATTGCTCCAACTGATCGGCGATTTCAGCGGCAGAACCGAATATCGGTACAGCATCCCGCACGCTAAGCCCGCCGAGCGTACCCGTGTAACCGAAGGCTGCCTCATCTAACTTTGCCTTTTTGGCTTTAGCCTCCGAATTTGTTCTTCCAAGATAAGGCGTAATATTAAGCAGCACCTTCGCTGTATGGACGGGCCGTTTGGCATGGAGCTCCCCGTAAAAGCGCTGTGCCTCACCAAGTTCAGATTGGGATGTAAATAGGATATTGGCTTCCTTAGCTTCAAATGGCGAGAGGACCGCGGAGTGCGCATCATGAATCAGTACGGGATAGCCCTGCGGCGGGCGCTTCGTATTAAGAGCGCCTTTAACCACATAATGCTTTCCCTTATGATGCAGCGGATGGTACTTTGCAGGATCGGCGTAATAACCAGACGCTTTGTCAATAATGAGCGCGTCATCCTCCCAACTGTCCCATAGCTTGAGTACCACATCTATAAATTCCTTGGTTTGCTCGGTTTTTTCCTCATCATGGATATCGATCGGTATTCCAAAATGCCGCTTGATCGCCTCCGGATAATCCGCCGCGATACTCCATGCCGCACGTCCATTGGTCAAATGATCAATGGACGCAAGTTTGCGGGCTACATGATAAGGCTCGTTGTTTGCAACAGCCACAGCAGCAGCGAGGCCGATCCGCTTCGTAAACGGAATGAGGGCAGAGACCAGCGATACCGCCTCGATCCTAGCCGACGGTATTCTCGCAAGCGCCTCTTTGTCATAATCGTGAAAGCCAGGCAAGTCATCAATCAGCAATAAATCAAATCCGGCTTGCTCAGCGCGTTCGGCTAGCTTCTTATAGAAGCTTAGATCCAGCTCGTTCTCGTCAGCCGGGACAGCCTGCCATGCAGCCGCATGATGGCCAAGTCCGTTGAGAGTAACGCTCAACAGCATCGTATCCAATCGTTTGTCTCCCATTTTATACGCCCTCCTTGATCACAATGCCATGATCTTATTCGATCCCCAGATGGTTCCGAAGCGTCGTACCTTCATATTCCGTCCTATAAATGCCTCTGGCCTGAAGCTCAGGAATAACTTGATCCACAAAGGTCTCCAGCCCGTCCGGAAAATCCGGCGGCAGCAAGTTAAAGCCATCGCAAGCCTCCTGCTCGAACCATTCCTGCATGACGTCCGCTACTTGGGAAGCCGTACCATAGACTGTTTTATGCCCGCGTGAACCAATCATGTGCTTAATCAGCTGACCTACGTTCAACCCTTCGCGCTTAGCCATATCCGATACAAGCTGAAATCTGCCTTTTCCGGCATTAACATCCTTCAAATCCGGCAGCTCAGGCAGCGGCTTGTCGAGATCACAGCCCGTCAGATCGCAAGCGAGGACGATCGACAGCCATGCGAGCCCAACCTGCGGAAGCACTAGCTCATGAAAGTATTCAGCTTTCTCGCGCGCTTCCTTCTCGGTCCGCCCGATAACGGGATAGATGCCCGGCAAAATTTTAATACTGTCTTGGCTCCTCCCCTGCAGAAGCGTCTTGGATTTCACGCTCCTATAAAACAACTGCGCCTCTTCAATGGTATGAGAAGCGGTAAATACGACATCGGCGATTTTAGCTGCGAGATTTTGCCCAGTCTCTGAGGCTCCAGCCTGAATCAGTACCGGCTTGCCCTGCGGCGTTCGCGGCAGATTAAGAGGACCTTCGACGCGAAAGTGGTTGCCAGCATGGACAAAGCGATCAATTTTCTCCGGATCGGCATAACGTCCAGCAGCCCGGTCAACGATGCGGGCGTCCTCCCCCCAGCTGTCCCAAAGCTGATTGACGATGCCAACGAATTCTTCCGCCCGTTCATAACGCAGCGCATGAGGGAAGTGGCTCTCACGGAAGTTCAGCCCTTCCTCCGCTTCGGCTGTCGTCACCACGTTCCACGCCACTCGTCCCTTACTCAAATGGTCTAGCGAGGAGATATCACGCGCCAAATGATAGGGATTGGCAAAGGATGTTGAAACGGTAATGGCCAACCCAATATGCTCCGTTGCTCCGATGAGGGAGGACAGCAGTGTGACCGGCTCTAAATGCACATTCATCATATTTTTGATGGAAGCCTCATAGCGGTCGACCAAGCTAAGCCTGTCCGCGAAGAACAGCATATCCATCTTGCCTCGCTCCGCGATCTGCGCAATTTGTTTGTGGTAGCTATAATCAAATAGCCTTTCCGGTTCGGCCTTCGGGCTTCTCCAGGAAGCAATATGATGGCCAACGCCGAGCAGAAAGACACCCAGACTCATTTGTTTGCTTGCGGCTTTCATTGAGAAGACCTCCTTTCTTTTTCAAGCTATGACTCCATCGTAATTTGTTATAAATCCGCTGTCCCGTTCAAAGTAAGCACGGAATCAAGCAAGCTTCGCGTAACGGTATGCTGCGCATCCTGGAACAACCGTTCGGCGGCAAGCGATTCGACAATTCTGCCTTTCTCCATCACGATTACCCGGTCGCAAAAAAACTCGATAACGGCCAAATTATGTCCGATGAACAAATAGGTAAGCCCGAATTCCTCCCGCAAATCAAGCAGCAAATTTAAAATTTGGGCTTGTATGGATACATCAAGTGCAGAGGTCGGTTCATCCAGGATCAAAAACTCTGCCTTAACCGCAAGTGCTCTGGCAATACCGATTCGCTGCCGCTGCCCGCCTGAAAACTCGTGCGGATACCGATGAAAAAATTCAGGCTTGAGTCCTACCCGCTCCAGCAGATTTATAGCTGCAGCTTCTGCTTCTTTGCGGTTATGAGCTGCGCCAAGCCTCAACATAGGAGCAACGATCTGGTCGCCAATCGTTCTGCGGGGGTTGAGCGAGGACGTATTATCTTGGAAGATGACCTGCATTCTGCGGTAGAAGGGCATCATACTGCGGTGGTCAAGCTTGGTAATATCGTGACCATCAAATCGGATACGGCCAGACGTTGGATCAGCAAGTCGGCTGATTAGCCTTCCGAGCGTAGACTTGCCCGAACCCGACTCCCCGATCAAGCCTACAATTTCCCCGCGTTCAATAATGAGATTCACATCCTCAACCGCTGCAAATGCTTTGCTCTTGCTGCGAAACAATCCGGATGAAGTGTAGTAATACTTTGTAACACTCTCAACCTCTAGTAACGGATTCATAGCTTAGCTCCTCCCGTTCAAAACAAGCCGTGCTGCTGCCGCTGGCATGCAGTGATAACTGCGGCTCCGCTGTACGACAGTGTGCCTTCGCCTCCGGACAACGTTCAGAGAACACGCAGCCTAGCGGCAAATTCAGCAAATCGGGGGGAGCTCCGCTAATTTGCACCAGCCGCCTCCTTGCTGCCGGTTCTCTCCGGGAGAAACCGGCATCCGGTACGGAGCCGATTAGCCCTTGGGTGTATGGATGTAGCGGACGGGCAATAATGTCTGCCGTTTTTCCGTATTCTACGATCTTCCCGGCATACATTACCGCAACTCGGTTACTGATGTTGGCTACAACGCCAAAATCATGAGTGATGAGAATAATCGCTGTATTGGATTCGCGGTTGATTCTTGCTAGAAGCTGCAAAATTTGCTTCTGAATCGTTGCGTCAAGCGCTGTCGTGGGCTCATCGGCAATGATCAGCTTGGGCCGGCGGCTGACTGCCATTGCGATAACAACCCGCTGTCTCATACCGCCGCTTAACTCATGCGGATATGCCTGCAACACGCGCTGCGTGTCCGTAATACCGACTTGATGTAGAACCCGCTCCGCTTCCTGCTTTCGATCCTTTCTGGAGGAGGCAGTCCTCATCCCGATGATTTCGATCAATTGATTTCCGATCGTAAATGCGGGGTCCAGTGCCGTTAGCGGATTTTGAAATACCATAGCAATATCGGTTCCCCTGACCCTGCGGTATTCCTGCGGCGTCATCTTCACCAAATCCTGATCACGGAACCTTATCTCACCTGTCGTCCTTGAGGTGGCGCCGGGCAGCAGCCCCATAATGGACAATGCGGTAATACTTTTGCCCGAGCCGGATTCTCCGACGATGGCGAGCACCTCACCCTCCTCCAAGGAGAAATCAATACCGTTAACCGCGCGAAGAGTCCCCCGGGACGTCGAGAATTCCGTTCTAAGATCGCGAACATGTAATAATGCCATTCTAGGCTCACCTCCTTGCATGGTCCCTCGCTCTTATTTATAGTGCGGATCATAATAGTTGCGAAGCGCATCCCCGACCCAGCTAAAACCCAAGGCAACAATAAGAATAACAAGCCCCGGCAAGGTCGCCACATGGTGCGCTCCCTGCATTAGTACACTGACCCCTTCTGAGGTCATCTTGCCCCAGTCGGCCTGCGGAGCCTGAATGCCAAGCCCCATAAAGCTGAGACCCGCAGAGAAAATGATCATTTTGCCAACCATCGAGGTGGTATACACCAGCAGCGAAGTAACGACGTTCGGGAGCAGCTCCCGAAATACGATCGTTAACCTCGATGCCCCAAGAATACGAGCCGCTTCCATATACTCCTTGCCGATTTCCGCCGTAACCGAAGAATAGACAACCCTTGTCATAGGGGGAATCATTGCAATAAATATCGTTAATATAATGGAGAGCAAACCTGCTTGATAAACGGTCACAATCATCATCGCTATCAAGACCGTAGGGAATGCGAATAAAATATCGACGACGCGCATCAACAATTCTCCGATTTTACCTCGGAGATAACCTGCTCCAAGACCGATCACTAAGCTAGTGAGCGCTGATAAAACCAGCGGTGCAATGCCAGCTATCAAGGACAAGCGGCCGCCCCAGATCAATCGGCTAAAAATATCCCTTCCTTGTCCGTCCAATCCAAGCAGGTGGCCGTCCGTTCCCGGCGGCTTCAGCCTAAGCAAGTTTTCCCCGATATAGGGATCGTACGGTGCAAGCCAGGGGGCAAGCAAGGAAACAAGCGCGGACAATACGACGATCGTCAGTCCTGTCAGCGCAAATTTATCCCGCAGCCATATCGCCTTGAATCGGCTAATTGCTGGCCGTGTGTCGGTTTGAGCGTTTCCTCTGCTGCCGAGGAATGAAGGGATCATGCTTTTTTTCGTGATCATTTGCTGCCTAAGCCTCCCATCCGGCCAATTGCCATCATTTCAGACGCGGATTTAAAAAAGCGACAAGAATATCGGTTATTAAATTGATAAGTACATAGGTGAAGGCGACAAGCAGCACGCCCGCTTGAATAAACGGAATATCATGCCCCATGATGCTGTTATACAGCAGCGTACCGATACCTGGCCACGAGAACACCGTTTCAACAAATAAGACACCGCTAAGTAGATAGCCTATCTCAAGTCCGCTAATTGTAAGAATAGGCGCCAATATATTACGCAGCAAATGCTTCCCCAGCATTCTGCCTGCCGACATGCCGTGCGAGCGCAGCGTCAACATAAAATCCGAGTTCATAACATCAATAACGCTTGCCCTGATTAACCTTGCCACGATAGCAACCGATGAAATGCCGATGGCCAGCGAAGGAAGGATTAGGTGCTGGAGCAGGCTTGCCAGTGATTTACCTTCTCTCATGTCATACATACCCGAGGAAGGAAGCCAGCCCAGCTTCAGCGAGAACAGCCACATCAAGACGATTCCAAGCCAAAAGGTAGGCAGGTTCGCTCCGATCATGACAAAGAACATGACAACTCGGTCGAACCATGACCCCGATTTCAATCCCGCAAATATACCAACCGTTATCCCGAACCCTAGGCATACGACAAGGCCGCCTGCCGCCAATATTAAAGTATTTATGAAGCGCTCCTCTAGAATAGGAGCGACAGGGACCCGACGGATGATCGAATCCCCCAATTCTCCTGAGAAAATAGCTCCCAGCCAGCTTGCATATTGGTTCATTATAGGCTTGTCCAGGCCCAGCTCATGCGTGAGCTTTGCGACAGCTTCGGGAGAGGCTTCATTTCCGAGCAGTGACTCTACGGGATTAACCGGGCTGAAGTGCACGGAGAGGAAAACTAGAAAAGTCACGACAAGCAATACGGGAAAGACAGCCAGCAAGCGTTTGATCATATATCCAGTCACAGACTACCCTCCCAGTTTCGTTGCGATTATTTTTCTGTCCAAACCTTGGTCAAATCAAACCAGTTTTGCGAAGGTACGATGAGTCCTTTAACGTTTCGACCTTGCGCTAGTGACGTATTGCTGCTGAAAAGGGGAACGATAGCGACATCATTGTCAATAATGTCTCGTGCTTCCTTCCAGTAAGCCAGCGCTTTGTCCGGATCAATCTCATTGTTTGCCTTAGCAATGACCTCATCGATCGCAGGGTTGGTATATCCTCCGTAACGGCCCGTGCTCTCCGAGTGCCCCAACACATAAATCCAATAGGCGGTTACGAAGCCCCACGACATCGTATTCACACCAACTTCAGGCTTCATGAAGCGCTGTGCGCCAAAGGTCGCCCAGTCAAACGTTTCGATTTTCAATTGAATGCCAACCTTAGCCAAATCACGCTGCACCCATTCCACGTAAGCTTCATTGCCGGTGTAGGTTTGAATCGTAACTCCAAAGCCATCCGGATAACCCGCTTCCGCAAGCAGCTGCTTCGCCTTCTCCGGATCGTATGGGAACGGCTTGTGGTCTGCGTCGTACGCTTCATTCCCGGTATGAGCGGCACTGTAAGCGGGAGTTGCATTGCCCTCCAACAAATCCTTGGACAGGGATTCGCGGTCGATGGCATAAGCAAAGGCTTGACGGACTTTGATATCCTTGAAATACTCGTTCTGCGTATTTAGCGTCAAATAAAAGACGGATGGCAAATTCGCCGCAGGCACTGAAAAACCGTCCTGCTTCAGGGAGCTAATCGTCTCTCCCGCAGGTGAGAGAATAATATCCACCTCACCTGTGCGAAGCGCCGTTGCCCTTGCATTGTTGTCCGCGATAAGACGGAAGATCAATTGTTGCGCATACGCTTTATCGCCCCAGTAATTATCGTTGCGCTTTACGGTCACGTGATCTCCAATAACGCGTTCCACAAACACAAACGGGCCTGTACCAACCGGATGCTCTGCGTACTTGTCGTTGCCGAGTTCACGAATTGCGGTTGGACTCGCAATCAGGCCCGATCCTGTGCTGCCTTGCGCAAGCAGTCGAAGAAAAGCTTGGAAAGGATGATTGAAGGTGAACGAGAACGTATTCGCATCTACAGCCTGAATGCTTTTCAAATCGTTATAAATCCGGCTCATATTCGTTGCGCTTACTTCATCGAAAAATTCAAATTCCTTGTCCCAAGCGCGTCGCACGTTAAATTCAACGGCATCTGCATTAAAATCCGTTCCGTCTTGGAACTTGACTCCCTTCCTCAAATGAAAGGTATACGTAAGTCCGTCCGGCGATACTTCCCATGTTTCCGCGAGACTTGGAATAATTTCGACAACGGCCGCCTCCTCAGAGGTTTTGGACAAATCCTCCTTCACGAGAGACTCATGAATGTTGCGATTGACGAGAAATGTCTGCCATCCGCCTTGGCGGGTAGGATCGAGCAATGTAACGTCCGTAGATAATGCGACGATTAATGTACCATCCTTCACCGGTTCGTTCGTGGCAGCATCCGTCTCAGTGCTGGTAGTGGCGCTTGGACTAACCGTTGCTTGATTTACCCCGTTGTTGTTTTTAGTTGCTGCTTGGCATCCCGTTACGACGACGCTAAGCGCCAAAGTAAGCAGCAGCAATAGCCGCGACCCCGTTTTAAATGTGGATTTTCTCATGTTCTTCCTCCTCAAGATTTTACAGACCTGCACTCTGAAGCGAGCTGGTCCTTAGTTGTTTGGTTACCTTGCTTCTTTAATCCTGTTGCTTTGCTCTATTCTTAAGTCGCTCAAGTTCGTTCAGAGCATCTATATCCGCTTTTCGAAAAGGATGGCTACGGCCCTTATGGCAAACTGCTGCGATGCTGCATCACACCCTTCACGCCGCTAGGCTTATTCGGCTTCCAATGAAATCGGCAAGTAAGGAAATAACAAATCCGCTACCCTAACCGCTTCATTCATATGGGGATACCCGGAAAAAATGAAATGGGTAATCCCGAGCTCCGCGTATTCACGGATTCTTTCTGCCACTACCTGAGGGCTTCCCACTAGCGCAGTCCCTGCCCCGCCGCGAACCAAGCCAATGCCTGACCAGAGATTCGGACCGACGATGAGCGAGTCGCGATCACCGCCATGCAAATCGGTCATCCTCTGTTGGCCTACCGAATCAGCCTTTCTGATCTTTTGCTGTGCTGCCGCAATAGTGTCCTCATCAAGGTATTGGATTAATTGATCGGCCGCTTCCCACGCTTCCTCATCCGTCTCCCGAACGATCAGATGCAAACGGATGCCGAACTCAAGCTGCCTGCCTTCCAGGGCTGCAAGCTCCCTCATCTGCGTGATCTTTCCTGAAACCGCTTCGGGTGTTTCACCCCAGGTCAAGTAAACATCAATGTGCTTGGCTGCGACCTGCATAGCCGCTTCTGACGAGCCTCCGAAATATAACGGAGGATGAGGCTGCTGTACTGGACGATACAGCAGCTCCGCATTCGCAACCTTCACATGCTTTCCATCCAGATTGACCGTCTCGCCACTGAGCGTTTTCTTCCAAACCTCTACAAATTCATCCGTCAACGCATATCTTTCATCGTGTTCCAAATGAAGCCCGTCTCCCGCCAGCTCCGCTTTATCTCCGCCGGTGACGACATTGACGAGCAGTCTGCCCCCAGACAAGCGGTCAAAGGTGGCGGCCATCCGTGCCGCTAGTGTCGGTGACATCAGCCCTGGCCGAATCGCCACCAAAAACTTCAGCTTAGACGTGTGGGCAAGCAGCGAGGAAGCAACTACCCAAGCATCCTCCCAAACCTTGCCCGTTGCCACTAATGCCCCTTCATAGCCTTTCTTGTCCAATGTTCTTGCAAGCTCGCCGAGATAGTCATAAGTGATAGGGACTGCTTCTATGGACGAACCAAGATAGGTCTCATCGGTGCGTGAGGTTGGAATAAACCAATATATTTTCATAACCTTCTCCTTCTCTGCTTAGGCCAAAGCAGCCAATATCGTTATTTGCCGCCTTCGTGAATCAGCTTCCACACCGGATCGGTGAAATAGGCCTTGTTGGCTGCCTGATACTGCTGAGCATAATGGCGAATCGGGTCTCCAGCATAAAACCGCTCATAAAGCTCGTGCCGCGATCCCAGCGGACTACCGACCAAATCCCACGCCAGCTTCATCAGCTGCACTTTCTTCTCTGCGCTAACCGTTGCCCCTTCAAAATACAAATGCATAAACTTGGAGATCGGTCCATAAAAGTCCTCCATCCCCGAAGGCGTCTGTACGAATCCACCGCCGCCAACCTGTTGAATAATTTCGATGGCTCTCGGATAAAATTTTGTCCCTATATTCCTTGCTGTATTGATGTAGCTGATTTCAGGTACAAGCATGCCCGACTCATCCAGCTTCGCCTCGGATTCCGAAGCAATGACTAGCGCCTTGATGACATCTACTTGCGAGAGAAGCTCGCCAAGCTTCTCCTGAATATGCAAATAGTCTTTCACCCCAATGGATTCCGCAATAGCCATCGTCACCCCGGTCACGAATTCAAACTTTGCAATAGAGCGGACGGCCGTCTGATGGTAGGCAAGCGAGTTCGCTCCCTTATACTCACGAAGCTTTTGAACCGCTGCGACGTTACCCTGCAGAAGCACTCGCTCCCATGGAATCAGCACATCGTCAAAAAACAGCACGGCATCCATTTCTTCATATTGGGAGCTCAGAATATGTTCCTTTGGCCTGTCATCCGCATAGGATTCTCGACAAACGATATGGAGCCCCTTCGAATTGGCAGGTACAATAAGCACATGAGCATGATCCTCTTGATTCTGCTCGAATTTCAAAAGCGAGAAGATAACAAAGTCATGAGTGTACGGGGCGCCTGTCGCAATCATCTTAGCTCCACGAACAACGATGCCCTCTTCCGTTTTCCTTACGATATGGAGAAACCTCTCAGCAATGCGCTCCTCTTCCAGCCCACTGGCCCGGTTAATTTGCGGATCAAGGATGGCCGTAGTTAGGAATAGATCCCGATCTCTTGCTTCTCGGTAATACGCGCTAATTTTGGATTCGAAATGCGGGTCTAGCCGGCCTAGCTGTACCCGTGCACCATACCATCCGGTAATAATCGAACGGGCGTAATCGGATAGCCGACTCATCATCCCGTTCGTTCGCTTCGACCATACATGGAAGGCTTGCGTCCTTTTCGCCAACTCCTCAGCCGTATAGGGAACGAGGAAGGCGCTGTGGGCGAAATGTCCTTCTGTCGTGCGATATCCGATTATTTCTTGTTCGTCTGGCCGGTCAAGCATGCCGAACAATCCGCTGATCGTTCTCAATGTGCCTTTGAAAGCGGCATGCTGTGCAAGCCCCTCCACCTTTTTCCCTTCAAGCCATACACTGCGCCCATCCTCTAGGCTCTCTACAAACCGTTTCCCACGATGATTCATTTAATGTCGATTCTCCTTCGCATAGCCTAATCAACCGTATACAGATGAAGGGACGCTTCCTGTTAGCAGCCAACTGCCCACGCTGCGCAATTTGTATTCAACCGGGTCATGCAGCGTATGCGTGCGAACATTTCTCCAGAAGCGGTCGAAGCCATGACTGATCGTAGCCGAACGCGCACCCATAACCTCGAATATACGACTCGTAACCTCCAAAGCGGCATTTCCCGCGAACACATTGGCCGCTCCGACCAGCACAGCTGCTTCTCCGCGTTCCTCCGTTGTCAGCGCCTCCCCTTTCTCCCAAACCTCATCCACCTTTGCCAGAGCCGTGTCTCCAAGGGCCGCAGCAGCCAGCAATTGCAGCCATAACTCGCCGTATTGGCGCTGAATCCACGGATCCTCAGTAGCTTTGGCTACCCCTGATGCGATAAAGGGTCTAGTATGCCGCAGCGTGTATTCCCTCGCTTCTTTGATCGCCCCTTCTATGCTCCCGATAAACAAGTTGGTCATGACGCTCTTGGAGAGAATCGGAATGAGCGTCGCGTAGGCTGTATCCGCAAATCTGTCGGAACCACTGATTTCGTCTTCATACACGATGACGTTCTCGAACTGTACTGTTCCGCTGCCTGTTTGCCGCTGCCCAATCCCATCCCAGTCATCATGAACGGTCAAACCCGTTTTCGTAACGGGAACGCATCCGAATACCAGCTCATCCTTCTCCTCATCCCGCCATGATACGGATAAATAATCCGCTACTGGTGAACCGGAGGAGAAGCCCTTTAAGCCGTTAAGCACGTAATGGCTCCCTTCTTTCTTACCTGTCAGACGGCGGTCAAGATAGTTGATCGAATTACCCCAGAACCAGTCGTTCCGCGCTGTCTCGCCCTGTAAGCTAGCAATTTGCTCGGGGCTGCACTTCCAGATCGTGCCGATGACGTTCAGACAATGAAAACCATATAAATGAGCGATGGAAGTGTCTGCTTTTGCAAATTCCCTGACCACCCGCAATATGACTGACCACGGTTGCTCTTCCCCGCCATATTTTTTGAGTATGGGTAATTTAAGCAAGCCGCTTTCTTTAATCCATTGAATCTGCTGATGCGGCGCACCTCCCACACGATCACGCTCAGCCGCATCCTGAGCAAATATATCTGCGAGTTCAATAGCTTTGCTTATATAAGGATTTGTGGCTGGAACTGCGAATTGATCCACAAATGGCATCGTATTTTCCTCCTAAATCTATTTTATGTATTCCTATGAACATGCTTGGGTTTGTGCTATCATTATATCAATTCAAAATCCAGACACAACCATCAAAATATCAAATTCTGTTGTTTAAAGTGTAAAATATACCATTTATGTTGGTTATTTATTTCATGTTCAACATGATTACTTTAATCGTCTGGCTTGATATGAAAGGATTTTCCTGATAATACCTCAAAACATCACTATTTTATTTTATGATGGATATCCGACATTATCTTTGATTATGCAGCTTTGACTAGAGAGGAGTTAAAAATGGAAGATAGGAGAGTAACTCGAACGCGTCTTATTTTAGAAGAGGCCTTGCTGTACTTGCTGGAGAGCAAAACCATTGAGGAAATTACCATATTGAATATTACGGAGCAAGCGAACGTTAACCGTTCGACGTTTTATGCCCACTATCAAGATAAGGATACCTTTTTGGAGAGAATGATCGGAGATAATCTAACGATGCTCACCGAATCCTTGCGACCAGAAATCGGTAAACTTGTTCTGCTCCCTAATAAGGCGGATGCCGCCGATCCTTTGCTCGTTGCTTTATTTCAATATCTCATGGAGCATGAAAAGTTTTTCCGTTTAATGTTCAAGCACAGCTTGCCCGAATTTAACCGAAAACTGCACGACATTATTCGCGAGAGCATGTATCAGAGGATCATCAGCCTGGATATGGAGCAAAGGCTTCTGGTTCAAATGGATATTCTGCTCGATTACACGGTGCTTGCGCTAATCGGCATCATCCGACACTGGTTTAGCAATAACATGGTCTACTCTTCCTTCTTCATGGCGCTGCAGCTCTCCCGGATTGCTGACCTAGGTATCAACAAATCGATGGGCGTTACGGAGTAGCCCTATTCCAACAACACAAAAACAGCCAGGCAGATCCTATGATCTGCCTGGCTGTTTGCTATCCGGTGCTTACTTTACCAACTTAAGCGTATAAAAAAAAGCTTCCAAGATCAACTGATCCTGAAAGCTGTGTTTAAAAGTATGGTGCGCGTAGAGGGACTTGAACCCCCACGTCGTGAAACGCCAGATCCTAAGTCTGGTGCGTCTGCCAATTCCGCCATACGCGCATAAAAAGTAAAAAGCTTTAATAGTTCAGTTGACTTACTGAACGTTTCCTTATTAAGGGATAAATATGGTGCGCGTGGAGGGACTTGAACCCCCACGTCGTGAAACGCCAGATCCTAAGTCTGGTGCGTCTGCCAATTCCGCCACACGCGCAAGTTATAAAAAATGGTGAGTCATGTAGGATTCGAACCTACGACACCCTGATTAAAAGTCAGGTGCTCTACCAACTGAGCTAATGACTCATAGTTAAAATGGCTGGGGATTCAGGGATCGAACCTGAGAATGACGGAGTCAAAGTCCGTTGCCTTACCGCTTGGCTAATCCCCAAGAGCGATATGGTGGACGCTGACGGGATCGAACCGCCGACCCTCTGCTTGTAAGGCAGATGCTCTCCCAGCTGAGCTAAGCGTCCAAATGTAAAGGCGCCTTTAGTAAGAAAAGGTAATTGGTGACCCGTAGGGGACTCGAACCCCTGTTACCTCCGTGAAAGGGAGGTGTCTTAACCACTTGACCAACGGGCCATGCTGAAATTAAAGCTTGTACACATTTAGTTGAAAGTAATCTGGAGCTCTCAACCGGATTCGAACCGGTGACCTCATCCTTACCATGGATGCACTCTACCTACTGAGCTATGAGAGCATAATGGCTCCCCGAACAGGACTCGAACCTGTGACAACTCGATTAACAGTCGAGTGCTCTACCAACTGAGCTATCAGGGAACATTGCTATTTGCGTTGAAATGTCTCCAAGAGCTTCAACTGCAAAAGAGGCACGGTTGAAAACCAGGGTATTGCGCCCTGAAAACTGGATACGAAAGGTAGGTTTGCTGAACCTTTATGCTGCTGTCTACCGGATGTATGGGTCCGAGTAAACGTGTTTAGGATAAGCCCTCGACCGATTAGTATTCGTCAGCTACACACATTGCTGTGCTTCCACCCCGAACCTATCAACCTCGTCGTCTTCAAGGGGTCTTACATACTGGGAAATCTCATCTTGAGGGGGGCTTCGCGCTTAGATGCTTTCAGCGCTTATCCCGTCCGTACTTGGCTACCCAGCGGTGCTCCTGGCGGAACAACTGGTACACCAGCGGTACGTCCATCCCGGTCCTCTCGTACTAAGGACAGCTCCTCTCAAATTTCCTGCGCCCGCGACAGATAGGGACCGAACTGTCTCACGACGTTCTGAACCCAGCTCGCGTACCGCTTTAATGGGCGAACAGCCCAACCCTTGGGACCTACTTCAGCCCCAGGATGCGATGAGCCGACATCGAGGTGCCAAACCTCCCCGTCGATGTGGACTCTTGGGGGAGATAAGCCTGTTATCCCCAGGGTAGCTTTTATCCGTTGAGCGATGGCCCTTCCATTCGGTACCACCGGATCACTAAGCCCGACTTTCGTCCCTGCTCGACTTGTAGGTCTCGCAGTCAAGCTCCCTTATGCCTTTGCACTCTGCGAATGATTTCCAACCATTCTGAGGGAACCTTTGGGCGCCTCCGTTACATTTTAGGAGGCGACCGCCCCAGTCAAACTGTCCACCTGACACGGTCCCCGAACCGGTTTCACGGTTCTAGGTTAGAACTCCGATACGATCAGGGTGGTATCCCAACGGTGCCTCCACACAAGCTGGCGCTCATGCTTCGTAGGCTCCCACCTATCCTGTACAGATCGTACCAAAGTTCAATATCAAGTTACAGTAAAGCTCCATGGGGTCTTTCCGTCTTGTCGCGGGTAACCTGCATCTTCACAGGTATTAAAATTTCACCGGATCTCTCGTTGAGACAGCGCCCAAGTCGTTACGCCATTCGTGCGGGTCAGAATTTACCTGACAAGGAATTTCGCTACCTTAGGACCGTTATAGTTACGGCCGCCGTTTACTGGGGCTTCGGTTCACAGCTTCGGGTTACCCCTAACCGCTCCCCTTAACCTTCCAGCACCGGGCAGGCGTCAGCCCGTATACTTCGCCTTACGGCTTCGCACAGACCTGTGTTTTTGCTAAACAGTCGCTTGGGCCTTTTCACTGCGGCCCCCTCGGGCTATTCACCCTACCGAGGCACCTCTTCTCCCGAAGTTACGAGGTCATTTTGCCGAGTTCCTTAACGAGAGTTCTTCCGCGCGCCTTAGCATACTCTGCTCGCCTACCTGTGTCGGTTTGCGGTACGGGCACCTAGATCTCACTAGAGGCTTTTCTTGACAGCCGGAGTACATGACCTTCGCTACTGTAATTTTCGCTCCCCATCACAGCCCAGCCTTATAGTGTGCGGATTTGCCTACACACCAGCCTCACTGCTTAGACGGACTATTCCATCAGTCCGCGTCACTGCCCTTCTGTGTCACCCCATTGCTCAAACAATCTTCGGTGGTACAGGAATTTCAACCTGTTGTCCATCCACTACGCCTTTCGGCCTCGCGTTAGGTCCCGACTTACCCTGAGAGGACGAGCCTTCCTCAGGAACCCTTAGGCTTTCGGCGGACAAGATTCTCACTTGTCTTTTCGTTACTCATACCGGCATTCTCACTTGAATACAGTCCACCAGTCCTCACGGTCCAACTTCAATCCGTATTCAACGCTCCCCTACCCAAGTACCATATAGGCACATGTCATAGCTTCGGTGGTGTGTTTAGCCCCGTTACATTTTCGGCGCAGAGTCACTCGACCAGTGAGCTATTACGCACTCTTTAAATGATGGCTGCTTCTAAGCCAACATCCTGGTTGTCTTTGCAACTCCACATCCTTTCCCACTTAACACACACTTGGGGACCTTAGCTGATGATCTGGGCTGTTTCCCTCTTGACAATGGATCTTAGCACTCACTGTCTGACTCCCGAGTAGCACGTCTATGGCATTCGGAGTTTGACTGGACTTGGTAACCCTTGGCGGGCCCCGCACCCAATCAGTGCTCTACCTCCACGACGCTCATTCCTCGAGGCTAGCCCTAAAGCTATTTCGGGGAGAACCAGCTATCTCCGAGTTCGATTGGAATTTCTCCGCTACCCCCACCTCATCCCCGCACTTTTCAACGTGCGTGGGTTCGGGCCTCCAGTGCGTGTTACCGCACCTTCACCCTGGACAGGGGTAGATCACACGGTTTCGGGTCTACGACCACGTACTTATTCGCCCTATTCAGACTCGCTTTCGCTACGGCTCCGTCTTCCCGACTTAACCTTGCACGTGATCGTAACTCGCCGGTTCATTCTACAAAAGGCACGCCATCACCCATTTAACGGGCTCTGACTTTTTGTAAGCGCACGGTTTCAGGTTCTTTTTCACTCCGCTTCCGCGGTGCTTTTCACCTTTCCCTCACGGTACTGCTTCACTATCGGTCACCAGGGAGTATTTAGCCTTGGCAGATGGTCCTGCCGGATTCCGACGGGGTTTCTCGTGTCCCGCCGTACTCAGGATCCGTCTCGGAGAGTGCTTGCTTTCGGTTACAGGGCTTTTACCTGCTCTGGCGGGCCTTTCCAGACCTCTTCGCCTACCAAACACCTTTGTAACTCCATGTGAGACGTCCTACAACCCCAAGGAGCAAGCTCCTTGGTTTGGGCTAATCCGCGTTCGCTCGCCGCTACTGACGGAATCACTATTGTTTTCTCTTCCTCAGGGTACTTAGATGTTTCAGTTCCCCTGGTATGCCTCTATCCAACCTATGTATTCAGTTGAAAGTAACTGCCCATTACGGCAGCTGGGTTTCCCCATTCGGAA